>CAKQKN010000054.1 GCA_934249215.1 uncultured Clostridia bacterium
AAGGATCTCGACGTTAACGTTGGGATAAACGCGGCGGCTGAAGTTGCGGCGACAGCGGCGTCGAAGCAAGCGGACGTTATCCGCACCGCGGCGGAATACGCAAACACTCGCGTTTGCGGCAAGGTAAGTTACCCGCTGTTTAACGACGAAGCGACGATAAACGAAATCGCGGACGAAACGAACGCTATCGTTGACGAAATCAAGTTCAACGAAAAAGCGAAAGGTGTTGTCAAAGAAGCGATTTCGGGGCTCGGCGAACTGTACAGCGGAATCACGCTGAACGGCTTCGTTGCGGCAAGCAAAGAACTCCCGGTCGACGAAATCATAGCTTATGCGGAAAAGGTCGCTCTTAAAGCGGTCGAAAACAAAGAAAAGCCCACGAATATCATAGCGAAAACTTCCGACCTCGGTCAGTATATCGCGACCGGAACGAGCGGCGGAGGAATCAAGTTTGACGGCGACGCGGCGATCAACGTGATTGCGGATAAGGCGAAAGCGCTCGTAAACGCTATCGGAACCGGCAAGGCTCAACCTGCGGTTGACAGCGTGTTCGATGCGGTCGGCGGCGTGTTCAACGGCATTAAATTGAGAAACGCTAAAGACGAAGTCAAAACGCTCAAGATAGACAAACTTATCGACGCGGCAGGCACGATCGGAATCGGCACGGCGAAAGCGTTCGGTAAAACTTATAACGCGAAGATAACCTCGCTCACCGAACTTGCGAAAGCGCTCGTTGCGGGCGACGTTTGCAAAGTCGGTATCGAACGAAACGCGGTGGTGTCCGACGTTGCAAACAAAGCAAACAACGTTTACGGACAGTGGCTTAAAGGTAAATCGGCAACGCTCGACGGCGTGGTCGAAGAACTCGTCGCCAAAGTTACCGAACTTTATCCGAACAAGACGAACACGTTCGGCTCGTTTGTAAAAGACAGCAAAGAACTCGAAGTGACTTCGGTTATCGACAGCACTTCGGCGGTCCTCAGCCATATCGGAGCGACGAAGAGCGTTACCGAGAGAATCGCGGCGCTCGCAAAAGCATCGCTCAACGGTAAACTTTCGAACCTCAAGTTCGACTTCGACGGGCTCGTAAACGAGGCGAAGTGGTATGAACTGGCAATCGGCGGCGGCGTGGCGCTCGGCGCGGGTACGATTATGTACTTCGTTGCGAACGACAAACTGGTTGCGCTCGCAGACAAGGTTGCAAAAGACAAGACTATCGGCGATTTTGCGGCTAAAGCGGCGGGTTATACCGCGGTCGACGGCAAATATCTGTATGAGGACGAAGAAAACGAACTCGCAAGCACGATCTTCGAGCTTAAACTACACGACGTTCTCACAAAAGGCTTCGACTTCAAGGGTGCTTTCGAAGATAAATTCGTCGTGGACGATATCGCGATGATCGCGAAAGCGGTATCCGATAAGTACGCAAGCGGCAAGGTCGAGACCATGCTCAAGACGACGTTCGGCGAAATCGCGGGATTGTATCCGGACGTTCAGGTTAAAGATATCGTAAAAGCCACGAAAGAACTCTCGATGAGCGGATTGTTTAACAGCTCTGCCGCTATCGCGAACGCGGCTACCGATAATAAACAGGAAGACAGAGTTAACGCTTCGGCGAAACTCCTCGACGATATGTTTTACGGAACGGTGAGCGGCTTCGGCTTCAACCCGAGCACCTCGATTTCCATTCTCGTAAGCGACGCGAAAGCGATCGTCAAGGGTGGCGACGACGTCAACGCAATCTTCGACAAGGTCGGCGCGCTTTACGGCGACGCGCTTCTCGGCAAGATCGTTTCCGCAAGCAAGAATATTTCGATAAGCGGACTTATCGATCTCGGCGAAACGATCGTCGACATCGCGACCAAGAAGAAATATACCGAGAGACTCGACGCTTCGGCGCAACTCCTCGACGATATGTTCTACGGAACGGTGAGCGGCTTCGGATTCAACCCGAGTACCTCGATTTCCATTCTCGTAAGCGACGTGAAAGCGATCGTCAAAGGTAACGACGACGTCAACGAAATCTTCGACAAGGTCGGCGCGCTTTACGGCGACGCGCTTCTCGGCAAGATCGTTTCCGCAAGCAAGAATATTTCGATAAGCGGACTTATCGACCTCGGCGAAACGATCGTCGATATCGCGACCAAGAAGAAATATACCGAAAAACTCGAAGCGGCGGCGGCGCTCCTCGGCGAAACATTCTACGGAACGGTAAGCGGATTCGGCTTCAGCCGCAGCGCGAACGTTTCGGTTATGACCGCGGAACTCAACAAGATCGTCGGCGGAATGAACGTTTACGTTAAGGCTTCGCTCGGCGAAATCGAAAAACTGACCGTTAACGTATACCTCGGAACGATCAAGGCGGACGTCAAGAATATCGAACTTGCGGACGTTCTCGCTTCGGTCAAGGTCGTTACCGGAAAGGCAAACGGACTTAACGCCAAACTCGAAAAGCTCTATAAATACCTCGAACTCGCGGTAGGCGGAACGATCGGCAACCCGTCGTTCAACTACAGCAAAGCGTTCGACGCGATGAGCAAGACCGAAAAACTCGTCGTCGCGGGCGTCGCGGTGGGCGCGGGCGTCGTTCTTTACAAGATCAACAACCCGCTTCTCGTCAAGATCGCGACCAAGGCGTTCGGCAAAGACTCGACATGGGGCGAAAAATTCGGTAAACTCGCCGGCTATACGCTTAACGGCGAAAGCGGCAAGTATGAAAGATCGGACGGCGCAACCAACCCGATG
Organism: uncultured Clostridia bacterium; assembly: GCA_934249215.1. GTDB lineage: Bacteria > Bacillota > Clostridia > Christensenellales > Borkfalkiaceae > HGM11416. The sequence goes on from CAKQKN010000054.1 coordinate 2,746, forward strand.
ATCGATTATCTGTTCAAGCTCAACGTGGTCGAATCGCTCAAGACGGACTTCAAACTGTTCGACAAAGCGGCTGAACACGTTACGCTCGGTAACGTTCTCGGTTTCAACAGCAAGACCGAAAATATCCTCTATAAGGTATTCAAGGGCTCGAAACTCGTTCTTGACGAGAACGATAAATGGTCGATCGATCGTCTTGCGCTCGATCACGTCGAAAACGTTCTCCTTAACACCAACCTTAAGGAAGTTCTCGACAACAAGAAAGATCTTAAGAACTATGCGTTCTCGAAGGTAGATTCCTTCACGCTTGCAGACCTCGGCTTCGGCTCGATCGTCAGAAAGTTCGGCGACGGCAAGAAAGTCAAGGGCTTCACGGCGACGGCGGAATACAACGCGGAAACCAACCTCTGGACGTTCGACGGAAGATTCGAAAAACTGTTTGACGAAGTGCTCAACAGCACCGTCGGCGATATCCGCAACAGCAAGAAGAATTACGGTTCGTTCACGAAGTTCGTCAAGGCGAAGTTCGAAAATCTGTCGGTCGGCGACGTCCTCTGCGACTTCATCGGCATCTCTATGGAAAGAAAGGGTAGTACCGATATCGTAACGTCGTTCGACGAAGAAACGGGCGAATGGACGGTAACCGGCAAGTACGCCGCTATCCTCGACAGGATCGTCAACGAAAACCTCAAGACGTTCATCGCGAAAGTAAGCGGCAAGAACGCAAAGGCATACCTTATGTCCGACAGACTGCTCGGCGGCGTCAGACTCGGTAACTTGCTCGACAAAGGCTCCAATGTTTACGATGAAACGACGGATAAGTGGACGAACAACGAGGGCGAAATCGAATTCGCAAGCGGGTTCAACGGACTGCTTCTCAAGAAAGTTTACAATATTAAGGTAGGCGACGTCCTGGGCGACGACGGCTTCAAAGTCAGCCAGCTCACGGAAGGAACTTATCTCGCGGAAGTGCTCGGTTACGTTTGCGGCAACACTGCGACCGGACATAAGCACGACGAAAACTGCACTTGGTATAAGGAAGCGGACGTTATCGTTGAGGCAGCGGACGGAACCACCACGGCGGAGAAGAAACTCCTCGAAGCGGACGCGCTCTATGCGAAACTGTGCGCAATCACGCTCGACGACCTTACCGGCGGCGCTGATATATTCGCTAAGATCAAAGAGCTTTCGCTCGGCGAACTTATGGGATATATGAAAGCGACCGAGAGCGAAGGCGGAGCGCAGGTAACCAAATATTATAACTATCGGAAATCGGGTGACAAGTTCGTTGTCAGCGTTGACCCGAGCGGCACTTACGCAGTAAGACGTCAAGGCGACGAAGTCGGCAAACTTACCGCGACGATTGCGGAAGTTTCCGTCGGAAGCGTTATGGACGGCGACGGCGTTAACGAGATGATGAACAAGATCGAAGCCCTCAAGATCGGTGATATTCTGAGATATACGTATACCGATACGGAAACGGGAAGCGAATGGCAGGACGGCGACGGCAATGCGGTCGGCGGAATGCTCGCGATATTCTGCGATTACACGCTCGGCGACGTCAAGTCGGAAGATAAACTTCAGGAAATCGTCAATAAGATGACGCTCCGCGACGTTCTCGGTAACAGCGTTGACAGCAACGCGATATTCAAAAAGCTCGGCGACAAGAAGATCGGCGAACTTACCGAAGCGATCAACGACCTCTATATCGGCGACATACTCGATTACGGAAAAGTCGAAAATAAAACCTCGGACGGCTATCGGATCTACGTCGACAACGACGGCAACGAGTATTACAACACGACGGTGCTTGACGAAAACGGAACGTTTACGGGCGCTTGGAGCAGTGTCGATGCGGCTAATGCGGCGACGGCTGCGGGTATCGCGTTCGATTCGAATGTCGGAAGATACAAATATGCCGACGGCAAATACCTTGCGGAATCCAACGATTGGAACGAGAAGGACGGCAATGCCGTCACCGGCGTACGCTCCATACTTGCCAACTTTAAGGTGGGCGAACTCGACGATCCCGACTTCGACGCGCGTATCAACTCGCTCGTCGGAACACTCGTTCTGAGCAACGTAATCGAAATCGATACTTCCAGCCCGAAGATACTGCAGCTTCTCGCAAATTCGAAACTCAACAAACTCAGCGAGGATATCAACAAGCTGTATATCGGCGAAATACTCGATTATAGCAAGATTACAAAGACGAATGCGGGCGGGTATTCGATTTACGCCGACGTCGACGGAAACGAATATTATCGCGACGACAACGACAACTGGTTCAAGGCGAACGACAACTCGGTTGCGTCGATTACTCTCGACAATGAGACCGGAAGATACAAAGACGCGAACGGTAAGTTCCTTGCCGAGGTCAACACCTGGTATGACAAAGACAACAAAGAAGTGACCGGAGTGACGGCGATACTTGCCGACTTCAGAATCGGCGAACTCGACGACTCCGACTTCAACGCTCGTGTTACCGCTTCGGTCGAAAATCGTAAACTCGGCGAGTTGATGACGATCGATACGAATTCCGCGCGCGTACTGCAATCGCTCAAGGACGTCAAACTGAAAGATCTCTCGACGAAGATTAACGCGATGACGCTCGATAACTTTATCGCGATCGACGAAAACAGCCCGAGAATCCTGTATCTTGTCAAAGACGCAACGCTCGAAAACCTCGGCGCGACGATCGACGGACTTGTACTCGGCGATATAATGGGTTATGCTTGCGGCAACAAAACGGAAGGTCATAAGCACGACAAAAACTGCACGTGGTACACCGACGGCACGTTGGCTACGCCTGTCGAAGAAATACCCGCGATGATCGCTAAATACACGATTAAAGAGGTCAGCGACGGTAACTTCGCTTCAACGCTTAAAGGCGATATTAACAATTTACATATTTCCAACTTCATGGCGTATGATTCGTGCGATATCTTCAAACTGTTTGAAGAAGAAAGCACGAAAGACGCCGACGGAAATATCGTCGAGATCGGATTTAACGATCTTACGATCGCAAATATGGCTGAAAGCTTCAACGCGAAACTGGAAAAGCCCACGCTCGGCGACGCGGTAACGCTCGGAGTTCTCGATGTAAGGTTGTTTAATGAAAAGCAGACAATTGCCGGAGTAGAAAAGACCAACGGCGAAATCTTCACCGAAGGCTATAATGCCGCAATGCGTGAACAAGATTCGAATTGGGAAAATATCGACGTTTGGCAGAATATTCCCGCGAAGGGCTTCCTCGAATACGCAATTAAGAAAGCGTTCAATCTTCAGTAAAAACACAATCGAAAAGGGGGCGGACACCCCGTCCCCTTAGAAACAAAAACCAACGTTAAAAAACGGTTGACAATCGTTTTCGATAATGATATAATGACTGTTGCCGTTTAAGTAAGGATATGGCGAAAACCTATGTCCGACGGTTTGGGCGAGCGGTTGCCGAAACCGACTTATAAGCGCGGCTGTCCGTTTACGGATTGCCGAAACCTTGCTTGCGAGGATAATAAAACGATGAAAACGCAAGCCGATTAAGACCGGGAGGTAAAAAAAAATTATGACTAAGTACGAAATGCTTTACATTTTGTCGATGAAACTTACGGACGAGGCAAGGGACGCAATCATTGCCAAATTCGAGGCTATCGTGACGGAAAACGGCGGTACTGTTGAGAAAACCGATAAGTGGGGCGTTAAAAAACTCGCTTACACCATCAACAAGACCGAAAACGAAGGCTTTTACGTTCTTATGACGTTCGAGTGTGAAACCAGCCTGATTAAAGAGCTTACTCGTGTTTCGGGCATCACCGAAGGTATGTTAAGACAAATGATCACGAAAAGAGCGTAATGACGCTTTTTAATCACAGAGGAAATTGAGTATGAATAAAGTATATCTTATCGGTAATTTAACCCGTGACCCCGAAACGTCGGAAACCGGAAGCGGCGTTACCTTGTGCCGTTTTGCCATCGCAGTCAACCGCAATTATTCGAGCAGCGACGGCGAACGCCAAACTGACTTTTTCAATATAACCGTGTGGAGGGCGCTTGCCGAAAACTGCGGAAAATATCTTAAAAAAGGAAGCAAGGTCGCTGTCGTAGGCAGTTTGCAGAATCGTTCTTATGAAGATAAGGACGGCATCAAGCGCAACGTTACCGACATCGTGGCGAGCGAAGTCGAATTCCTTTCCTCGAAAAATTCGGGAGATGCAATGGACGACGAACCGGCACCCAGACGCGCGGCGGCTTCTAAAAAGCCCGAGCTCGAGGTTATGCCCGACGACGACACGTTGCCCTTCTGATTCTGATCGTCGCAAGATTCTGCGCTTTGGCGTAACGTGCGATGGACGTACCGCGATCCGACCGATCGGGCAGCGGGCTTATGCCGCGTTTGCTTTTGCAAAGTTGCGGAAAGCCGATTGCTTTCATTTGTCGGGTTGTTCCGCGGACGCTTTGAACAAGCGTTTTGCGGAATCGGCGTGATGATTTCACGCAAAAAATCTTTAAAGGAGAAATTATAATGGAAGAAACGAACGTTACGACTACTCCTGCCGCTCCTGCTACCGAAACCGCAGCAGCTCCCGTGGCAAGAAAGCCGTTTAAAAGAATGAATAAGAGAAAAGTTTGCCAGTTCTGCGTCGATAAAGCCGAAGCAATCGATTATAAGGACGTAAACAAACTTAAAAAATACGTTACCGAAAAGGGCAAAATGCTCCCCAGACGTATGACGGGCGTTTGCGCAAAGCATCAGAGAATGCTCGCCGAAGCCGTAAAGAGAGCGAGAATCGTCGCACTCCTTCCCTTCAAAGGCGAATAATTTTCGGTTTTGTCTTTGCGGCGGTTTGTTGCAAAGAGTGCCTGGAAGTCGGCTTATAGGTCGATTATCGGCGCGTTTAATTTAATTATGCGGGGCGGCTGCAAGTTTTTGCAGCCGCTCTTTTCTTTGGCTCAATGACAAATTTTGGGGTGTGCGCGATAGAAAATAGTTTAATGGCGGCGGCAACTTTTTTAAGTTGCCGCCATATTTTACTAAAAATTTCTTTTAAGCGACAAGCAATATACGTTTTTTGTAGTTCTCAAAGTTTCTGAAACCGAATGCGTTTCGTTTTAATACTTTTAGGGATTCCATTCGTCATCACTAATTACCGAAAAGGCGACTTTTTAGCCCTTTTCCGCGACCGCTCGGGCATAACCGTTTACGGTTGCACTAACCTGTTGCCTTAAAGCCGTCTTTTAGACATCTTTCGTCAAACACTCGCTTGCAGTATGGCATACAACTTCGTTCGTGTTTGCCAAAATCTGCACATACAATACGGCTTTAAGGTGCTTCGCATTTGTGCAGCGATAAATCGAGGTAATTAAAGGCAAACAACCGAAACAGTATGCCATACGTTGAAGGTTGTTTAACGCATAAGTAACCGATTTTGCGCCGCACAAACAACAGTGTAGTGCAATCGCAAACGGTTTAGTACAGCATCCCTCACGCTCGTGAAAAAACATCTAAAAATGCGCTCTTTTCGGTGCGAAGCATTTTTGCGGTGAAGAAATCGCCGTCTTGCGGTACGGTTTTTGCAAGGCAAACGACCGAAATCGTACTCGACGTACGTTGATGGTTGTTTAACGCCTAAGTAGCCGATTTTGCGCCGCACAAACAACAACGAGCTCGGTTCTTTTATGGCTTTGCAAAAACCGATTTGTTCCCGCAAAAATAGTTAGTGATGACGAATGGAATCCCTAAAATTTAATTTATCGACAACGTTTTTTTAAGATAAGCCGTAAGTGTTTTTGCAGCGTTTTCGTTATCGGAAACTCTCGGATGATTCGCCACAGACATAGGCAGCGTCACCGTCGTAACCTTACCGTCAAAATATTCTTGAGCAACGGCTTTCATTGCAGGCATATTGTCGGAGGTCATCATTCCTCCGACCAAAACGATTTTCAGATTATCGCCGTAGAGCGTAAAAAGCTCATCGCAAATCTTCTTCATATCTGTTTTATACTGAGTTTCGTTCCAGTTGAACCATACGTCGTTGGTTCCGATATTTATGACGACGACGTCGGGAATATATTTTTTGAAATCCCATTCCGGGTTAATTCCGTTATAAAGAAAATCGTTTTCGGAAAGATACGTCTTTTTCCAATTATTTTTGAATACAAAAGAATATCCCCAAGCAGAATACATTCCTATTCCAACACGTGCATGAACGCTTATCTCCGCTTTTAAATTTTGTGCAGTCAGGAATGCGTACGTCAAGCAACCGTTCTGTATCTTATCCGCCGTATCCTCTGCTTCCGCCGCCGTTTCGCGCAAATTATTGTGTCCGGTGGTTATGGAATCACCGTATACTTCGATTTTCAGTTTGTTTGTTTTCGGCGTGTTTATGAGATATCCGTCGCTTACTATTTTCTTGACGCCCATTGAAGATGTGAATGGTTCGGTTATTTTGTAAACTCGTACGACGTGAATACCTTCGTCAAGATTTTCGGCAAGCACATAATCGCGCTCGGCTCTCGTCTTTGAAAGATCAATCACTGAGGCTGACATAATTTTCTGACCGTCGACCGCAACGCAAATTTGTGGTGTTTTATTGCCCGCAGAAATTATTTTTGCCGACAGTTTCGTACCGTAAAATCTTACTTCGAAGCCACTAGCGGTGTCGTAACAGTTAACCGCCCCTTGAGCGTAAAAAGTTCGACCAAGCCATTTTACGGCGCGCTCGTTTCCGCTCAATTCATCGTAACCTTCGGGATTTACGTAAACCGTCGTTACGTCACTGAGTTCCTCTCCATCCGGATCGGAAGTAGCCGTAACAATTACTTCCGCCTTACCGATTTTCACGCCGGTTACCGTTCCGTCGTCGGCAACGCTTACAACGCTTTCATCACTCGATCTGAAGCTTACGATCTCAACGTTTTCAAAAGAAATATCGAGCGTTTTGCTTACGCCAACACCTATCGAACACTCGTCGTAATCGAACGACACACTGCTTTCGATATCCGGGCTTAAGCTTGAAGAATCGACCGGCGAACTTCCGGACGAATCGGCTTTACTTTGCGTACAAGCGCATACAGACGAAAACAGAAAAGCAAAAAATAAACAAATGACTTTCTTCATGAAAACATCCCCCTTAATACTCGTAATTAACGAGAATTCGCATCGTTCAATCGGATTATAACTTTTTTTCGCCGCCCGTTCAATTGTTTTATTTATCAAAGTATTGAACTTTTTTACCATTTCAAATCCGAGTCGTTGACAAACATATTCCGAATATAATTTGCATAACGAACGTATTATACGCCCCCGGGAGATATGATTGTCAATGTAGATATATTGATTTATGATTGCGTTATGTTTACATGTTTATCTTTTAATCGTCTTTCGCAAATTAATGCGATTGCGAATCCCATTCAGTTTAGCACATAGGATCTTTTTTGTATACAACAACTTCGCTTGAAGCTAAAGCTTTTTTGGCAACACCGGCATAGCCGGTGGTTTTTTAATGTTTAAAGAAAACGCCGTTTCGGTATAATCCGAATAGGCGTTTTTACACGTTGGTCGTTTATGATTATGTTATGTACTTTTAATCTTTACAATTGTTTTTTCAAGTTATAATATGCGACGCCTTTCGGGTTGATAAACTCGCTTTTGGAAGTAAACCCGATCTTGTTAAAAAGCTCGAACGCGGCGCGATTATTCTTTTCGACAAGAAAAACCGCGTACTCATACTTCTTCACGACCGCAAGTTCAAGGACATTTTTAACGCCGAAATAAGCGTACCCGTTCCGCCTGAACGGCTCGAAGATAAACACCCCCACGTTCACGGCGCGATCGTTATATTCGCTGACGACGATTTGTCCGACCATCTGCCCGCCGCTCACTATGGACATAAATTCCCAAAAACGACCGCTGCAATCGCCTTTATTCCAACTGTCGATCATCGACAAAATCTGCATATCGGTCTTATCCGCATACCGATATTTTTTTAAATCTTTTATATCTTTAACTTCAAAATGCCTTAAAATCATAAAACCCTCCCGCAATAGACAGGCACTTTAAAATAGCCTTTACTCCGTTTTCCCGAGTTTTTTCAACCTTTCGCACAGATACGGAATAGCCCTTTCGAACTTAACTCCGTACCAATGTTCGTTTCTGTCCGCATAAGTTTTCTTCATGCACTCCACCGTAAAATCCACGGCAAGGCACGCAGCATCAAAAAGCGACATCCCCACGGACAAACCGCCGGCAACCGACGAAGAGTATACGTCCCCCGTACCGTGGAAATCATGCGGAATACGCTTTTCGAAATAATAACGAATTTCGCCGTCCGACGAAACGTCCTTACCCGCAACGGCAATTCCCACTTCGTCAGGTTTAAACCCGACGCCGGTAAGCACTACGTTTTCAGCTCCGAGCGCCAGAAGTTTTCCGATAAGCCGACGGATATAACTTTCGTCGTATCCGCCGTCGACATACCGCTCCCCCGTAAGGAAGCAGGCTTCGGTGATGTTCGGAATAACCGCATACGCCAGAGCGCAAAGTTTTCCCATTTCCGAAGCAAACGCATCGTCAAACCCAGGGTAAAACTTTCCGTGATCCGCCATAACGGGATCGACGATAAATTTGCCGTCCGCACTCAAAAGCCCGAGACACTTCTTAACGCAATCGATCTGTTCTTTGCCGCAAAGATACCCCGTGTATATGAAGTCGAACTTTATGTTTTCTTTTTCCCAGTGTTCGATCGCAAGCGGGAAATCGCTCGTCAGATCGCGGAACGTATACCCCTTAAAACCGGCGGTATGCGTAGACAAAACGCCCGTCGGATATACGCAGCATTCGGTCCCGAACGCCGAGATAACGGGCAACGCAACGGTAGCCGAACATTGCCCGACGCAAGACACGTCCTGTATAGTCAACAATCTCTTATAGTCACTCATAATAAAAACCAAAAATCAGCAATTTATCAATGTTTTTATAGTTTTTTATGTTACACGAAATCAAACTTTAATCTTCTCGATCGTTCCGAGCGCTTCTTCAATCAACCCTTCGACGTCGAGCTTGCTTTCGAACTTTTCGACTTTTTCCAACTGCGGCCTGATGAGCGGAAAGCGCGGCAAAAACACCGTGCAGCAATCCTCGTAAGGAAGAATCGAAGTTTCGTACGTTCCGATCTTTTCGGCAACGGAAATTATGTCGAGTTTATCGAAAGCAATGAGCGGTCTTAGCACCGGATATTCGGCGACCGCGTTCGACGTAGTAAGACTTTCGATCGTCTGGCTCGCGACCTGTCCGAGACTCTCACCCGTTATTATCGCCTGCATTCCGAGCTTCTCGCTCATTCGGTTTGCAATGCGCATCATAAAACGACGAAGGATCGTAATCATCATTTCTTCCGGGCAATCGCGATGGATAGCTTCCTGAATATGAGTTACGCTTACCGTATATAAATCGATTCCGCCGGTATAAGGCGAAATGATCTTCGCGAGGTCTACTACCTTTTGTTTTGCCGCATCGCTCGTGTACGGGTAACTGTGGAAATGAAGCGCTTTAACGCGCATACCGCGTTTCGCCATCATATACCCCGCAACGGGACTGTCTATTCCGCCCGACAAAAGAAGCAATCCTTTTCCGGCGGAACCGACGGGTAAACCGCCGATCCCCTTGATTACGTCGGTAAAAATAAGCGTTTCCCCGCTTTCGCGGATATCGATATTCACGACGAAATCGGGATGTTTCAGATTGACTTTAAGGTTATCCCCGTACTTGTCGAGAATACGACCGCCCGCTTCGGCAGACATCTCGACCGAATGAACGGGAAACGTCTTATCCGCGCGATTGGTTTCCACCTTGAACGTGCCGGTCTTTTCCTCGCAAAGCGACAAAACGACTTCGTAAATCTTTTCCGCGTCGCTTTTAATGACGTAAGCGGGACTTACCGAATGAATGCCGCCGACTTTAAGAAGTCTTGACATTATCTCTTCGTAATCGGACTCCGAAAAATCCTCGATGAGATAACGCGCATGGATCTTTACGTATTTGTAGTTTAAACCCAAAAGCGCCCGATTTATGTTTTCGCCGAGCATTCTTTCAAAATAGCCGCGATTTTTCTTTTTAAGGTGTATTTCGCAATACCTTATGATAATTACTTTGTTCATCTTAAAGCCTTTCTCAAATTTTCAATTACTTCGATAAGAATATCCGCGGCACGCTCCGCTTCGGCAACGGTCGTTCCGAAAACGAAACTCACGCGAATAACGCCTTCCGCCGTTCTTTTATCGTACCCGCAACTTCTTATCACGCGGGAAATTCCTATTTTCGACGAACACGCCGATCCCGTTCCGAGAACGAGCGAGCGATCGTCGCAAACACGCTGAATTATCTCCGCCTTCACGCCTTCTGCCGAAAAACTTACGACGTACGGCGAACACGTTTCGTCCGAAATAAATCTTACGTAAGGGGTGAGTTTGTTCTTGAACGCGGCACAAACTTCCGAAATTGCGTCATAGTTCCGTTTTACGGCCGAGAACTTCTTCATCGCCTTTTCGAAAACCGAAATGCCGAGAGTGTTTTCAGTCCCGCTTCGAAGCCCGTTTTCCTGCCCGCCTCCGAAAATCAGCGGATGCGGATGCAGATTTTTCCGATAAAGCAACGCGCCGACGCCCTTAAGAGCGCAAATTTTGTGCGCGCTGACCGAATATAAATCGATATATTCGTTGGGTTTGAACGGAACTTTCAAAAAAGCCTGAACGCCGTCCGAGTGAAAAATTACCGACGGATTTTTACGTTTGATAAGTTTCGCGATTTCGTTAACGTCGTTTATCGCGCCCGTTTCGTTATTCACATGCACTATCGAAACGAAAGTGGTTTTTTCATCGACGAGATCGAGCAGTTTTTCGACGTCGACCGCCCCGTTTTTCCTGAGCGGAGCAAGCGCCGTATCGACTCCGCGATTTTTCAACTCTTTGAAAGAATTATAAATCGCCGCGTGCTCGCCCTCGTCGGTAATCGCTTTTCCTCGCCTTGCAAAAGAAAAGACCGCCATATTATCCGCCTCGCTTCCGCAGGAAGTAAACACGGCGTCAAACGAACCGCCGAAGAACGAACAAAGCGTCTTTCTTGCCGATTCGATTTTCTTCTTCTCTTCGACGCCGCCTCTGTACAATGCCGACGGATTGTAAAAGCCGTCGTGCTTCAGTTCGTCAATCGCCTTTTCCAGACATTCGTCGTCCGGCAAAGTCGTTGCGGCATTATCAAAATATATCCGATCGCCCATATCATTCTTTTCCGTAATCCTTTTCAACCGCGCTCTTTCCAGAATACGACGCGATATAAAGCAACATTTTTTCTTCGCACTCCATAACGACGACGTATTTTTCGCCCTGAACGTTAACGCCGACGTAATAAAGTTGCTTATCGGAAGCAAGGCCGTTCGGCGTCGCGATTTTTTTCTTTATCCCAGGCGTGGCGTAAAGTTTTTCGAAACTTTCGCTTCCGACCTTTCCCATAAGGAACACGTTTTTACAATCGAAAAACAGATACTTCTTGCGGAACTTGCCGTTAATAACTTTTACGATTCGCAGTTCACCCGAAATGAACGTGTAATCGTAATAAAGCAACAGCCGCCTACGGATAAAATAAATCGCCGTTCCGAACAACGCCGTCAGCACCGACAAAAAAACAAACCCGCTGTCGCCGACAAGCAGAAGCAAATATAAAAACACGCAAAGCGCAATAACGGATACGATGAAAAGAACGTTATATACGGTATATATGACTTTCTGCGTTTTTTCGCTTCTCGGGGAAGCGGAGTTTTCATAAAACTCTTCTCTCATAATAACTCCGAAGCGGAACTACGTCCGACTGTGTAATTATAGCACACTCATCTTCTTATTACAAGTCAAAACGAGCGGATAGACATGATTCTTTTCGACAAATTATCATGCCATCCGCCCGTTCGCAGTTCGTTGAACGATCTTATTCGAGTCGTTAGTTAACGCGCTCGTTTTTACTTATTTTAAGGTTACGAAAGTTACGCCGTGTTCGCCCTCTCCGTATTTGCCGAATCTGAAACTTTCCACATGCGGGTGCTTCCGCAGCATATCGTGAATCGCCGTGCTTAATTTCTTCATTCCGACGCCGTGGATGATCTTAACTTCGGGGAGATTGTTGAGTACCGCGCGATCGAGAAAGTTCATCGTCTTGTCAAGCGCTTCGTCCACGTTAAGCCCGATTACGTTTATCTGCAACTCGGGTGCGGTGAAATTCCCGCGGTCGATCCGCACCGTAACCTGCGGTTCTTTCTTTTTATCGGTCTTTTTCCGCGGCATAAACAGCGCAGAAAACGAAAGGATAACCCTTTTATCCCCGAGATTAACATCGCAGATTCCCTTTTTCCTGTTAACCGAAACTACCACGCCGTCGGCTTCCATAGACGGAATATACACTCTGTCACCCGTTTTGAGCCGTTCGCCGTCGATCGGCTTATCCGTCGGAACGACGCTCGCCTCGCTTTCGAGTTTATATTTCTGCTCCTCGAGTTTGTTCCTTAACGTTCTCGCACGGATAAGATCTCCGCCGTCGATCTCGTCTTTGTCGAGAATCGACTTGATCTCGTTAAGAATATCCTCCGCTTCCTCGACGCTTTCGTTCACGATTCGTCTGCTTTCGATTTTTGCGTTAAGATATAATTTCTCGCGCTCTTTCTCGAGTTTCGCACGCTCGGCGAGAATCGCGTCGAGTTCCGCTTTACTTTCGCGCGTTACGACCTCGTATTCTTCGAGTTGTTTTTCCGCCGCGCGACGAGTTTTTTCCGCTTCCGAAATAACCTTTTCGAAGGAAACCTTGCGTTCGCTTAAAAACGAATTCGCTTTGTCGGCAATTTCCGGGGAAAGCCCGAGCCGCAGCGCGATCTTTATCGCGTTTGAACTCCCCGCCATTCCGATATTTAACTTGTACAACGGCGCAAACGTTTCTTCGTCGAAATCCATCGAAGCGTTCATCACTTCGTCACGGGTAAACGCATACTCTTTAAGCGCCGAATAGTGCGTGGTAACGATACCGAAACTCTTCTTTTCGACAAGCCGTTCGAGAATAGCCCGCGCGAGCGCGCTCCCCTCGTCCGGATCGGTCCCCGCGCCCATTTCGTCGACGAGAACCAAACTCTTATCGTTAACCGATTCGGTTATCTCTATAAGATTTTTCATATGCGACGAAAAAGTCGAAAGATTTTGTTCTATACTCTGCTCGTCTCCGACGTCAACGAAAATCCGATCGAAAACGGAAATATTCACGCCGTCCGCCGCCTGAACGAAGTACCCCGTCGCCGCCATTACGCTGAACAACCCGGTAAGCTTTAACGTTACCGTCTTGCCGCCCGTATTCGGTCCGGTTATGAGCAGATAATTATATCCCGAACCCAAAGAAAGCGACACAGGCACGACTTTTTCGGGATCGATAAGCGGATGTCTGCCTTTCGGAATATTTATATAACCGTTCGCGTTCAACTTCGGTTTCGTCGCTTTCGTTCTGTACGCGTAAACGGCTTTCGCAAACGCACAATCGAGTTCGCAAAGAATTTCGGCGTTATTTTCGAGTCTCGAAGCGATAAGCCCCGTTTTCGCGGTAAGTTCGGCAAGAATGCGCTCCACTTCGGCTTGTTCTTCAAGCGTCGCGGTGCGAAGATCGTTATTGAGTTCCAGAACTTCCATCGGCTCGACGAACAATGTAGAACCGCTCGCGGACTGGTCGTGAATAAATCCCTTGACTTGCCCGCGGAATTCCGACTTCACGGGGATAACGTATCGATTCCCGCGCATCGTCACGATGGAATCCTGCAGATATTTTCCCTGACTTCTGACGTAAAACGCAAGCCGTTCTTTCACCTGCTCGTTTATCCGTTTAATCTTCCGCCTTATAAAAGCAAGAGCCTCGCTTGCGTTATCGCTCATCCGATCGTCCGAAAGAATCTTGCCGAATATTTCATCTTCGAGATATTTGTCGCAATACAGACTCTCGGCAAGCGCGCGAAGTGCGGTAATTTCCTCGTCGGTTATCGCCGTGACGGAATTATAGACGTAACGTGACGAACGAAGCATTCTCGCGACCCGCAGAAGATCGCCCATCGAAAGCGTCGAATTTCTTTTCGCCCTCGCGGGTTCGTCCGTAAGCTCGTCAAAAAAGTCCACCCCCGCCACGCCGTAATCGTAAAGCAATTTAAACGCTTCGGCTGTCTTTTTCAGAAGAAATTCGGCTTGAGCCGCTTCTTCCGCAGGAACTTCTTCACACAGCATCCGCTTGCTTCTTTCAAGAACGGCATATTCCGAGCATATTTTTTCGATCTTGTCGAATTCAAGCGAATGCAAAACCTTTTCGCTTATCATTGTTTTCTCCTTATAGCGCGTTCCCCGACAAATCGTCCGTCCCGTAACCTCGTCAACGATACGATCGCAGGCAAACCGCAAACGTTAAAATATGTACGGCGTAAACGCCGCCGTCGCTATTCGACACCCTTTTTAAGATTACCGCTCGTCGTAACGATTTTTCGCGCGTCGGCATCGTTTTTCCCCTGCGACGAAGCACGCCTCAAAAAGTATTCTTTTTCTTCGTTGCCAAGCATGGTAAAATCAAACAGTTCGTTTTTAAAACGCACTTCCGATTTCAGCGGCAAACAGTTATACAGCTCGAATCGGCAAGAAGAAAGTTTATACCTTCTGACGGGGAAAGCCCTTCGCTCCACATCACGAAGCACAAAACGATTTTCGCGTTTACAATCGCGACATTTTTTCCCGAACGGACAATATTCGAGCGACATAATCTTGATCGAGCCGCCGCATAGCACAACGCCCTCGTCGGGCATCGATTTCATTTCGTCATACGAAAGTTCTTTGGACAGCGAAACAGGTTCAGCCCCGTTTTTCTTCAGTTCGCCGAAAGACAAAAGGTTCGTAACGTTGAGTTCGACCCCGCCGAATATTTCCTTTTTAAGTCTTTTAGCCAAAAATATCCCCGACGCCCCTTCGCAATATAGACCGTCAAACCGATCGGCTTTTTCAGTTATAATCGCTTCGTCATCCGAAGTGAGAAACGGCGGCAGATAAAGATAAATTTTCTGTTTTCGTTCCAATCGTCTTTTTTCGCAAACCGCATTAACCGTTTTGAAAAAAGCAGAAAATTCTTGCTCCGAATTATAATCGTCGGGGCAAAAAATCAAGTTATCGAACACGCCGAAGCGAACGTCGATCGAACTTCCGACAAGAGCAGACAAAGACGAACCGCATTGATTACGCGTAGCATAAAAATCATTAAAATCGTCGATTTTATCGGCGTTATTAACTCTTTTTTCATTCGGCACCGCATAGGAATAAAACAAATCCAAATATGCTCTTGCCCGCAATTCGTTAAGACTGCGCTTTAGAATAAACAGATCGTTTCCCATCTCGCAAGACGGCGTTATCCCGAAAGGAAACACGTCAGTTTTGCGGAGGTTTTCTTTAATTTCGGATTTCGTCACGGCGGACGTCAACGCCTTCTGGCAAACGAAATTCCCCTCATACGCCTTACCATTCACGATCAGCACCGGAGGCTTTCCTATCTCCGCCGTAAAGCGAGCCGTCACGGGGAAAAGTTTTCGCTTTGAAGAATAGCAATCCGAAAGAGAAACGTCTTTCGTTACGGCAATAACGTCGCCGACAGATGCTTTTCCCTTGAATTTGAGAACGATTCCGTTCGGAGAAGAAACGGCAACGCAATTACCGACTTCTTTTTCGTCCGAAATGATTTTAAAACAGTCGCCCTCGGACGGATTGGTTTTGAGATTCCGCGCAATCAAAACGTCGCCTTTTACGGCGGCGACCGAACCGACCGCAACTCCGCAATGATTCTGAATTTTGTCGGAAATCAATTTTCCGTCCTGTCCGAACCCCAGACCTTCCGTGCAGTTTCCGCGGTTGTAAGTTCTCAACAAATTGTCGTATTTCTTTTTGTCAAACACTCCTTTCAAAGCATCGGAATAAAAATCGCAAGCCGCGCAAACGTATTCAAAACTGCGCATTCTACCCTCGATTTTAAAACTTTTTACGCCTGCCGTAATCAATTCGTCAAGTCTTTTGCTGAGCGACAAATCCGCCAAAGACAAAGCGTAACGATACTCGTCTTTTATCCCTTTGCCCTCGTATTTATAAAGCTTACGGCACGGTTGACGACATAGTCCTCTGTTCCCGCTTTTTCCGCCTACAAAGGAACTGAAATAGCAGTGTCCCGAAAAAGAAGTACACAATGCGCCGTGAATAAAAACTTCCGTTTCGATAAACGACGCGATCTTTTTAATCTCCGCAATCGGAGTTTCTCTTGCGAGTATAACTCGCGAAAATCCGTAAGACGCGGCGAGCTTCGCCCCGTCGAGATTATTGATTCCCGCCTGAGTACTCAAATGAAGCACTATGTCCGGAAAAAGACTTTTTAAGTATCTCCCGAAAAAAACGTCCTGAACGATAAAGGCATCCGCCCCGCAAATATACGCTTGTTTAATCGTTTCGAAATATCCGTCAAGTTCCGCGTTCTTGATTAAAGTATTGACCGCAACGTAAACTTTTACGCCGAATAAATGAGCGTAAGAAAGAACGTACGGCAACCTTTCCAAGGAAAAGTTGCCGGCGTTTTTCCGCGCGGAAAATTCGGACAAACCGATATAAACGGCATCCGCTCCGAAATTCACCGCGGCATAAAAGTTTTCCTCGCACCCGACGGGCGCAAGCAGTTCGAGATCGTTC
>CAKQKN010000055.1 GCA_934249215.1 uncultured Clostridia bacterium
TAATGTACTCAATTTAATTGACAGAAACTATTTTATATAACTAAACAAAGTTTTCGTTACAATAATTCATTTCCTTCTATTCAATTTTTAATCTTCATTGAACCGAACTGCCGTTCGGTGAGTGCTGTCTCGTTTGACAGCTTATTCATCATATCACATCGACTTTATCTTGTCAACTATTTTTTGAAACTTTTAAAAAGTTTTTCAAATGTTTTTTGTCGACCTTTTCGGACAACCACAAGAGTTCAGCCTTTATGATGCTTGCCTATTAAACTACTTTTAAAGAGAAAAGTCAATTGTTTTTCGGCGCTTTTTCAAATTTCATTCGAAAAAGTTTTTCGGGCACTTTTCGAAGCATTTTCGGCGGTTTGCCGAGCAGCTTTGGCGGTGCCTTTCGTTTGATGCTCGACTATTAAACTACTTTTAGAGAGAAATGTCAATCGTTTTTTTGATATTTTTCTGTTTTTTTATAAAAATTTTTCTCTTACCCCGCGATCGCCACGAAAAGTCCGTTTTTACCGCGTTTTTTCGCAAAATATCAGACGCGTCCGCGCCCGATTCAATATTTGATTGCTTTTTCGATCACGCCGCCGCCAAGACAATCGTTCTTTCCGTAAAGGACGCAGAACTGCCCCTCCGTGATAGCACGTTGTTTTTCGTCGAAATCCACTCTGAACGCGTGCCCCGTTTCGGCGCGTTCTTTTTCGTCGAGCACGTTCACAACGACGCCCTGCTCCGCCTGTCTGTAACGAAACTTCGCCGTGCATCTGAACGTTTTTTCTTTCGGTGGGAAAGGGATGAAATTGAACTTGTCCATATAGAGCGCGTCGGAAAACAACCTGTCCTCTGCTCCATGCGCGACATATAATATATTATTCTTAATATCCTTTTCGATCACGAACCAGCGCCCCTCGTCGTTCTTCTGCCCTCCGATATCGAGCCCCTTACGCTGACCGATGGTGTAATACATAAGCCCGCAGTGTTTTCCAAGTACGCGACCGTCGTAAGTGCGAATCTCTCCTTCTTTTGCGGGAATGTATTTCATCAAAAACTCTCTGAATTTTCTTTCCCCGATGAAGCAGATACCCGTAGAGTCTTTTTTCTCGGCGGTGCTCAACCCGTATTTGTCGGCAATCGCCCGGACCTCGGTTTTATTCATCCCGGACAGCGGAAACAGCACGTCCGCAAGCTGATTCTGCGAAAGCTGATTGAGAAAATAAGTCTGATCTTTGTTCCGGTCGACGGCTTTGAGAAGCCGATGCACCCCGTTCTCGTGCGAAATTCCGCAATAATGCCCGGTCGCGATATAATCGGCGTCGAGTTCTTTTGCATATTCTTTAAACGGGCCGAATTTTATTTCGCGATTGCAGAGCACGTCGGGATTGGGCGTGCGACCTTTCTTATATTCGTCGAGAAAATATGAAAAAACACGCTCCATATACTCGTCGGAAAAATCAACCGAATAATAAGGAATACCGATCTTCGCGCAAACGCGGCGAACGTCCCCGAAATCTTCTTCGGCGGTACAACAGCCGTCCTCGTCTTTCTCTTTCCAGTTATTCATAAAAAGACCGACAACGTCGTACCCCTGATCTTTGAGCAACAGCGCAGCGACCGAACTGTCAACCCCGCCGCTCATTCCGACGACCACTCTTTTTTTCTTTTCGCTCATACGTTATTCTCCGCTGCAAACGATAGGTCTGCATAGCAAAAATATTATCACACCGTCGGGCAATAGTCAAGATTTTATCGAAAGCGGCAAGTATTCGCTCAAAATGTTTTCCGATATCGCCTGTCTGCCGGAGGCAACAGAGACTGACCGTGAACAACGACTGCCGGACGTCCGATAACGACACCCGGCCGGCGGCGATATTTTCAACGCTGTTGCCGTTTAATTTTCGGGGATTATCCCGAATATATATGCGTTTCGATAGTTAAACTCGGTTGCCCCGATATAATCGAAAGCATCCGTCTGAAAATTATATTCGAATACCACCGGCATCAAATCGCCTCTTCCGAAAAACCCCTTGTAAACCGATTCCATAACGACGTACAATCTGTTTCCGTACGATATAAGATTTTCTCTTACCTCGCCTTTGCTTTTTCCGATAATTTCGTCGATCTGCCGCATTTTTTCCGAGCGAGCCAGAACGTACTCGTAGTCGATCGTTAAAGTTTGCTCGCCATAGCATAATTCGTTCGCCCCGTCGCTCCGGTTTTCGACGATTTTATATTCTTCATCGTTAAAATACAGAACGGACGATTGATTTTCCGTTCCGTCCTTATAAGGCTCCGCGTCCGAAATTCTTTCCAGCAATGCGTTATTGCTTTTGTCGATTATATAATATACGTCTTTGCGGTAATACTCTCGGGGCTGCCTGAATATAAAGTAATTTTCATTCGCGCAGTTCGGCATCAAATAGATTCCGTATTCCTCGTTTGTCGAAATACGCGTATTATAATACGTTATCTCTTCGTTCGGAATATCAACGTAACCGACAAGCACGTCTGCGGTCTTATCGTCGTCGGAAACAAAGTAGCGCATAGTAAAATACACTGTTTCGTGATAAAGATTTGCATTAATCTCATACCGTTTTGTTTGCGCGTCGTCGGGCTCGGGCAAAACGAAGCCGTCCTTTTTCGTTTTATCCCTGATCAGATCCGAGAAATATACTTGCTTATTATCTATAACGTAGCCTTCTTCGTTGATCAGATAATGCTTGCCGGCGCCTTGTATTGCCAAAACGGCCTTTTTCCTTTCATCCCGCTTGGTGTTAATTTCATCAATCTTCTTTATCAGATTACACGCATTTATCAGATTACACGCAGGCAAAAATACCGCGGCAACCAACAATAAAGCGGCTATCAACTTTTTCCTTAACATATTTTCCTCCTTGCTTTACCCTCGAAAACCGGAATCTTAAATCTATTACACACAGACTACCCGAAAGCAAAAAACCTTCCTAAAGTTATTATAACACGAATCGATCCAAAAAGCAATACTCCCACGCAAAAATCAGCGAGCGCCCGCGGAAAAGGGCTAAAAAGTCACCTTTTCGGTAGTTAGTGATAAGGAATGGAATCCCTAGACAAATTTAATGCAAGCATTCAACAAAAGCGGCAAAACGCTTTCTATTTTTTCTTTAAAACGATATAATAGCCGCGGAGAAAAAAAATGAATAACAAACAAACGACCAACCGGACGATAAAAAGCAAAACGGAACCGTTTAAACCCGACGAAACCGAAAGATATTATTCCGCAAACAGGTTTTTCACCGAATTGTTCGGCACGAAAACGTATAAGCTCAGTTTCGACGCGGGCTTCGGTTGTCCGAACAGGGACGGAAAAATCTCAACGGGCGGGTGTATTTTTTGTAGCGAAGGCGGAAGTGGCGATTTCGCGACGCCGATAACGCCGGACAATATCAACGATGCTTTTGAACAAGCAAAAAAACGAGTCAGCGCAAAAATAGCGACGGACTCTTTCATTGCTTACTTTCAAAGTTATACGAACACTTACGCGAAAACGGAAGTTCTCGAACGACTATACTCTTCTGTCATAGGACGAAAAGAGGTCAAAGCGTTGTCGATAGCAACCCGACCGGATTGCATCGAAGATGCCGTTTACGGACTTATAGCCCGACTTTCTGAAATTAAACCCGTGTTCGTCGAGCTTGGATTACAGACTTCGAACCCGAAAACGGCAAAGTTTATTAACCGCGGATACGACCTTCCCGTATACGACGAGGCGGTTCAGCGACTGAAAGAAGTCGGGGCGAACGTCATCACGCACGTCATAATCGGTCTTCCCGGCGAAAACAAAAGCGATGTCCTCAATACGGTAAAACACGTTACTGACGCTCGGTCGGACGGAATCAAACTTCAACTCCTACATGTCCTTAAAAACACTAAGCTTTGCGACTTATACGAAAACTTCCCCTTCCATGTTCTGACAGAAGAAGAATACGCAGACGTACTTTGCGACTGCGTGAGTATTTTGCCGACGAATATGATAATTCATCGGCTGACAGGCGACGCGCCGAAGAAACTCCTTGTCGAACCGAAGTGGTCGGCAGATAAAAAAGCAGTGCTTAACCTTATAACAAAAACCTTTAACGAACGCAACGTTCTTCAAGGCAGTAATATCTGATAGATAAAAAAGAGCGCCGCAACTCAGAAAAAATTGCGGCGCTCTTTTTACGTAAGTCAGCCTATAAGCGCGTTATCGACCTGTTCATACCTTTTATCCTTCAGAACGGAAAGCAGACATTGGAACGGATCGAGTTCGCCGCAAAGCACCATTCTGCAAGCCGCGGGACTAAATCCGCTGACGAAAGCAAGACCTTTTTCGTTCGTGCGGACGGGAACGCCGAGCGTGCGCCCGTTGAGATTCCAGAAAATCAGCCTCGGCATCTTGATGCCCGCCGCTTTATATTTCCCGGCAATAACGTCGAACAAAGGCGCGGTCTCACCGACCGCCTGTCCGCTCGAATCGGCGGCGCAATCGTTAAACTCCATATCGGACAAAATGAGCACGTTTGCGGGAACGTCCTCGTCTTTCACTTTGCAATTAACCGCAGTTTTCAAAATTAGGTCGAACACGGCTTCGACATTCGTATCCGAAACCTCGTCGTAACTTCTGGCAATCGTGATTTTTTCGGCAAGCGACGTTGCTTTGCTCATATCGACGAGTTGCGGATTATGACTGAACGTGATAAACTTGTTTTTAAACTGTCCGCCTGCGCGTTCGGCAAAATAAATCGCTAAAGAATTAGCGACCTCGATCGCCGAAATCTTCGTCCGTCCGATTTTGCAAAGCATACTCCCCGAACCGTCCGCCACGCAAAGAGTCGAGCCGTTGCCGCCGACGTAATCGGGCAAAGCCTTCCACATTTGTTCGAGTGCCTCGTCTATCACGCCGTCGTTCCAATTCGTAAGCCCGAAATACAGTTCTTCCGCCAACGCGGTTCGACCGTAATATATATGCACGACTTCATAAGGGAACAAGACAGTCGAGTTTATCGTTTCTTTTCCCGATTTGAGATCGTCGAGATATTTCCGACGACGCTCCTCATCGTGTTTTAGGAAGGCGTCGCGATAAATAAGCCCCGCCTTGGACGGAACAGCCGAATAAACGATTTCGCCCCATTCGCCCGCCGACATAAGTCGTTCGGTAACTTTCAGATATTCGCGTAACGTCGAAAGTTTTCTGCGATATTCGGCTTTCGTCAGCCCGAGTTTTTTAAGGATTATCGCAAGATATTTTTTCTTATCCCCGTCAACCGTCTGCACGGACGGCAACCATTTCGCAAGCAGAGAAACAGGTTTGCCATCGAGCATCGCTTTCTCGTCCGCGTCCAGCCTTTTTTCGATAAGGCGGCAGACGTCGTCCGACAACGCCCCGGCCAAAAGAACGAAAAGATTGTCGTAACGAGTATATTCGGCAACGAGCGGCAAAAGCTTCTTTACGGTTTCGGGGCGCGTTTCGGCAAGATACCAAAGGCAGATTTTAAAAAGCCTGCGCTCGCCGAGCCCGCCGCGTACGTCGCCGGCGTAAAACAACCACTTGATCGCAAGGCGTTCGTCGTACATAAGCGCCTTGACGAATTTACAGATGATTTCGTCTGCAGACATATTTCTCATCGACGAAACCGCATAGTTAAGATCGAGAAGGTCGTTCCCCGTGGAGGAATAAACTTTCGCGCCGTTTTCCGTGTAAGTATATTGGTAATCGGAAACTATTATTTGGTTGAGTTCATCCATAAATCCCATATTATTATCCTCCTTAAAAAGCGACCTATAGGTCGGTTATCCGGCATTTCATAAATCATATCTTACGGAAAAACAGAAACTTTTTTCCGGTGATCGTGGATATGAAATGAAATCCCGTTATATACAACAGCCGTTTGCTGTTTAAGAACAAACGGCAGTTACTCGAAAATGGGAGCAGCGGGATTTGAACCCGCGACCTCCGGACTCCAGACGTTTTGAAAAAATTGCTGTCAGCGCTTTTGACAAAGCGCAAAAACATTTCCGGCGCGCTTCCAGCCTGCGCTACGCTCCCATAAAACCGACAGTTTAACTTCCGTCGGCAGATAGTATTATATACCCTTGTCCTCAAAAAAGCAAGTGTTTTGAAAAATGTTTTGCGACTAATACCCGATCGAACGACATAATATGATAAAAACGACACCCGAAGTCCATTCGCATATCAAGCCGACCGAATGACGTCGCGCGGAAAACGAACCCCGCAAAATAACAAAGGTGCCGCAGAAAGCGGCACCTTGAATACTTAATTATGCAATCAGTCCTCAACGAGTTCTATAATCGCCATCTCTGCGTCGTCACCGCGACGATTGTTAAGACGATAGATTCTCGTATAACCGCCGCCCTGTCCGAGTTTTTCGGCTCTGTCGGCGTATTTGGGAGCGATTTCGTTAAAGAGTTTTTCGACGAGCGGGTGCTTAACGCCTTTAACTCTCTTCTTATACTCGGACATCTTTTCACCCGGCTGTTTAGCGTCGGTGATGTCGTGAGTGAGAGTCATAACTCTTCTTCTCGCATAAAGTTTCTTGGGTCCGTCCTTAAAGACTTTCTTTTTGTTTTCTTTGCCCTTCGCATCCTTAACGACTACCTCTTCGGAAATCGTATCTGTATAGCTGTTGACCGCTAAAGTAATGATCTTTTCGGTGTACGGCTTAAGCTCTTTAGCTCTTGCCAAGGTCGTTTCTATTTTACCGTACCATAAAAGGTCAGATGCGAGGTTTCTGAGCATCGTCTTTCTCTGTGTGGATGTAACACCTAATTTTCCCGGCATTTTATTAATCCTCCTGTTCCTTTAAATGCAGACCGTAGCTTTCAAGTTTCTGTATTACTTCGTCAAGCGATTTCTTGCCGAGATTTCTCACTTTCAGCATGTCGTCTTCGGTCTTTTTTGTCAAATCTTCAACGGTATGAATGTTAGCCCGCTTCAAGCAGTTGTATGAACGAACCGAAAGCTCCATTTCCTCGATACTCTTTTCGAGAATTCTTGGCATCTGGTCGATTTCGGGCGCAACGAGAATCCCGCCGAGCCCGCTGATTCTGTCGGACAGCGTCGAGAAGATATGCATATGTTCCTCGACGATCTTCGCGGCAAGACTGATGATCTCCTTTCCGGAGAACGCACCGTTCGTCCAGACCTGAAGGGTGAGCTTGTCGTAGTCGGCGGACTGTTCACCATTACGAGTGCTCTCCACGTTGTAATTGACTTTTTTGACCGGAGTATAAATGGAGTCGATCGCAATATAGTCGATCTCGTCTTTCTTATTGTA
The DNA here is from genome assembly GCA_934249215.1 of uncultured Clostridia bacterium. GTDB lineage: Bacteria > Bacillota > Clostridia > Christensenellales > Borkfalkiaceae > HGM11416. Next base: position 7,314 of record CAKQKN010000055.1, read on the forward strand.
ATTGGCTCCCTTATAACCTCTGCCTCTGCCTACGGTTATTTCCATGTCGATGACGCCGTTTTCGTCGAGAGTGCAGATGTATGCGTCCTTATTGAGAACTTCAACGTCCGCATCCTGCTCGATGTCGCGCGCGTATACCTGACAGGGACCTTCCTTATACAGTTTTACGATCTTTTTGTAATTATCGTCGGTAGACGTCGTTTTGAAAGCGACGCATTTCATATTCAGAATGATTTCGGTAACGTCCTCGCGTACGCCGGGGATGGTAGAAAATTCATGTCTGACGTTAAGTCCGGGGGCGAACTTGATGCCTTGAGCGGCGGCACCCGGAAGAGCTGACAGCAACGTCCTTCTAAGGCAGTTGCCGAGCGTAAGCCCGAAGCTTTTTTCGAGAGGCGATACGACTACTTTGCAATAGCTTTTGTCCTCGCTCTCTTCGACTTCGATTCTGGGCATATCGATTTCCATCATAATAAAGCGTTCCTCCTGATTTTTGCTCGCCGAAAACGGCGGCTGACCGCACAATCCATTCGATACGGTCGGTTTTGTCCTCGCTTATTTCAGGCGAAGGAATTACTTGGAGTACAACTCGACGATCATGTGTTCCGCGATCTGAGAATCGATATCGTCTCTCATCGGCAGAGCAATAACCTTTCCGGTAAGGGTGTCGAGATCGGACTCAACCCACTTGGGAAGATTGTTGTTCTTTCCGGCTTCTTTGAGCGCGGTAAAATATTTGTTACCCTTTTTGTTTTCCTTGACGGCAATCACATCGCCGAGCTTGACTTCGTAAGAAGCGATGTCGACGTTCTTTCCGTTAACGGTGAAATGATTATGAGTAACGAGCTGACGAGCCTGCGAACGCGAACCGGCAAAGCCCATTCTGAAAACGACGTTATCAAGACGTCTTTCGAGAAGAGAGAGCATGTTCTCACCGGTAATGCCTTTCATACGATCGGCTCTTTCATAATAATGTCTGAACTGATTTTCGAGTACGCCGTAAATTCTCTTGGTTTTCTGTTTTTCACGAAGCTGGAGTCCGTATTCGGAAACCTTTCTTCTGCCGTTGGCGTGGGGGCCGGGAGCTACCGGTCTTTTCTCGAACGGGCAAGTCGTTTTATAGCATCTGTCGCCTTTAAGGAAGAGTTTTGCACCTTCGCGTCTGCAAAGACGGCATTTAGCACCACAATATTTAGCCATTTTCTCTAACCTCCATTATACTCTGCGACGTTTCGGGGGACGGCATCCGGTGTGAGGAATGGGCGAAACGTCCTGAATAAGCGTTACTTCGATACCGAGAACGCCGAGCGCTCTGATAGCGGATTCTCTTCCCTGACCGGGGCCTTTTACGTAAACCTCGACGGAGCGGAGCCCGTGTTCCATAGCGGCTTTGGCGGCGATTTCGGACGCCTGCTGCGCGGCAAACGGAGTGCTCTTTCTCGAACCTCTGTAACCGAGGCTGCCTGCGCTCGAATGCGAGATCGCATTGCCATTCATATCGGTTATGGTAACGATGGTATTGTTGAACGAGGACTGAATATGGACTTGACCTTTGTCAACTTTCTTAAGTTCTTTACGTTTTCTGACTACTTTCTTAACAGCCATTTTTCCTTCCTCCTGTCTTACTTAGAAGCGGTCTTTTTCTTGGCGACCGTTCTTCTCGGCCCTTTACGCGTTCTTGCGTTACGCTTGGAGCTCTGTCCTCTTACGGGCAAGCCCTTTCTGTGACGAAGTCCGCGATAGCAACCGATTTCCATAAGTCTTTTGATGGACAGGTTGACTTCCGCACGCAGTTCGCCTTCGACGTGAACATGCGCTTCGATGTATTTCATCAGTTTGGAAATGTCCGCATCGGTCAGGTCCTTAACTCTGACGTCGGGATCAACTCCGGTTTCTTTTAATATTTTACGTGACGTAGCAAAACCGATACCGTAAATGTAGGTGAGTCCTGCTTCGATTCGTTTTTCTCTCGGTAAATCTACACCGGCAATACGTGCCATTTGATTTTTTGAACCTCCGTATCTTTGCTAATAAAATAAAATGAAAAATATATATAAGTTTTTCACGAAACGCGGCTGGAATGGTCCGCATTTCACAAAAAGATAATTTTCGTCAGCCTTGTCTTTGCTTGTGGCTCTTATCCTTGGAGCAGATGCACATAACTTTGCCTTCTCTCTTGATAATCTTGCAATCTTTGCACATAGGCTTAACAGACGGTCTTACTTTCATGATTTAATCCTCCGAATAATAATTTTGCGCGGCGATCAGTTAGTTTTTGCTGCGCCAAACGATTCTGCCTTTGGTCAGATCGTACGGGCTCATTTCGAGTTTCACACCGTCGCCCGGAATGATCTTGATGTAGTTCATTCTGAGCTTGCCGGATATATACGCCGTAATGATATGTCCGTTCGACAACTTGACCTTAAAGGTCGCGTTGGGCAATGCTTCGAGTATCACGCCCTCGGCTTCGATAACGTCTTCTTTAGACACCGGTTTACCTCCATCTACTTTTATAGCGTCAGTATTTCAACGCCGTTTGCGGTTATCGCAACAGTGTTTTCGTAATGCGCGGACGGCTTACCGTCGCGCGTAACGCATTTCCACCCGTCGATTATGACTTCGTGTCCGCCCATATTAATCATCGGTTCGATCGCGATCGTCATATTCTCGCGCAGGCGTATGCCCGTGCCCTTTCTGCCGTAGTTGGGAACTTCGGGATCTTCGTGCAGCTGTCTGCCGACGCCGTGCCCTACCATCTCCCTCACGACGGAGAAACCGTTTGACTCCGCATAGGTTTGCACCTGATAGCCTATGTCGCCTATCGCGCTACCCACACAAATTCCTTTTATGCCTTCAAAAAAGCATTGCTTCGTTACTTCGATAAGCCGCTTTTTTTCCGGATCGATATTTCCCACGTAAAAGCTTCTTGCCGCATCGCCGTTGAACCCTTGATAAAACGCGCCCACGTCGATGCTGACGATTTCGCCTTCCTGAATTCTTCTGTCGGACGGAAAGCCGTGTACGACGACGTCGTCGATCGACGCGCATATCGTTCCGGGAAACCCGCCGAGCCCGAGAAAATTAGGTTTAGCACCGCAACTCGTGATATACTCGAACGCTATGCGGTCCAATTCTTTCGTGGTGATTCCTACCCGAATCTTTTCTTCCATAAGATTCAGCACGTCGCGCGTAATGCGGCATGCCGCTCTCATCTTCTCAAGTTCTTCCGGAGTTTTGACGTGAATCATCGTTACTTACCCAATTTTGCCGTAATTTCGGCAAATACTTCTTTAACGCCTTTGTCGCCGTCAACGGATACGAGCTTTCCTTTCCCCTTATAATAATCGATAAGAGGTTCGGTCTGCGCGGTGTAAACCTTGATTCTTTCGGTAACCGTTTCTTCCTTGTCGTCGTCACGCTGAATAAGTTCCGCGGAACATTCGCACACCGTCCTTCCGTCGAGGAAGTCGATGTGGTAGGACGCGCCGCAAACAGGACAAACGCGTCTGCCCGTAAGTCTGCGAAGCAATCTCTCGAAAGGAATCTCGATATCGACGACGTAGTCGATATCCGAAATCTTGGCAAGTTCTTCCGCCTGATTCACCGTCCTCGGGAAACCGTCAAGCAAAAATCCGTTTGCGCAATCGGCTTCTTTCACCCGATTTTCAACTATCTTGACGGTAACTTCGTCGGGAACCAGCCTGCCCTGATCGATATACGATTTGGCAAGCAATCCGATTTCCGTTTTTTCCTTGATGTTCTTCCTGAATATGTCCCCCGTCGATATGTGCGGAATAGAATACTCCTCGGCAAGCAGTGCCGCCTGAGTACCCTTTCCCGCTCCGGGAGCGCCCAAAAGTATAACTTTCATATTAGTTTTGTTTCCGTTTCCCCGGCTACGGGGAAACGGTTACGAGTTATTTTATTTTAAGAACCCTTTATAGTTCTTCATCATGATCTGCGATTCGAGCGCGGTATTGAACTCGAGAGCGACGGAAACCGCAATGAGCATTCCGGTCGCGGTGAATACCGACGAATACGCCTGATCGATAAGTCTGAATATAATTGCCGGGATCAAAGCCACGAGAGCAAGGAAGATCGCACCGAAAAGCGTAATTCTGTTCGATACTCTCTTAAGATATTCGGTAGTCGGCTTACCCGGTCTGATACCGAGAATGAAACCGCCGTTCTGCTGAATATTTTTGGAAATTTCTTCCGGGTTAAACTGAATGGTCGTATAGAAATATGCGAACCCGAGAATGAGCAGGCACAGAACTATCATATACAACCAACTACTGCTTCCCATATACTGTTGCCACCAGGCAAGAGCGCTACTCTTCGGCCAGAACATCGTCATGATAAGTTCGGGGAAAGAGAGGATGGAGAAAGCGAAAATGAGGGGCATAACGCCGTTCGCATTAACCTTTATAGGAATGACGGACGACTGACCGCCGTACATTTTTCTTCCCTTAACCTGTTTAGCGTACTGTACGGGAATCTTTCTTTCGGCAAGTTCGACGAACACGATGCATCCGAAAACGATGACGATTACTACGAGGTAAGCGATCAGTTTCCAGAACGCCTCGAGCGCAAGCGCGCGTTCGCTCGTGAAGATGGTCTTGAAAGAGTTAAGACTCGCCTGACCCGCGGTAGAAATGATACCTGCGAAGATCAGGATGGATATACCGTTGCTGACGCCGTAGTCGGTAATACGCTCGCCGATCCACATAGTTACAGCGGTACCGGAAGCATAGAACAGTATGACGACGATGTAAGCAAGCCAGGTCTGATTGAACAGAATTTCCGAAAGCGACAAGCCGCCGGTTACGTTCTTAAGATTGTCGCCGTAGTTAAGCAGAATACCGATGGTCTGTATTACGGCAAGCAAAATCGCGACGTAGCGCGTAAGGCTGTTGATCTTCCTTCTGCCCTCTTCGCCTTGTTTAGACAGGCTTTCGAGAGCGGGAATGGCAACGGTAAGCAGCTGAATAATAATCGACGAGTTAATGTAAGGGCTGATACCCATGGCAAACCAGGTTCCTTGAGCCAGCGCACCGCCGGTCATCATCGACATAATGTTAAGATAACTGACGTCTGCGAGCTGATCGGACGTTATGAGCCCCTCACCGATGCCGGGGACGGGAATATAACAACCAAGTCTGTACAGCAAGATGAAGAGCAAAGTCCACCAGATTTTAACTCTTATCTCTTTGACCTTGAAAGCATTTTTTAAGGTTTCAAACATCCTTTAGCCCTCCGTTTTTTGGTCAGATTTCTTCACAAGTACCGCCGGCTTTTTCGATAGCCTCTTTGGCACTTGCAGAGAATTTTGCCGCTTTAACGGTAAAAGCTTTAGTGAGTTGTCCTTCGCCCAGAACTTTAAGACCGACAGCGTTCTTTACCTCGGTAATGCAACCGTTGACGTAAAGCGTATCGTAATCGATCACTGCGCCGGCTTCGAAATTCTTTTCGAGAACGGCGACGTTTACTATCGCGTATTCCTTTCTGAAATGATTCTTGAATCCTCTCTTGGGAACTCTACGGGTTAAAGGCATCTGTCCGCCTTCAAAACCGGGACGAACTCCGCCGCCGCTTCTGGCCCATTGACCTTTATGACCTTTAGCACTCGTTTTGCCGAGTCCCGAACCAATACCTCTGCCCAGCCTTTTCTTGGAAGTTCTGGCGCCGTCGGCAGGTTGTAACGTATCTATTCTCATGATTTGACCTTCCTTCTGATTAGTTCTTTTCGACTTTGACGAGGTGCGCTACTTTAACGAGCATACCCTGCAGCGTCGGGCTGTCCTTGAACTCTTTGGTCTGACCGATTTTGTGCAGTCCGAGAGCGGCAACGGTAGCCTGTTGATTCTTTAATCTTCCGACGGTACTTTTTACGAGAGTAACCTTTACAGTGTTGTTTTCCATTGATTAACCCTCCTTAACCGTTCAGAACTTCGTCCACGGTTTTTCCGCGAAGAGCAGCCACCTGTTCGGCGGTCTTGAGCTCGTACAGTCCGGAAAGAACGGCTTTAACCATGTTGATGGGGTTGCTCGTTCCGTGGGATTTGGTTCTGATGTTCGTGATACCGACAGCTTCCATTACGGCACGGACGGGACCGCCGGCGATAACGCCGGTACCTTCTTCGGCGGGGAGCATGATTACCTGCCCTCTTCCGAATTTAGCGGTAAGACCGTGAGGAATGGTATTTCCGAGAAGCGCAACGGGCTTCATGTTCTTTTTAGCCTGCGCACCCGCTTTTTCGATAGCTTCGGGAACTTCGTTTGCTTTACCCATACCGCAACCGACTCTGCCGTTGCCGTCGCCTACTACGACGAGCGCGGCAAAACGCATTTTACGTCCGCCCTTAACGACTTTCGTAACGCGGTTTACGCAAATCAGCTTCTTGATGAGGCCGTCGTTTTCTTGTTGTCTTTTCTGAGGTCTGTTATTATCTCTTGCCATGACCGTGCCTCCTCTTAAAACTTAAGTCCGGCTTCTCTCGCGCCGTCCGCAAGTGCGGCGACTCTGCCGATATAAAGGTAACCGCCTCTGTCGAATACGACGTTTTCGATTCCCTTCGCAAGTGCTTTTTTGGCAAGCTGTTCGCCGACGATCTTCGCCGCGCCCTTCTTGTCTTTGCCCTCGACAGCCTTCATCACTTCTTTTTCTACGGTCGAGCACGCGACGAGGGTGTTACCCTTAACGTCGTCGATGATCTGAGCATAGATGTGAGTAAGACTTCTATAGACGCAAAGTCTGGGGCATTCGGCAGTTCCGCTGACTTTAAGACGTACTCTCGCGTGCCTTTTCTTTCTATCCTGATTCTTATTAACTTTAGAAATCATAATACTATATCACTCCTTATTTGCCCGTCTTGCCCTCTTTACGAACGATTACTTCGTCCTTATAACGGATTCCGTATCCGTGATAGGGTTCGGGAAGTCTTATCGCTCTGATGTTGGCTGCAACCTGACCTACGGCTACCTTATCGATACCCTTGACGGAGATTTCCGTCTGGGAAGGACAAGCAAGCGTGATTCCGTCAGGAGTTTCTACCTCAACGGGATGGGAAAAACCGACGTTTAAAACGAGTTTTTTGCCCTGCATCTGAACTTTCCAGCCGACGCCGTTGACAACGAGTTTTTTCTCGTAGCCTTTGGTAACGCCTTCGACCATATTGAACAGAAGCGCTCTGTAAAGACCGTGTTTCGCTTTGGTAGGACCTAATTCGTTCGCTCTCGTAAGATGTGCGACGTTGCCGTCAACCGCGATGGAGATGATAGGATCATAATCCTGCGTAAGGCTGCCCATCGGGCCCTTAACGGTGAATTCTTTTTCTTTAACTTCGACGGTAACGCCCGCGGGGATAGTTACCGGCTCTCTTCCTATTCTGGACATAAACCGAAACCTCCTTACCAAACGTAGGCGAGGATCTCGCCGCCGTGATTGTTCTTTCTCGCTTCCTTGTCGGTCATAACGCCCTTGGGTGTGGATATGATCGCGATTCCGAGTCCGCCGAGGACTTTAGGAAGCTCGTCTCTGCCCGCGTAAATTCTCAGACCGGGTTTGGATATTCTCTTAAGGCCGGAAATTACTTTCTCGCCCTTGGGACCGTACTTCAAGGAAACTCTCAGAGTTTCGTTGTTGTCGCCCGTGAGTTCGTATCCGTTGATATAACCTTCGGCGAGGAGAATTCTCGCGATTTCTTTCTTCATAGTGGAAGCGGGAATGTCCACTTCTTCGTGCTTGACTACCAGCGCATTCCTTATGCGGGTAAGCATATCAGCAATAGGATCAGTCATATTTCGTTCCTCCTCTTACCAGCTGGCTTTCTTTACGCCGGGAATCTGACCTTTATAAGCCAGATTTCTGAAGCATATTCTGCAGATACCGTATTTGCGGATAACCGAGTGAGGTCTACCGCAGATGCTGCATCTGGTGTAAGCTCTCGTAGAAAACTTGGGAGTTTTCTGCTGTTTGTTTATCATTGATTTCTTAGCCATATCCTAAGTTCTCCTTACTCTGCTTTGAAGGGCATTCCGAGCGCTCTCAAAAGCTCTCTCGCCTCTTCGTCGGTATTAGCGGTGGTAACGAAGCAAATATCGAAACCTCTTACCTTTTCTACCTGATCGTACTGGATCTCGGGGAAGATAAGCTGTTCTTTGACGCCCATCGCGTAGTTTCCTCTGCCGTCAAACGATTTCGTGGGGACACCCTTGAAGTCTCTGACTCTCGGAAGAGCTATGGATACGAGTTTATCGAAGAAGTCGTACATCTTGTCGCCGCGGAGCGTTACTTTGATACCGACGTTCATACCCTGTCTGACTTTGAAGTTAGCGACCGACTTTTTAGCGGTCGTCAGAACGGGTTTCTGACCGGCAATAGCGGTAAGTTCCTGCTGAACGAGCTGAACGCTCTTCGCATTGTCCTTAACGTCGCCCAGACCGCCGTTAAGCGTGATCTTGACGAGCTTGGGGACCTGGTTTACGTTTTTATAATTGAAACGCTTCATAAGATACGGTACGACTTCTTCTACGTACTTCGTTCTTACTCTGCTAACGTACTTTGAATCGGTTGCAGCTTCTTTAGCAACCTGAGTCTCTTTTTCTGCCATTGAAGTCCTCCGTTATGCCTTTTCGGCACCTTTTTTCTTTGCCGCTTTCTTCGCGGTTTTCTTGGTTTCTTTATCCTCCGCCTTAACGTCCAGCGGCTTGCCGCAGTCGGCGTGTTTGCAGACGCGGACCTTCTTCTCGCCTTCGAACGCGAAACCTACTCGGGTGGGCTTGCCGCAAGAAGGGCAAACTACCATAACGTTGCTTGCGTCGATGGGACCCGCCTGATTGACGATTGCCGACGATTCCTGAGCGGAGCGAGCTTTTCTGTGTTTTTTCTGAACGTTTACGCCGTCTACCACGACCTTGTTGGAATCGGGGATGGAACGAAGAACCTTACCGGTTTTTCCTTTATCTTTTCCGGCTATTACGCTGACGGTATCATTCTTTCTAACTTTCATAGCTGTTCTCCTTATAACACTTCGGGAGCGAGAGAAACGATCTTCATGTAGTCTTTTTCACGAAGTTCTCTTGCAACCGGTCCAAAGATACGCGTACCTCTGGGCTGCTTCTGCGCGTCGATGATGACAGCGGCGTTATCGTCGAATCTGATATGAGTACCGTCCGCGCGTCTTAAACCGCTCGTGGATCTGACGATTACCGCCTTGACCACTTCGCCTTTCTTGACGGCGCCGCCGGGAGTCGCAGTCTTAACGCTTGCGACTATTACGTCTCCGATGTTACCCCACTTACGAAAAGATCCGCCGAGGACTTTGATGCACATAATTTCTTTCGCGCCGGAGTTATCGGCAGCGGTCAGTCTTGTCTGAGCCTGTATCATATTCCGTCCCCTCCTTACTTAGCCTTTTCGATGATTTCGGCAACGCGCCAGTTTTTGTCTTTGCTGAGTTTTCTCGTTTCGACAATTCTGACTTTATCGCCTACTCCGCACTCGTTGTTTTCGTCGTGCGCTTTGAATTTAACGGTGGTGGTTATCGTCTTTTTATAAAGAGGATGTTTCGCCTTCTGCTCGATGCAGACGACGACCGTCTTATCCATTTTGTCGGATACAACGAGTCCTACTCTTTCTTTTCTGAGATTTCTTTCCATTATTGTCTGACCTCCCGCCTCGATCACAGAGCCTTGAGTTCGCGTTCGCGAATCACGGTCTTGACTCTGGCAATGTCCTTCTTGACCGTCTTTAAAACGTTCGGGTTTTCGAGCTGACCGGTCGCGTGACGGAAACGAAGATTAAAAAGTTCTTCCTTAAGACTGCCGAGCTTTGCATTGAGCTCGTCGTTAGTCATATCATGTATTTCTTTAGCTTTCATCAGCCTTCACCGCCTTCTGAAATTTCTTGTATCTCTTCTCTCTTGACGATCTTGCACTTGCAGGGGAGCTTGTGCGAAGCAAGACGAAGAGCTTCTCTCGCGTCGGCTTCCGCCACGCCGGACATTTCGAACAGAACTCTGCCCGGTTTAACGACGGCAACCCAATATTCGACGGAACCTTTACCGCTGCCCATGCGGGTTTCGGCAGGTTTCTTCGTTACCGGTTTGTGGGGGAATATGTCAATCCATACCTGACCGCCACGCTTAATAAATCTGGTCATCGCGACACGCGACGCCTCTATCTGATTGGAAGTAACCCAAGCGCAGGTTTCGGCAACGAGACCGTATTCGCCGTAAGCGAGTACGTTACCCTTATGGGCTTTGCCCTTCATTCTTCCGCGCTGAACTTTTCTTCTCTTTACTCTTTTAGGCATTAACATGATTATGCTTCGCCTCCTTGTCTTTTAGTTCCGCCGAGTACCTCGCCGTTATATACCCAAACTTTGACGCCGATAACGCCGAAAGTGGTGTGTGCTTCGCTGAAACCGTAATCGATGTCCGCGCGAATGGTCTGAAGAGGTATGGAACCTTCGTGATACTGTTCGCAACGAGCGATTTCCGCGCCGTCAAGACGTCCGCTGACCATGATCTTGACACCCTTTACTCCGAGTCTCATAGCTCTGCCGATAGCCTGCTTCATGCTTCTTCTGAAAGAAGCTCTCTTTTCGAGCTGGCCGGCAACCGTTTCGGCGATAAGCTGTGCGTCGCAGTCGGGTTTTTTAACCTCGACGATATTGAGCGCGATCTGCTTGCCGTGTGTGAGCTTTACGAGATTGCTCTTGATAACTTCGATTTCACTGCCGGCTTTTCCGATAAGAACGCCCGGGCGAGCGGTACGAACGGTAACCGAAACGCGATTAGCCGCACGTTCGATAGCGATGGAAGTAACCGCCGCTTCGTAATATTTCTTTTTCAGATATTCTCTGATTTCATAGTCCTCTTTGAGGAACGCACCGAATTCTTTCTTGTCCGCGTACCACTGAGCGTCCCAGCTTTTGATAACGCCGACTCTCAAACCATGCGGATTAACTTTCTGTCCCATAATGTCCTCCTACTTTGCAACGTCGAGCACGACGGTGATATGGCTCGTTCTCTTAAGGATTCTGTAACCCCTGCCCTTGCTGACGGGTTGCATTCTCTTAAGCGTGGGGCCCATATCGGCGTAACATTCAGCGACCGCAAGGTCCGCTCTGTTCATACCGAGGTTGTGTTCCGCATTCGCCGCAGCGGATTCGACTACCTTTCTGATAGGTTCGGCACCGGCTTTGGACGCGTTGGAAAGTATGGCAACCGCTTCGTCGACCTTTTTGCCTCTGATGAGGTCGAGAACCACTCTGACCTTGAACGGAGAAATCCTCACGTATTTGGCAACGGCTCTGGGTCTTTTGTCTTTATTTTCCTGTATTCTCAGGGTTTTCTTTTTAGTATTTCCAGCCATTTTTACTACCTCCGTCAGCCTGTCGTCTTGGAACCGGAATGTCCTTTGAACGTTCTGGTCGCGGCAAATTCACCCAGCTTGCATCCGACCATATCTTCGGTGATGTATACGGGAACGTGTTTTCTGCCGTCATAAACCGCAATCGTATGACCTACCATCTGAGGAAAGATAGTGGAAGATCTCGACCAGGTTTTAAGTACCGATTTTTTGTTTTCGGCATTCATTTTCTCAACTCTTTCGAGCAGCTTGGGCTGTATAAAAGGTCCTTTTTTAATACTTCTACTCATTTTTCATCGACCTCCGTCAGTTCACTCTCTTAAGGATGAACTTATCAGTTCTGTTCTTCTTCTTACGCGTCTTGTAACCGAGAGCCGGCTTGCCCCACGGAGTTACGGGACCGGGTCTGCCGACGGGCGATTTGCCTTCGCCGCCGCCGTGCGGGTGATCGCACGGGTTCATTACGGAACCTCTGACGGTAGGTCTGATACCCATATGTCTCGTCTTACCGGCTTTACCTACTCTGACGATTTCGTTGTCCAGGTTACCGACCTGACCGATGGTCGCTTTGCATCTGACGCTTATAAGTCTGATTTCTCCGCTGGGCATTTTTACCTGAGCGTAGATACCTTCTTTTGCCATAAGCTGCGCGCTGATACCCGCGGCTCTCGCGATCTGTCCGCCTTTACCGGGCTGAAGCTCGATGTTGTGGATCATCGTACCGACGGGGATGTTTTCGATCTTGAGCGCGTTTCCGACTTTAATGTCGGCGTTGTCGCCGCTGACGATCACGTCGCCTACCGCAAGTCCGAGAGGCGCGAGAATGTATCTCTTTTCGCCGTCGGCGTACTGAAGAAGCGCGATGTTAGCCGTTCTGTTCGGATCGTATTCGATCGTCTTTACGGTCGCGGGGATACCGTCTTTGTTTCTTCTGAAATCGATTATACGGTATTTGGTCTTGTTGCCGCCGCCGTGATGTCTGACGGTTATTCTTCCGTTGACGTTTCTTCCGCCGGTGTGTCTTTTATCTTCGAGAAGCGATCTCTCGGGTTTCGTGCAGGTTATCTCTTCGTACGAGCTGACCGTCATCAAACGACGGGCAGGCGACGTCGGTTTATATCTTTTGATACCCATTATTTAAATCCTCCTATCGTCAGGACAACGAATCGAAGAACGCAATGGACTTGCTGTCCTTCTTGAGTTGTACGATTGCTTTTTTGTACGACGGAGTAAATCCTTCGTATCTGCCCATTCTCTTCTTTTTGCCGCGGCAGTTCATCGTGTGAACGGATTCGACTTCAACCTCGAAAATGCTTTCGACGGCAAGTTTGATGGCAGTCTTGTTCGCAGCTTTTGCCACGCGGAACACGTATTTCTTATTCGCTATATCCTGATAGCTCTTTTCGGTGAGCACAGGGGCGATGATAATATCTCTTGCTTCCATTACGCTCCGTAGACCTCCTGTAATTTTTCGACCGATCCTTTGGACAGCACGACGACGGCGTTTTTAACTACGTCGTAAGTGTTGAGCTGTTCGACGGGAAGAGTCTGCAGTTTTTCGATATTTCTTGCCGCTCTGATAACTTTTTCGTTAGCGTCGCTCATTACGACGAGAACGGTTTTTTCAAATGCGAACGCTTTGAGGAACGCCGCCATTTCTTTGGTCTTGCCGTTTGCAACGGTCATTTCGTCAACCACGAAGAATTCGCCGTCCGCAATCTTTTTGGAAAGAGCGGAGAACATAGCGGTTCTTCTTGCGGTCACGTTCATCTTCTTGGAGAAATCCCTCGACTTGGGAGCAAAAACAACGCCGCCCTTGATGAACTGGGGCGCTCTGATCGAGCCTTGACGAGCATTACCGGTACCCTTCTGTCTGAACGGCTTTCTTCCGCCGCCTCTGACCTCGGTGCGGGTAAGAGTGCTCTTCGTCCCCTGTCTTTCGTTTGCAAGACGAGTTACGACCGCCTGATGTATAAGTGCTTCGTTATAGTCCATCTGAAACAGTGCGTCGTTTAACTCCATCGCACCCGTTTCTTCCGCTTTCATATTATAAACTTTAATAGTAGCCATTGTCCTTTATCTCCTTAGCCTTTAACGCTGTTGCTGATGCAGACGATGCCGCCTCTGGGCCCGGGGATCGCGCCTTTGATAAGAAGCACGTTTCTCGCCGCGTCCACTCTTACGACCTCGAGATTCTGGATCGTAACCTGTTCATGTCCGTACTGTCCGGCAAGGTGTTTATTCTTGAATACTCTTGACGGGGAGCTGTTCGCGCTCATAGAACCGACCTCTCTGTGTACGGGGCCGACGCCGTGAGTTTCTTTAAGTCTGTGCTGGTTCCAGCGCTTGATAACGCCCGAGAAACCATGACCTTTGGTGATGCCTACTACGTCGACTTTATCGCCCGCGGCGAAAGCTTCGACCGTAATGACCTTACCTATTCCGTATTCGGCTGCGTTTTCGAGTCTGAATTCTTTGAGATATTTGTGGGGTTCGAGTCCCGCTTTCTTGAACTGTCCGAGTTCGGGCTTGTTAAGCTCTTTTTCGGAAACTTTCTGGAAAGCGACCTTGACGGACGAATAACCGTCTTTTTCTACCGTCTTGACCTGTACTACGGGACAAGGACCTGCCTGCACGACCGTTACCGGGATTACTTTTCCTCTGTTCTTCTTGTCTTCCTTGCTGTCGAAAAAGATCTGCGTCATGCCTAACTTCTTACCTATGATTGCTTTATTCATTGATAAAGTTCACCTCCTGCGTTATGCTTACAGTTTTATTTTTACGTCAACGCCTGCGGGAAGATGGATACTGTCGAGTATCTTCGCATTCGTCGAGTAGATGTCGATGAGTCTTTTGTAAGTTCTGATTTCGAACTGTTCGCGGCTGTCTTTATATTTGTGGGGCGAACGAAGAATGGTGACTACCTCTTTTTCGGTAGGCAGAGGAATAGGTCCGCTGATCTTCGCGCCGGCTTTCTTCATGGTCTCGACTATTCTCTGAGTCGCCTGATCGACCATTTCGTGATCGTATGCCGCAAGTTTGATTCTGATTTTCTGTCCTGCCATTTTTTTACTCCTTTTTATACTAACTTTTCTCCCCCGCTCAATGGCTTTTTACGTTTTTTCGGGGAAGTTACAACTTTGCCGTGTGTGTCGACCTGTCGGCAATAAAAAAATCACCTGCGCTGTGTGTTTAAAGCAGATGACTCCTATCGTCCGAGGGTCGGTTAGTCGCAAAGGTCGAGCCTTCACGTTTGTCAATGAAAATTATCTTCCGCAATGGTCGCACGGGGTTCCGGATTCCCGAAGCGTAACGCGGTTTAAGTAACTTTTCATCTCAACCCAAATTACACAGCTTACTCATAATACAACATCCGTCAATCCTCGTCAACTGTTTTTCATCGATTTTTAAAAATAGTTACATAATTATTTCCGAAAATTTCCCCGCGAACGCTTTTCGCACGCAATCTTCCGCACGCAAGCGAAAGATTTTTATTTGCCTGTCCGCCGTTTCCGTTTTCGCTCGCCTTCCATCGCAACTTACACGCGTATGCGCGCGAACGATCGCAGACGCGCAAGCGCGTGATATAAAGAATGAAAAATCCGACCGCCGACGTAAAAACGCGGACGCATTCCCTACGAAAAAAGATGCGGAGCCCCGCCCCGCACCTTTTTCTTTGCTTTATCTTTTTTTAACCGCACGGATTTTTACAACGCCTTTACTTTCGTTCCGTCGTAAAAATAGAGTTTCCCGTCGCTGCCGTCCGCCTGCACCGGATAATCGTTCTGATATCCGACGGAAGATTGCAGAAAATAAACGCCGTCCGCCGTAACGGTTATTCCGTGCGCGGCTTTAGCGCCGATCTTCACGGGCTGCCCGCCGCCGAGATCGAGGACGTAAAAACCGACGGTCTTTGCCGAAGAAGAATAATACAGCTTGCCGCCCGAAATCTTCATATCGTTGATTTCGACGTTCTTAACGACGTCCTTAATATTCTTTCCGTCAAGATCGGAACTTCTGATCGATTTCTCGTCGACGTCGTAATAATAAATCGCGTCGCCGCTCACGACGAGCTGATTCGTGCGGAGTTTGAGATTTTCGAAACTCCCGTCTTTCAGATTATATCTGTAAGCGTATTTATAGCCGAGCGCCGGGTTTATCGTAAAATAGAGATAATCTCCCTGCCTTTCAAGACTTTTCACCCACAAATTCTTATCGTTGAACACTTCGGTAAGATTACTGCCGTCAAGCCCCATCTTCACGATACGATTGTTATACGCCGAGCCGACCTTGATACAATAGATCGCGTCGCCGTCGAAAATAAGATTGTCGCAACGGCAAGTCGCGATTTTTTTCGTTTCGTTCGTCCGCATATCCGTTCGCCAGAGCGCGTAATTAGTCAGCGCGTACGTGGAACAGTACATATAATTATCGTAAAAATATACGTTCGCGACGCTTTCCGTCAGCACTTTGAATTTCTTTCCGCTTTTCACGTTATATTTATATAAACAGCCGTTATCGCGCGGATCGGTGTAATATATCTCGCCGCCGTGTTCGGCAACGAACGAATATCCCGTAAGCGTGACGGTTTCGGTCGGCAAGACGAAGTTTTTCATAAGGTCTTTTTCGCTTCCGTCCGCAAGGTTATACGAATAAAAATGCTTGTCGTTAAGCTTGTAATAATAAAGGAACGATCCGTCCTGCGCACGCGAAGAATATCCGTTATCCTCGCACGATACGATTTTCGTTCCCGACGCGTTCACGTCGTCCGAGGAAAGCGCGCTCACCCTGTAAATTCCGTCGCCGAAAAGCGAACTCGTCAGCACGTCGTCGTTTATGTAATACAAGAAATTTTCATACTTCGTGAGATATTTACCCGAATCGACCGTCAGCTTGACGTTTTCCCCCGTTGACGGTATATACTTTCTGATTGCCGCCGCGACGGGAACGCCGCCGACCGTTTTCGCCGAGTTAAAATAAATATTCGTTCCGTCCGAAATTACGTAACTGCATTTTTCTTCGGAAATCAACGTGCCGGTTTCCGCCTCGGTCGAATTTGCCGAAACGGCGTAAAGCCTACCCTGATCGTCGAGGTTCGAATAGTATATTTTGCCGCCGCAAAGCGCGATATACTCCGCCCTCGTTTTCACCACTCTGACGGCTTCACTTTCCGTTCCGTCCGTCTTGATTCTGTATATGCCGTTAAGTTCCTTGTTGAACAGCAGGTTGTTTATCGCGTAATAAAGATAACCGCCGTCCACGGTAAGCCACTCGCCCGCCTCGGAAATCAGAACGGACGCCTTGTTCGTTTCGTCATACTGCTTAATCGATCCCGAAAGAAGCCCCGAACTTTGATAATAGATTTTCCCGTTGTCGGCGCAAAGAAATTTCGGAATGTCGTTGTTTATCTTCGTAAGCACGCCGCCCGAATAAAAATAAGCCTTGTCGTCGTCGAGCGCGTTCTGGAAATACACTCCGTCGCTCGCCGCGACGCTGTACAAAGCCTTTTCGGTGGACTTGATCGTAAGTTTGGCTTCGTCCGTATAGTCGAAATAGTTTTTGTTTACTATGAGCAAAGTGACGGTGTATTCTCCGACTTCGCTCACACCGTCCGCTTCCTCGCCGTCATATTTCACGACGACTTCGGAATCAGCGGGAATATTGCCGACGACCTCAATCCGGTGTATCGTTCCGTCATATTCGACGATCGCGCTTTCGAACGTTATCCCCGTCATATACGCTTTGCCGATTTCCCACGAACAATCGTCGACCGTCGGTTCGTTATAGTTCTTTTCGTCGTAAGCAAGCACCGCTTTTGCGGAATATTTTCCCGCGTCCGTCTTTTCGTTATCCAGATAACTTTTCACGCTCACGCCGCTCGGAAGCCCGACGAGTTCGACCTTTTTCGCCGTTCCGTCGTAAGTAAACTCTTCCGAATAATTCCACCGAACTCCCGACATATCGTAATCGAGTTTCGGTTCATCCACGGACGAACCCGAAGAATCGTCGCCGCCTCCGGACGAAGAATCGTCGGGTATTTCCGACGAAGAATCCGCGACGGACGAACCCGAAGAGTCGTCGCCGTTTTTCGGAATGAAAACAATCACCGAAACGACGACCGAAGCAACGATAAGTGCGCCTATAAGACCGATAATAAGACTTTTCTTCATTTTATCTCCTCTTTTAATGGGATTTTATCCCCGATTTTATGTTTTATAAAATTTCCGTTTTTTCGGGCTTTCTGATACTTCTCGACAGAGCGAACGGATACACGATCAGACTCATCGCCATACACACGACGAGCGCAAGACATACCAACGCAAAACCGATGAGGAACCCGAGGACGGCAAACAACAACTTCATTCCGATAAGCCACGCGATTCCGTCAAGGTCGAACGAAAAAATCAAGCCGGGGAATTTAACGAACCCCCACGACGCGATTTCAATAAAAAGATCCTCGATAAAATTGTTTTTCAGAAACAGACACGAAACGAACGTAAACAAAGCGACTCCGCCGAGCAGCGCAATCCAAACTTTGTCCGCCCCTTCGTATTTGACGGTACAAACGACGGCAACAGCGGCCGCGAACGCCGCTATCAAGCCGCCCCATAAGAAAGATCTTTTTCTTTGCAACGCCGCAATGCCGACTATTCTGTCCTTTTTCTCTTGCTCGGCTCTCTCCGCTTCCTCTTTCGCGCACTTTTTGCAATATATTTTTTCATAGACATGCCCGTCCGATAAATTGGTTTCCCGAACGAAATCGCCCGCATCTACTATCGTTGTTCCGCACTTTCGACAGATTCCGTATACGAACGGGGGTATCTCAAGCCCGCTGCTCTTTTCCGCACCGCCTTCGGCATCCGCTCCGGCCACAGCGGTTTCGCCCGCAAGCGCCGCGGTCGCGGCAACTTCCTTTTTCGCAAGTCTTTCGCCGCCGATTATCTCATCCGCGGTCACCCCGAAAATATCCGCCATTTCGCCTATCGTGGAAACAGACGGTTCGACCTCTCCGTTTTCCCATCTGGAAACGGCTTGCGGAGTAACGTGCAGTTTTTCCGCAAGTTCCTTTTGCGTCATTCCTTTTTCAGTGCGCAACTTCTTAATGTTCTTTGACAACATAACGTTTCACCTTCCTTGTTTGCCGACTTGCCTACCCGCTCGTCGTTAACCCGATTTTAGCACAATTTCAATTTTTTGTTTGCTTTTTTCGCTCAACAATCTGTTTAATTCCTATACATTTTGTTTATTTTGCCGTATAAATCCTAATTTTTCGTTTTTATTGTAATCTTTCCCGCGTTAAAAGTCAATTAAATATGTAGGTTAATCTACATATTTTTAACTACTTTATTTGATATTATTTATTTATACAGTAAATGCACGAAACAGTGCGTCCGAAGCAGGGAGCGAAAATGACGATTTGCGACGCCGTCAGATCAAGAGTAAACGGTCTGTTGAAAGAAAAAAATATGACGCTTTACAGGCTCGAACAAAACTCGGGAATATTGCACGGTTCGATGATGTGCATCATGAACGGCAGAAATAAAAACGTCACGTTGAAAACGGTAATGCTCATATCTTCGGGGCTGGGGATAACCGTCACCGAATTTTTAAGCGATCCCGTATTTTCGTCCGACGACCTCGAACTCGAATAAGAATCCAATGTCCGCGTTTTACACGCGGATTTTTTTTATAAACCGTGCGATAATCGACCTATACGCCCTCTTATCGAAAAAATCACGCTCAAAAAAACGCAGCATTTTTGCCGACGATTCCTGCGTTTTGACTTCGATTAAACAAAAAATAACGAATACGCCGCATAATAAGTTTACTGTAAATTCCGATTATGCTAAAATAACCGGGTAATCCGTAACTACATATAATAAGAAGCAACGAAACAAAAAGGCAAACTGTACAATGTTAAAACTCGTAAGATTTCTCAAAGGCTACAGACTGAAAACCATTTTCGGTCCGTTTTTCAAGCTCGTCGAAGCGGTATTCGAACTTTTCGTGCCGATCGTCGTGGCGTGGATAATCGACACGGCGATTCCGCAGGCAAACGCCGGCGATTCGTCCGGCATACTTAAAGGCGGCGCGCTCATACTAGCGCTCGGCGTGGTCGGACTCGGGTTTGCGCTCGTCGCGCAGTTTTTCGCAAGCCGCGCGTCCCTCGGCTTCGGAACGAATCTTCGCCGCGAACTGTACGCGCATATCAATACTTTTTCATATTCCGAACTCGATAAATTTTCGACCGCTTCGCTCATAACCCGGCTCACTTCGGACGTAAACCAGACGCAACAAGGCGTCGCGATGTTCATCCGCTTAATTCTTCGCGCCCCGTTTATCGTCGTCGGTGCGATCGTAATGACGATGACGATAGACATGCAACTCTCGCTCGTATTTTTGGCGACGGCGATCGTCGTCGGCGCGATCCTTTTCGCGATACTTTCGTTCACTCTTCCGAAATATAAAGAAGTGCGCTCGAAACTCGACGACGTAACGAGGCTCACACGCGAAAACCTTTCAGGTGCCCGCGTAGTTCGCGCTTTCGCCGCGGAAGAACGCGAGGAAGCGGCTTTCACCGCCGCGAACGACGTACTCACAAAAATGTCCGTCAAGGTCGGCGCGTTTTCCGCGCTCCTGAACCCTCTGACGTATGCGATAATGAACCTCGGAATAATCGCACTGCTCTATTTCGGCGGCATAAAAGTCAACTCGGGAAGCCTTACGCAAGGCGAAGTCATCGCGCTCGTCAACTATATGACGCAGATACTCAACGCGCTCGTCGTTTTCGCAAATCTTCTCGTAACGTTCACGAAAGCGTCGGCGTCGGCGGCCCGCATAAACGAAGTGTTCGCCGTCAAGTCCTCGATGCCGGACGGCGACGGCGCAACGCCCGATTTCTCCGCCCCCGCAATCGATTTAAAGAACGTATATTTCACTTACGGAAGCAGTGCTTCCCCCTCGATCTCGAACGCAAATCTCACTCTCGAAAAGGGCGAAACGCTCGGCATTCTCGGCAGTACCGGAAGCGGCAAAAGTACGCTTATAAGTCTGATAACGCGACTTTACGACGCAACGGAAGGCACCGTAAACGTGTTCGGCAACGACGTCAAAAACTACACGCGCGACGAACTCTCGCACATATTCGGCGTCGTTCCGCAGAGCGCCGTCCTTTTTAAAGGCACGATCCGCGATAACCTGCAATGGGGAAAACCCGACGCGACCGACGAAGAGATAGATTCCGCCCTTAAAATATCCCAGTCCGCCGAATTCGTTTATGCGAAAGAAAAAGGGCTCGACTCGGAAATTTCGCAAGACGGCAAAAACCTTTCCGGCGGTCAGCGACAACGCCTTACCATCGCACGCGCGCTCGTCGGCTCGCCCGAAATACTCATTCTCGATGACAGCTCGAGCGCACTCGACTTCGCGACCGACGCAAAACTTCGCAAAGCGTTGAGCGAAGAAGCGGCGACGCGCAAACTCACCGTCATAAATATATCTCAACGCGCGGCGGGGCTCAGACATTGCGACCGCATAATCGTTATGGACGACGGCAAGATCGTCGGAAGCGGCAAGCACGACGAACTTTACGCTTCGTGCGAAGTATACCGCGAAATCTGCGATTCGCAGAACAAGGAGGGCTCGGAAAATGACAGATAAAACACGCAACAGCGCGCGCCCGACGAAAACCAAAAAACAAAAGACCGACTTCGCGGTCATACGCAAACTTCTTTCTTTCTCTTCCCCGTACGTCGGGCTGATCGTAATCGCTCTGCTCTGTTCGGTCGTCCAGATTGCGGCAACGTTGCTCGCGCCCGTCGTCATCGGCAAAACCATCGACTTCATCATCGGCGAAGGCAACGTCGATTTCGGCGTCATCGGCAAAAACTCGCTCGTGCTTCTTCTTTTAATAATCGCCGCGATCGTCTTTCAATACCTGTCGTCGCTCTGCATAAACCGCGCGTCTTTCAGAATGGTTTTCGATCTTCGCGAGCGCGCGTTCAAAAAACTCAACAACGTTCCGCTGTCCTTCATCGACGGCAATTCGCACGGTGATCTCATCTCGCGCGTGAGTTCGGACGTCGATCAGATTTCCGACGGGCTCGTTCAGGGTTTTTCGCAACTTTTCAGCGGCGTAATCACCGTCGTCGGAACGCTCGCGTTCCTCTTGTCCTATAACTGGATCATCGCGCTCGTCGTCGTATTCCTCACTCCGCTGTCGCTCTTCGTCGCATACTTCATCGCGAAAGGCTGTCACGATATGTTCGCAAAGCAAGCGGAAAAGAGCGGCGAACTTTCGGGGCTCGTTACAGAAATGCTCTCGGGACAACGTATCGTAAAACTTTTCGGCTATGAAAAACGCGCCGAAAAGAGATTCGAGTCAATCAACGTCGAACTGAAAAAATGGGGACAAAACGCGGCGTTTTATTCGGCGCTCACCAACCCCTGCACCCGGTTCGTCAACAGCGTGGTATACGTCGCCGTCTGCGTTCTCGGCGCATTCCTCGTCATATCGGGCACGGGTATTCCCGGCATAGGCGTGTTCACAGTGGGCGCGCTGTCGTGCTGTCTGTCCTATGCCAACCAATACACGAAACCGTTCAACGAAATCACGGGCGTCGTTACCGAACTCCAGACCGCGACCGCCGCGGCAAACAGAGTGTTCGAGCTTCTGGAAACGCCCGATCAGCCGTCCGACGCGGAACTTCCCGCACTGCCCGTTCCCGCCGGCAATATCGATATCGAAAACGTATATTTCTCTTACGTAAAAACCCGCCCGCTCATCACCGATTTCAATCTGTCGGTAAAAAGCGGACAGCGCATCGCGATAGTAGGTCCCACAGGTTGCGGAAAAACCACGCTCATCAATCTGCTTATGCGCTTTTACGACACCGACTCCGGCACCATCAGAACGGACGGCTACGACGTAACGCAGGTAACGCGCAAATCACTCCGCTCGGCGTACGGCATGGTTCTGCAGGACAGCTGGCTTAAAAAGGCGACCGTCCGCGAAAACATAAGCTACGGAAACCCGAACGCCACCGAAGAAGAGATAATCGCCGCCGCAAAAGCCGCCAGCATTCACAATTTCATCATGCGAATGAAAGACGGTTACGACACGGTGCTCGACGAAAACGGCGGAAACGTATCGATCGGGCAAAAACAGCTTCTCTGCATAGCCCGTGTTCTTCTCACCCACCCACCGATGCTTATCCTCGACGAAGCGACCTCCTCGATCGATACCCGCACGGAAGTTAAGATTCAGCGCGCGTTCGAACTGCTTATGCGCGGCAAAACGTCGTTTATCGTCGCGCACAGACTTTCCACGATAAAGAGCGCCGACGTCATCCTCGTAATGAAAGACGGCAACGTGATCGAAAATGGCAACCACGACGTACTCATCGCGAAAGGCGGCGTCTACGCGAAACTTTACGATTCGCAG
>CAKQKN010000056.1 GCA_934249215.1 uncultured Clostridia bacterium
GGGTTCGGCTTTTTCAGCCTCTTCCGCTTCGGGCTTTGCCGCTGTTTCTTCTTCTATTTTATCCTCGGCGCGAGTTTTGCTTTCTTCGTAATGCTCGTCCGAGTGTTTTTCGTGTTTGTTTTTTGACATCGTTACCTCCTCTTACCGTTTCGACAGTATGGATTCCAAAATTTTTCCGACGTTTTCAAGCACCGCCACGACCTTTTTATAGTCCATTCTGACGGGACCGATCACACCGTAAGTTCCGAGCTTGACGCCGTTTACCGTGTACGTCGCCGATACGAGCGAACAGTCGTCGGGAATTTCTTCGTAGCCCTCGCTTCCGATCTTCACGTTGATCTGCATGTCCCTCGTGCCGTCGTCGCTGAGCAGTCCGATGATTTTGTCCTTGCTCGTAACCGCTTGTAAAAACCGTCTGATTTTGCCTATGTCCGCATATTCGGGATGGTCGAGCATTTTGTCCTCGCCCTCGACGATAAGATCGGCATCGTCGTAACTGACGTAATTTTTCAGCGCGTCGACGACCATTACGAACACGGCTTTGTAATTGCCGAACTCTTCTTCCACCTCGGGACCGAGTTCGCTGCACTCCACGAGCGTTCTGCCGACCATCATTTTCTCCAGCACGCGGTTTGCGTCGGCGAGATTTTCGTCGGTCATACTCTCGGGAACGGAAATGCACTTGTCTTTAAGAAGCCGCGTTTCGGTGACGATTATCACGAGCGCGCTGTCCGGTTTAAACCTGAACAACTTTATGCCGGTGACTTTTTCGCTCTCGTCGTGAGAAGCGACCGCCATCGACGTGTAACTCGTCAGTTCGCTTATTATCTTCGCCGTGCTTCTTATGACCGATTCGAGATCGTCCGTCTTTTCAAGGAATATGCGCTTTATATAATCGAGTTCCTTTGCCGTCGGTTTTTCCTTGACCATAAGATCGCTTACGTAAAGCTTATACGCCTCGTTCGACGGGATCCGACCCGCCGACGTGTGCGGCTGTTCGAGATACCCGAGTTCCTCGAGCGCGCTCATTTCGCTTCTTATCGTGGCGGAACTTATGCACTCGCCGTATTGCTCGGCAATTGTCTTTGACGATACGGGAGATGCGGTTTCGATGTAATTATCAACCGCTATCTTCAATATTTTTTTCTTCCGTTCGGACAAACTCATTTTTGGCACACCCCTTAAATGATTGTTAGCACTCTTTCCGTTTGACTGCTAATATTCTACAACTATATTTTACGTTTGTCAACGGTTTTATGCAAAAAAGTCAAAAAAATTTTTAAGCCGGGAAGCGCTCTTTAAAAGTGCAACCCGGCTTAACATTATTGTGTATTTAATTAGATTTGTTTCCGCAATCTGCGAAAAACGAGTTTTAAGCGCATTCGTTATTTGACCGACAAGAAGAAATCTTCGGTCAAAGCGAAATCGTACGTCAGAGTTTTCGTTTCGCCCGACACGTTGCGTTTGACGGTTATATGAACGGTATCGCCGACGGACGGCGTGAGCATAAAGTCGGTGACGTCGTAGCGGCGTTCGACCGTCTTTGCGGCTTCGTCGTTTTTGGAAATCGAAACGATTACGTCGCCTTTTTGCAGATATACCGAAGCAGCACTACCCGAGGCTTCGTCGATCGTTACTTCCTCGATTATCTTTGCCGTTTTCGTATCCGAATCATAGATCGATTTTACGGAAGCGGTTGTTATCGTTATTCCGAGGCGAGCGGTATAAACGCCCTTTCCGCCTCTGTCCGCATTCCTTATTAAATTATCCGCGACTTTGGTAACGAGCGACACGGGAATCGCATAGCCTATGTTATCCACGTCATCGGAAACGACCTTTGCGTTTACGATACCGATAAGTCTGCCGCAGTCGTCGAACAGTCCGCCGCCCGAATTGCCCGCGTTTATGGCGCAGTCGACTCTTATGCAGCGATAGTAAATGTTCGACGTTCCGTCGACGGCGGTCATCCCGATAAGTTCGGAATCGACGCTGACTATACCCGAACTCACGGCAATACCGTTACCCTCGGGGTTGCCGATCGCTATCGCTTTCGAGCCGATGACCGTGCGGTCGCTTTCGTTTATCGTGACGGCGCAGACGTCTGAATTTTTGAGAATTTCGGAGCCATCCACCCGAAGAACGGCGATATCGTAAGTCATGCTCCCGCCGACGTAAGTCGCAGGCACGCCGTAATCTAAATCAGTTCCGTTAAAATAGTTATAGACGTCGCTTCCGTAGAAATAGAGTTTGATTTCGTCCGATATACAGTCGGAATTCGAACTTTCGCTGTTATAGACGACGTGATGATTGGTTATTACGTAAGCGTCGCCGGCGTTTTTGTCGAGCGAGTAAACGACGCCCGCGCCCGCGGACGTAACCGTTTTACCGGGGACGGTCATTCCCCACTTGATCGAGTCTTTCGTCTGAAAATTTGCAATTACGTCGCAAACGGAAAAGACGGCTTTGTTGACGGCGTTTTTCTCGTCGGGAATCTGTGCGTTGGCGTTTAGATATTCCTTTATAAAATCGGACATACTGCCCTCGAATCCGTCGTTTTTGGCGGCTTCGTATAAATCCTCGATTGTGATATCGTTGTCGGCGCCGTCCTGACCTTTCGCGCCTTTAAGGCTTGCGAGCCATTCTTGCTCCGTCCCCGAAAAGCCGTTGGCAACGGCAAGTTCATATGCGCTTTTGCCTTTGATACAACCCGAAAAAGAGAGTACCGAAACGATTACGAGCGCAAAGACGATTATTCTTTTAAAAACGTTTTTCATATGCTTCCTCCGATCGTTTTTAAATTCTACGAC
>CAKQKN010000057.1 GCA_934249215.1 uncultured Clostridia bacterium
GTCGAAAAGAGCGTAAGGGAGAGCCGCCGAAACGGTCGTGCATAAAAACGCGCCGCGTTCTTTGAATAGAGAAATCATTTCGTCCGTCGGTTTTGCGCCGTGTTCGATCGAATCGACGCCGTTTTTCAGCGAAACGAGAACGCCTTCCGTCGATTCGACGTGTGCCGCGACTTTATATCCCGCGGAGTGCGCTTTATCGCAAACCGCTTTGATCATTTCGGGTTTCATTTTAAGAATGCCCGGAACGCCTTTTTCGGTTGCGTCCATAACGCCGCCCGTAACCATCAGTTTAACGAAATCGATATTTTCTTTTTCTTCGCGTTCAAGGAAGTTGAGCGCATCGTTCACGTTCTCGCAAACGACGGCGACGGAACCCGCCATATGCCCGTCGGGAACGGAAATCGCGCGGTTTGACGCTATGATGCGAGGTGACGTTTTTTTGCCGTTTTTCGCTTCGTCGCGAAGTTTTGTATCGTAGTTCGAAAGCCCGCCGACCGTGCGTATGGTCGTTACGCCGCTGAACAACTCGAGTTTTGCGAAGTTGCAAACCATTTTATACGCGATGGAGCGGGTGAGCGCGTTGCTCATTATGAGTTTTACGAGTTTTGCGTTGTCGCGTTGTTTTTTTTGCGGCTTGCCGTTCCCCGCAAGATGAACGTGCATATTTATAAGTCCCGGCATAAGATATTTTCCGCCGAGATCGATTATCTCAAAGTCGGGATATTTCTCTTTTTCGAACGCGGAATTATAAAATACGTCCTCGATTTTATCGCCGTCTACGAGCACGAACCCCGGCGTGGGCGTCATATCTTTTTTGCCGTTCAATATTTTGCAATTCGTCAGGGCGTATTTCATAAGTCCCAAGATCCTTAATTTAATTCGATATTATAATGATTATATTGTTTTTTTACGATTTTGTCAACGCAAGTCAAGGCTTGTCGGATATAAATCGGATAAAAAAAGAAAAACAGTTGAATTATCGTAAGTTTCATGATAGAATATCCGAAAATAAAACTCGACTTGCTTCTTGCCGCCGTCAGCGGCAGGATTAAATCGATCGGGGCGGAAATATGTACAAAATTTTAATAGCGGAAGACGACAAAGAATTAGGCGATCTTTTTGCAAGAGTACTGGAAAAGAACGGCTATGAGACGGAAATTGCGGAGAACGGCGCCGTGGCGCTTCAAATGTTCGAAAAAGATTATTTCGACCTTATCATTTCCGACGTTATGATGCCCGTTATGGACGGCTATGAAATGGTATCGAATCTGAGAAAACGTGGCATAAAAACGCCCGTCCTCACGATAACGGCAAAAGGGGCTTTCGACGATATGCGTCAGGGTTTTTCGACCGGCAGCGACGATTATATGGTAAAGCCCGTAAACCTTAACGAAATGCTTCTTCGCGTCGATGCGCTTATTCGTCGGGCGGCAATGATCAACGAGAGAAAGCTAACAATCGGCGGAACGACACTCGAACTCGATTTGCTCACGGTGACGCACGGCGGCGAGTCGATTATCCTTCCTCAGAAAGAGTTTATGATTCTTTATAAGATGGCGTCTTTTCCGGGGAAAATCTTCACGCGGAAACAAATGATGGACGAGATATGGGGAGATACGACGAAAAGCGATACTCACACCGTGGACGTTCATATCGGAAGGCTTCGCGATAAGTTCAGGACAAGCGACGATTTTGAAATCGTAACGATACGCGACGTCGGCTATAAACTCATTAAAAAATAGGTTATCGAGGCGAAATCGTGAAAAAGAATAAGCAAAAATCGGGGATCGCAAAAAATATTGTACAAAAAGCGGAGAATGCCGCGTCGTTCAAAAATCTTTGGGTATATTTCATCGTCATCGTGATGGCGTTGCTTGTTATAACGGTCGTGGTGGCAAGTTCTCTTTCGAAGCTAGTCAACTGGTTGCTCGACACGGATATCGAAATATCGATTTACGTCTGGACGATGCTGTTCAGCGTTTTGATCGGCGTTGCGATGTCGATCATTATCGGAAAAATATTCTTCAGCCCGATATTGAAACTCAGTGCGGCGATGCGCAAGGTTGCGGGTGGGGATTTCAACGTGCGGCTCGAGGTTTCGAGTTCGGTCAACGAAATACGAGCCATGGTCGAAAATTTCAATATAATGACCAAAGAACTCGCTGCGACCGAAATGCTTCAGTCCGATTTCGTGTCCAACGTTTCGCACGAGTTCAAAACTCCTATCAGCGTCATTGCGGGGTATACGACGCTGTTGCAAGACGAAAAATTAAGCGAGGAAGAAAGACGGGACTATCTGCAAAAAATAAGCATGAATACGGACAGACTGTCGAATCTCGTGGAGAACGTATTGCTTTTGTCAAAGGTAGACAATCAGAATATATCCGCAAAAAATCAAATTTATCGTCTTGACGAGCAGGTCAGACAATGCATCGTCATGCTTTCGTCCAAGTGGGAAAACAAAGAAATCGAGATCGACGCGCACCTCGACGAAATCGAGTATTTCGGCAACGAGCGGCTGATGCAGCACGTGTGGGTAAACCTTATCGATAACGCAATTAAGTTCAACAAAATCGGCGGAAAGATATTTATAGATGCACGAAAGGAAGGCAATACGATTGTCGTATCCGTCGCGGACGAGGGGTACGGCATTCCCGAGGACGGTATATCGCACATATACGATAAGTTTTATCAGGTGGACGGTTCGCATAAAGGCGAGGGTAACGGGCTCGGATTGTCGCTCGTTAAACGAATACTCGATATATCGGACGGAAAAATCGAATGCGGAAACCAAGCCGAAGGCGGGGCGGTCTTTACGGTTTATCTTCCGTCCGGAATTGAAGAAAACGCATAGTATTCTAATCCGACTGAACGTAAAAAAGGCATTGACTGTCGGAATCGAGCGATACCGACGGACAATGCCGTATTTTTTTTAATTTTCATTAAAAATCGAAATCCTCTTTTTCGAAGAGAAGCGGGAAATTATATTTTGCGGCGTTGAACGGATCGATGAACGTGGGCGAACAGGTAAGGAGTCCGTTGCTGTCGAAATATTTGAAGTCGCCGTTAGCCGCTGCAAGATAGCTTCTCACGTATTGGGAGGTTATAACCGGTTTATTAAGCGGTTTGATATACATTTTTCCGGGAGTTATCAGGTCGAGCGCGCTTATGGGAACGAGAGGAACGGTCGTTATGTCGTTATTGCCGAGAATAAGTTTCGACGATAAAGCGGGTATGGCGTGTTCGCCGCATTCTTTCGAGAATATTTCGCGCGTGCTGCGGTTTTGTGCTCCGAGGAATATGAGCGAATTGCAGTTGTCGCGGATAATGGTCGCGGTCGGGGTGTTGTTTTCGTTATAAACGACCTCGATCTGCTGATACGACTGTACGAACAGGTGGAACCATATATCGCGCGAGCGCGCCGTTGCGATTTTGTTTTCGAGGTTCGGAATTTTCGGAATGTTTCCGAACTCGTCGAGAAGAAAATGCGTCGTGCGTTTTTTGCCGTTTTTGTCCTCGGCACGCTTGATCATCTGTGAATATACCCAGTCGATGAACAATCCCGCCACTCGGAAATCACTCTTTTCATAGTCGCGGGTAACGACGAAAATCGCGAACGGGTTGTCGTCGTTAAGTTGCTCGTAAGTAATCGTATTGTTCGTCGTAAGGGCGAAAACGTGCGCCTGGAACCAGTCCGAAATGGACGATTCGAACGTGCTTAAATAGCCTTGCATCGTAACGTAAGCCGTTTCGATGACGTTCGACAAAACGTTCTTTACTTTCATCGGCTTGTCTTTAAGGCACTTTATATCGTTGATCGTCGTGCCTTTTTCTGCAAGTGCGCGCTGTTTTATGCAATAAAAGTAATCTTTGATGGTCTTTAAGGTCATCATTTCGCGTGTGAAGCCGCTTTCCGGATTGCTCGCGTCATCGAGCATCGCAAGAATTATTCCGTGAAGAAGAGTCTGTGCGCCGCGTTCCCATACCGGTTCTTTCGTGGACTTGACCTGAATGAACATATTGACGAGCTGCGAAATCTCGTTGTCGATCTGTGCGTCGAGGAAGTCGCGTTCGAAATCGAAATAAACGTTGAGAGTTTCGGCGTTCGGGAAAGCCTTTCCGCGATATTCGAGATAGCCGTTGTTTTTAAAATCTTCGTCCGAGGCGTATTTTTCGAGAGTTTTATCGATCGCGCCTGTGCGGAAAATAACGTTTTTGCCGATTGTGCAACGGCTCATTTCAAGGTCGTAAAGTTTGCAGAACGGGTTCCATTTATCCGACCGCACGAGATCTTTGAAGTTGAGAATCATAAGCCGATAACCTTGTTTTTTAAGGTGCATGGCGTTTCTGTCGAAAAGTTCGCCCTTGGGGTCGGTTATGAAAAGATCGGGCTTGTTTTTCTGGCTCGAGATCGCGCGGAGTTGCGGTTCGACGCAACCGGTCGTTTTTCCGCTTCCCGTCGTTCCGCAATAAAGTTCGTGCGACAACGTTCCGTAATAAAAACGGAGGTCGCATTTTTTGCGCTCGGACTCGGGCAGTGTGAAAAACTCGTCCACGGTATATGTCATGCCTTCTTTTGAAACGTAATCGCTCGCGAACGGGTATCCGATAATATCTTTTTTCGGTAAATCCTTATAGAGTACCGTAAAAGCATCGCCCATCGCCCCGAGATCCGTATAATTTATAATCCGCGATGACTCAAGGTATTCTTCGATATATTTGCGTTGAATTTTGCTCGTAATATCTTTGCCGTACATAATTATTCCTCTTTAACGAAAATTAACGAAAACCGATTTTTCTGGACGGCGAAGTCGAAGCGTTCGTAACTTCCTGCCATTCGCGCTGAACGTACTGGTTGACAAACTTCATTCGCTGATAATAATCGAGGTCGGAAGAATTAATCGCTTCGATAAACGAAAAGTCTATTCTAACGAGGTTGTTTGCGTAAATCACGTCCTGCAAAATCGTGGAAATAAGGGCGTAGTCATCGCATGCTTCCGAGCCGTATTTTTGTTTTTCTTCATCGGGTAAAACCGTGCATCCGGTGTACAGATATTTGTCGCAAAGTTCGGCGACTTTTATGCAGTTTTCATATTTTTCGCGCATATCGGTCGAACGATAGAGTTCTGCGAGCAGATAAGCCGAAAAAATATCGCCCCAATATACGCAGTTAATCAGTCTACGTCTGGCGGAATCTATGTCTCGTTCGCAGCCGATTCCGAGAAATTGCATGATCGCCGCTTCTCTTGACGCAACGACTATTCCGCAGGAGGCCGCGCGGTTGATTTTGGAATAGCGCATGTTTTCCTGATAGGGTTTAATGTAGGTGTAGTCGAAGCAATCTCTGTCCTGATAGGGGCCGAAATTCATCGTCTGGCTAATGTTGTGCAGCGATTCGAGCACAGTGCTTTTGAGATAAAGGAGAACGTCTTCTTCCGAACGGTCGTCGCCTTCGTTCTTTTTTACCGCGGCGCAGTCGCTTAGCGTCGTCACCTGACAAAGGGTTCCGAAAATAGCGGATTCGAAGGCTTGGCGCGTTTTGTCACCGATGTCGTATGCGCGGCAAACGAGAGATATGATTTTCTCCGCGTCGCGTTTGTACGCGTCGGACGAATCGTTCGAAAGAACGGTACAGGCAACGAGCACGTTAAAAAACGGCTCGTAGTTATCGAATATTTCTTTACATTCATATTTCCCGATCATAAAATTGCTTCCGTTTGTCTTTTTGTTTCGTTTTACGTTTATTTGTGTTCCGCGTTTGCGCTCACTTCTTTGAGTGTAACATAAAAAATGATTTTTGTCAACATTATTCCCGATGAAATCTTGACTTAAACGCCGTTCTATGATACAATCATAAAGAGAGATCGCGTGAAAATTGCATTTTTTGCTTCCCGTGCCAGATTTACGGGAAAACGCACGAGAAAACTCAGACCGAAAGGGGTATACCATGAGAAGAGAAGATTCATTTGAACAAAGGCTCAACGAAAGCAGAATTATTCCGTTTTACGACGGAAGCCGCGCGACGGATATTATTTTCAGTCTGCTCAGATACAAAGCGGACGATCCGACCGCCGAAATACAACTGTTTATTTCTTCATACGGCGGCGCTCCGCACGAAATGATGGCGATTTACGACACGATTAAAATTATGCCGAACCCCATAACGGCGGTTGCGTTCGGGGCGATAGGCGGTTATGCGAACCTTATTCTCGCCGCTTGCACGAAAGGGCGCAGATACGCGCTTCCGAACGCGGAATTTTCGATCGGTCAGCCGCAGGGACATTATTCCGTCGGCGCAAATCAACAGACCGAAGTCGCAATAGAGGCGAAGAAGCTTCTGAAAGAGCGCAACGATCTTGAAGCGGCGCTTGCCGTCGAAACGGGCAGAGCGATTGAGCTTATTCATAACGATCTCGAATACGATATCGATCTTGACGCCGAGGGTGCGCTCAAATACGGAATTATCGACGAGATTTTATACGCGAGAGGTGAGTGACATGAACGGAGAACCGAGAATTATTTTGCTTGACGGCGAGGTTAACGCCGCGTCTGCGATGAACGTTATACTTCGACTTCTCGATATGGAAAGAGAAAGCTCGACCGAGGAAATCAGTCTTTACATAAACTCGCCGGGCGGAAGCATAGCCGCAGGGCTCGGCATTTACGACACGATAAAATATATCAACGCTCCCGTAAGCACGGTGTGCTACGGAATGGCGGCGTCAATGGGAGCTTTTTTGCTGACTTGCGGAAAGAAAGGTAAAAGGGTTGCTCTGCGGCACAGCAGTATTCTTATTCATCAGCCGCTTATTCAGCTCGGGAATTACGTCTCCGCGCGTCAGAGCGACATTCAGAAACAAGCGGAAAGCCTTCTTAAATCGCGTAATAAACTCGAATCGATAATGGCGGCGAACACCGGACGGACGATCGAGGAAATGCATGTCGCTTGCGAAAGAGATAACTGGATGAGCGCGGAGGAAGCGCTCGAATACGGAATAATAGACAAGATACTCGACTGACGGTGTCTTTCACGAAGGGGATGCAAATGTACGTTTCAAATGACAATTTATCCGCCGCGGGGCTGACTTTTTCCGCCGTGGGCGGAATCGGAATAGCAATTCTCGTATTCACTTTACTGTATTTTCTTTCGATGACGGCTTATTTTGCCGTGCGAAAAAAATATGCATATTCGAAATTCGGCGTCGAAATCGCGTTCATGGCGATCGTCTTACTGCTCAGTTTCTCGGCGCGTTTTTTGCTTTTTCTTCAGCTCGGAGCGGAAGAGGGAATTTACGATAACAATACGATCGGCGAGATAATCGGGACTG
Source organism: uncultured Clostridia bacterium (assembly GCA_934249215.1). Taxonomy (GTDB): domain Bacteria; phylum Bacillota; class Clostridia; order Christensenellales; family Borkfalkiaceae; genus HGM11416. Next base: position 7,329 of record CAKQKN010000057.1, read on the forward strand.
CTCTTCGCGCGGCGTACAGCTCGATCGGGCAACTTACGTTCGAGGGGCTTGAGGATTATGCACAGAGCGAAGTTCCGCTTGCTTACTGGATGTATTACTGGGGAACCGCCGTTTATTGCGGGGTAATGTTTTTGAGTATCGTAACGACGAAGATCAGTTACGAGATTTACAGCCGCGGCGGCGTTTCGCGTATTGCGAATGCCAGAAAGACGGGAGATTTGTTTATTTTCAGAAATGCGACGAAAGACGCTTTGACTTTGGCGGAAAGCATCGAGAAAAGTTATGCCGAATACGATGCGGAGTATGCCGAAAACAAGCGTAATTACGCCAAGGAGTATGTGAAACTTAAAGGCACTTCGGGCGCCGAATTCGAGTCTTACGCCGAAATGGGTCGCAAACAGAAGGAAGCAGACACTTTAAAAGTCGAGCTTAACGAATTGACTAAAACCTATATAGACGCATGGTTCGCGTCGTTAAGCCCCAAACTGGATACTTGTTCTTCTGAAACGCGTGATTTCATCGTCGGAGTTCTTTTGCCGTCCGTTCTTTGGACGGCGATTGCCGCAAAATTTAAAACCGCGTTAAGTGAAAAGATATTTTCGCGGCGTTCGTTCCTCGATTTTTATTCGGAATCGGGGAATTACGGTGTTTATTTTACCGAGATACGCACGGCGTGCGTAGGTGAAACGGGCGATGCGAGCGAACTGTTTTCCGCCGCTTTGAAACTCGTCGATAAAACCAAAGACGGCATACATTCCTCGGAAGAACTCGTTTTTGCGCTCAGGGAATTTGCGTTTGTCGACGGGGACGTTCCCGCGCTCGAGAGCAAGTCTTGCGGAAAAATTCATTTTCCGTCCGGCGTTTTATATTCGGGCGCGAAAAGCAAAAAAAGCGTCGACGCGGGACTTCTTTTCGGTCAGATCGTCGAGAAAATCGGTTGTTACGTCAGAATAATCGAAAAGCTTATATCGTCGGTGTCGAGTAACGAATACGCCGCAAAGAGAAAACTGAAAAAACCGAGAAAGTGCAGAATTTTGTTTCTCGGCGATTCGCTCGAACCTTTCGACGGAAACGACCCGTTGCACAGGGAAATAATGGCGCACGATTACTATTACGTTTCCTACGTGCGCAATTCGAAATCACCCGTTTCGGTGTTCAAAAAATTCGGGTTTAAGACCTCGAACGATTTTATCGGACGGATTTGCGAGTTCGGTAAAACTTGCAAAATTCACGTTTTTTCTTTCGCGCTCAACGAGAACGAACAGGGTGACGAAGCGTTCAACGGCTCCGACGTTTTTTCCGAAATCGAGCTCCTTTTTACGGAATGCGTGTCGAAGAACAACGTTTTGCCCGACCTTCCCATAGTCAACTACTACATTCTTTCCGATAATCAGGTCAATTACGAAACGTACGACAAAAGATTGTCCGGAATGCTTAAAGAAATCATCCGGAAATATCGCGTCAGAATGACTGTGGAAGAGGCGATGTCGCACTTCAGACTGAATATCGTGAACGAAGCCGCTGTTTCCGCCAAATGCTTGGTGAAAAGACGCGCCGAGGTTTTTGTTCCCGAAAGCGGAAACGGCAGTCTTGTTGAAGAATCCAAGCCTTTCGATTACGGCGTTTTTTCAGACAATAACGAGTTCAGAGTTGCCGTCCTCGGCTTCGGACAGACGGGACAGGCGGCGATGAAGGAATTGTTTATCAATTCGGCTTATGTAAGAAGAGTGTCGCAAAAACAATCGACGGCGTACGTTTTCGACGAAAACGGGAAGGATCGAATTGCAAAAAAGGTTCTCGAATTATCGGGCGGCGAGCCGACGCAGTTCGTTGCGGACGTGTTCGATTCGGACGCCGATAACGTTGCGGGACTGTTCGCGTTCAGACATCCTTCGTTTATTTGCGCCAAAGGCGAAGAGGAGATTTCCGTTCGTAATTTTGAAGAAACGTACGGTTACTGTCTTTCGAATTTGCTGAAATCCTATGCGCCGTTATGTCCTGACGTGCGTTCGTTCGCGGGGCTGCGCGAAGGCGTCGGATTCCCGATGCTGTTCTTCCACGCCGTTTCTTGCAACGGAATGGATTTTTTGAGGGAACTCGATCGCAGTACCGGAGAGGAGAACTACCTTGTCGACAGAGAAAATGCGCAATATTCCGTCCTGCCGAAGCGTAGCCCGTATAAGGCTTTCATCATCGCGCTCGGCAACGACGAAAGAAATATATCCGTCGCAAACGCTTTGATCGACGATATAGGGCACGAAATAAGCCGCAAAACCGATCGCGGATCTATTTTGCACCAGACGATTTACGTCAATATCCGTGATGAAAGAAACTACGGACGGCTTCGTTTGTCCGAAAAAATGAATCTCACGGTAATTCCTTTCGGCAAGCGCACGGATATTTACAGTTACGATTACATGATCGAAACGAGCAACACGATCAGATACAACACGTCGTACGACTATTTGTCTAAAGAGTTGCAGGAAGGTCGGTTCGATCGGTTTGCCGTCAAATTTAGGGCTGAAATCATGGACGAAAACACGATAAAATCGGCAAATATCGGTTATCTCGATCTCGAGGACGAAAGCGGAAAACAATCGCTTATGGACTCGATGCGCGGCGTTCTTTTGAAAGTCGAAGATAAATTCAGAACATACGGTAATATGCGCAAATGGTACGAATTGTCTTTGTTTACCCGTCAATCGAACATTTCGTCGTACGATTTCGGAGCGTTTTTCCGGCAATATTTGCAGGAAAAGGGCGGCTGGAACAACATATCTTCGGACGACGTGTTGCAACTTGCGGATATCGAACATACCCGTTGGGACAGATTTCATATCGCGCAAGGGTGGGTATACTCCAAAAACAAATCCGTGCCGAGCAAGGAGCATAATTGCCTCGTACCGTTCGACTCGCTATATAAAGAAAAACCGGGCGTGCTGTTATACGATTTGGGTAACGTAATCGCAGCAAACGCCCGAAAATACGGTGAACGAAATGAATAATGAAGCTTTATACGACGATATGATCAAATCGAAAGATAATCTTTCGATGAACGAGTTGCTCGAAAAAGGGTATGAACTCGTTATGCTATTCGGTTTGTTTTCGTCATTGGTATCCGACAAAAAAATTAAAGAAAAGTCTGAAAAAGGGTTTTACAAGCTGGCTTGTTCGGTCGAAGAATTCAAAGAAACGATGAACAAATTTTTTTCGGAAGCATCGGAAAAGAAAGCCGATCTCTTTCGCGATGGAACAGCAAAATTTAAAGTTCGTATATTGAATGCGGGATTGAACGGATTCGATATAAATCTTACTTCCGCCGATTCTTTGGAAACCGCTTTCGATTATGTATTAAAGTCCGGAGAGTTTGATCTGGCTCCGTTTGAAGTGTTTCCCGGGAGCAGCATAAGCGGCAAAATAAACCCCGAGTACTGCACGTTTTTTCTTTGCACCGAGGGCGGGGAAGTTCCGATATGTTACAATAAGCCGTTCAGCGAATATAAGGAGATTTCCGAGTTATATTACGACGCACAGGACGTGGTAATTAAAGCCGCTTTGATTTTTTCTTGATTGTATGATTTTTATCCCTTGAAAAAAAGACCGCTTTAAAAGCGACGAATGCTTCGTTCCGAAGTGTTCTCATCGCCGATAAAGCGGCCGTTTTTTTACTTAAATCGAATTTTTAAGCGAATCGATCAGTTCGATGATGTAGGTGAAAGGCTTGTTAACGCGCGTCGCTTTTAACGAATCGCCGTCGTATCGATTGCCTGGCAAATCTTTTTGCGATCTGTTCGAGTCGCAGAACATGTCGTTATCGGATACGTAAGGTTCTGTGAAAAGATTTTCTTCGCATTCGAGATATCCGACGTATATGTCGATTTTAACGCAGATTTTTGCGGCAACGAGAGTAAGTAAGGCGTCGCTCTGAATTACGTTTTTGACTTCTTTTGCGACGTATGCCGAAAGCGCTCTCGCGCCGTTCTCGCCCATAATGAAGTTAGTCTGTAATTCGTCGAGGGTTTTCTCGTAAGTTGCGGCTTTTTCCGCGTCGAATTCGTCGTTACCCGTTATCTTCGACGCCGTTTCGATGCACGAATAAAGATTGCCGAATTCGTTTGTGATCTGCTCGCAAGTATAGCCGTTTTCCGCGCCTGCCGCAACCGAATTTTTCCGTACTTCCTTGAAATTTTCTTTCATTGCGGAAGTTATCGTTCCGTAATCGGGGTTTTCGGCCGCGTAATTGTCGAGTTCGTTTCCGATGACGTCGAGGGGAATGGTGCCGACGAGAACCGAATCGGATATTTCGTCGAGTTTTTGTCCGAGCGTCTTTCCGCTTTCGTCGGGCGTCGAAAGATTTCCGATCGAAAAATCGTTATCCGCAAGCGCCATCAATTTTGCCACATCGTCGAATTCTTCCGCATAAGAGAAGTCTTTGTCGAGATTGCTTTTGATTTTTTCGACGCTTCCCGCAAACGAACCGTCAAGCGAATCGGCAACGAGTCCGTCGATGGATTTACGGAGAAAAGCGTTTATAAGATCTTTATCGATTATTTTCGCGTTGCAGGCAATCGTTTCGTCGATTTTTGCGCCTAGCACCGCCGCGTCGTTCGAAAAAACAAAATCGTCGTCTATCACGTCTTTCGCCAACAAAAGAAGTCCCGCCGCCTTAAATTCCGTCCGATATGAATCCACGCCGCTTTCGAAACCCGAAACGATTCTTTGAGCGGCGTCGTATAAATCGTCCTCTTCCGTTATCGATTCAAAAGCTTTTTTGCAGGCAAAAGACGCCAGATCTGCTATTTTGTCCTTGCCGACGAGTCCGCTTTCGATTATTTTATCAAGTCCCGCGCCTGCGTTTTCATAGTTGATTGTGCCCGATTCGCTTCCGATCGCGGAAACTTCAGAAAGCACGGAAGAAACGGCGGAAAGCCCGTCTTTTAGTTGTTCTTTTTTGAGATTCGGAATGTTGTCGAGCGCTTCGACGATTACGTTTTTAAGTTGTTGCGCCGTTTCGTCCTCGCCGAAATCGCGGTTCTGAATCATATTGCTTAAAACGGGCGAGAGTTCTTTTAAGCCCGCATAAACGATATTGCTTTCAAGGAGTGCGGACACGGCTTTTGCCATTTCGGAGTAGTCTGCGTTTCCCGAATCGGAAGTTCTGCATAGTTCGATGACGGAGGGGATCGCGTCGATGAGATCGTCCGCTTCGTCCGCAAGTTTGAACGTTGTGTCGCCGTATTTCGAAACGGAAACCGCATTGAATATTTCGGTCTGATATTTGCCGAGACCCAAAGAGTCGAAGAACAAAATCAGCTTGTCGTTTTTATAGTAATCGACGATTTTGTCTGCCTGATCGAATTTTTCGGTGTATTCGGGGTCGTTCCTTAATTTATCCGCGGCTGCGTCATATAATGAAACATAACCGGCAAACGGCGTCAGCACGGTGAGGGCGACGAATGCCCCGGTCGCAAGCCCGATAACTCCGCCGAGAAGTCTGCCTTTCCCTTCGCCTTTATCGTGAATAAATATGGCGTTTATGATTTTATATAAAACCAAGGTTGCATATTTAAGGATAAAGAACATTATGACGAAGATCACGCCGTTTAAAAGCATCGAAGCGATCGCAACGAGATAATCAACGCTCCCGCCGAGTTCTTCGGGCGTCGATTGAAATGCCGTCGACGCAACTACCGTGATATATTCCTTCAGCGTTTTTGCGGAAGTACCCTGATAACTGAGATTGAGAAAGGATACGTCCATGTTCATAAACGCCGGCGTTATGAGCGAAGTTACGCAGAGCAAAACGATCAGGCAAGCGGCAAGCCAGCCGAGGCGTATCAGAGCGCGTTTCCAACCGCGTATAAGCCCCGTCAGCAGTCCCGTTACCAGAAACAGCCCTATAATCGCCGTAAAAGTATATTGTAAATATTCCTGAATGTTATCCATCGATTCTCCTTCGACGTCTGTTTTGTTAGTCTGTTTTATGTAGTCTATTATATATTGCGCGGTCGATTTTTGTCAAGTAAAATGATGAAAGGGCGAAAGAGGATGGTTTTGCCCGTTGTGAATTTCTATCTGACGAAGCGCCTTTTTTGCGCTTTATCGAAAAACGGTTGTCAAACGTAAATTAAAATGCTAAAATATGCGGGAAAACTATCGGGAGCCGAAAGTAGGGGCTTCTCAATAAACAGGGAGTAGTAAAATGACGAAATACTATATCGGAATCGACGTCGGCGGCACGTTCATAAAAGGCGGAATCGTCGACGAAAACGGAAATATATCGGCAGACGGGAAAATCGCGACGGAATGCAAACGAGGCGGGGATCGTGTTTCCGACAATATTGCCGCGCTTATAAACGACCTGATCGAAAAAAGCGGCGTGGAAAGCGGAAAAATCGTCGGAGTCGGGATGGGTGTTCCGGGGTATATAGACAGTAAACGCGGAGTCGTCGTATACGCGGGGAATTTGTCTTTGTCAGACTATCATATTGCCGAAGAAGTAAAAAAACGCGCGGGGTTCGACGTGAAAGTGGCAAACGACGCAAACGTTGCCGCGCTCGGCGAAAAGAAATTCGGCTCGGGCAAAGAGTTTAACGACCTCGTCCTCATCACGCTCGGAACGGGCGTAGGCGCGGGCGTCGTCATCGACGGCAAACTTTTCGAAGGCAATCGCTCCGCGGGAACGGAAATCGGACATGAAGTAATCGTGTTCGGCGGCGAAAAATGCACTTGCGGCAGAGCGGGGTGCTTTGAAGCGTATGCTTCCGCAAACGCGCTCATAAGAGATACGATTCGCGCAATGAACGAACATAAGGATTCGAAAATGTGGAAAATCGGCTCGACGGAGAACGTCACGGGTAAAACAGCTTTCGATTACGCTCCGACGGATGAGTGTGCCGCAAAAGTAGTCGATCGTTACGAAGATATGCTTGCCTGCGGAATTACGAACGTGGCAAACGCTTTCCGTCCGGAAGCTATTTTGATCGGCGGCGGCGTTTCCGCTCAAGGCGACAATCTGATCGTTCCGCTGACTAAAAAAGTCGAGGCTCAACTCTTCGGGTATAAATTTGGTTCACCGTCTGTAATTTTGCGCATCGCATCACTCGGAAACAAAGCCGGAACGCTCGGAGCGGCGGCTCTTCTGATGTAAACGGATAAATTGTTCAACAATTGTTTAATAATTTAGTCATTTTCAAAGTTGACATTTGCAAAAACGAGATATATAATAATGATAGAAATACGGGAAAGAGGAACGCTTGCCCGTATGTGCATTTATATGATGAACCATAGGAGAGTTTGAAAAATGACAAAAGGTGTTTCATTATTGATTACGCTGATTTTGTGCCTTTCATGCTCCGTTGCTTTTGTCGGCTGTCAAAATAAAGATAATTCGGTTGACGGTAGCGGCGGACAGGAATCAGTATTTCCGAAACCCGAACCCGATCCTGCAAAAGAGATCGAAGAACTCGATTCCGCCGATACGGTGCTGAAACGCAACGCCATAGACATTTCGCTTCTCGACTGGAAAGAATCGCAGGGCAACGTGCTCAAGCTTCTTTTCAAGGATATAACGGTCGGAATGGCTGTCAAATATTTCATCGATACGTATGACGTCGGAACCGACGGCACACCGAACACCGAGCTTAATCTTTATAAAGACGGCTATTGGAAAAGCCTTAAGGACGGCGCGCTCAAGTTCGACGAAGCGTCCAACAGCATATTCAATCACGTGCTGTTTTCGGGCGAACCGCTCGCTCTGACTTCCGCCCAGCTCGGGCTGATGAAAAACAATCTTGTGCTCGACGGCGTCGTTACTTCGCTTACAGGCAAAAAATTCAGCGCGAATTCGCTTTACGAAAAGAAAACGGGCGGAGCGTATCCTTCCATAATCGATACGATCGTCGCGTCCGGCGTGCTCAAAAACACGCTTGACGTCGCTCGGCCTCTCGCTCTTATGACTGTGGGCGAGTTTAACGAACTCATTACGGAAGGCGGAGCGCCGCTCGAAGCAAAGTTTATGGGAATCGATATCGACAGTTACGTGTCGAGCGTTGCCGAACTTTCCGTTTTCGTGCTTAAAGATCCCGCTGTAATCAAAAAGATAAATGCGGTCAAAGATTTTGTCTGTGATGCGTTCGACGGTCCGATAAGCAACGTTACGGTTAACAAAGATATGCCGACGACCGATTTTATCGACGATATTTACGGACTCGTCAAGGGAACGGAAAAGGACGAATTTCTCGATCTTGCCGTGACGACCGCGAAAAAATACATAGGCGGAACGATTTCCGCTCCGACTCAAAGCTTCGGACAAATGAAAATTTCCGACGTAACTGCGCTTCTCGCCGCGGGGCTTAAGAAAAACGGTGTAAGCGAAACTGATGCCGATTCGATCAAAAAATACGTCGACAATATCGTCGGCGGAACCGTGAGCGAACCCGAATACGTCACGCCGACTACCGTCGAAACAATCGTAAACGACGTTTGCGATATGATCGATCGTTCGCAAGCGGAAAATGAAGATTACGATCCGTCGTTCACTGCCGCGCTTCGCGTTCTTGCAACCGATCTTTATAAAGATACGGACGTAAAGGATATCGTCGAAAAGTCGAAGTCGAACAGTCTGAAAACTTATATCGACGCGATTTACAAATTCGTCGATTCGATCTCGAAAAACTCCGAATCGGAAGAAGTCGAGTCGGGTAATATGTAATATAAACCGAAAAAAGCGGGGATGCATTTCAGATTGCATCTCCGCTTTTATATGCGTTTTAGTAACTCAAAGTTTAAAACCGCAGGTTCCGAACCTACGGACGTTTGCCGTAAACACGTTTTCTTCACCGAAAACTTTCTTCATCGAAGCGACGTAATTCTCGACTTCGGCATTACTGACGAACCCGAGAATGGATCCGGCAAATCCGCCGCCGTGGACTCTGAAAGCGCCGTCCTTTACGATAAGTTTGCTATATTCGATTGCGAGAACGACGGGTTGGTCGGTCGAACCGGGAACGCAACAATTCTGAAGAACGTACAGACTGCTTTCGCCTGAAGCGGAAACTTCGGTAAGGAATCCCTTGACGTCGTTTGATTTCAAAGCGTTTGCCGCACGGTCGACGCGTCCGTTTTCGTTGAAGAAGTGCGCCGCGCGCAAGATTGCCCGAGAGGAAAAATGCTTTTTAAGTTCGGGAACGGCGTTCAGAAAGTCTGAATAGTCGACTTCGCGAAGAACTTTCTTCCCGAAAAATTCCGCAACGCTTTCCATTTCCGTTCTGATTGCTGCATAGTGTTCGGTAAGCGCGGCATGATCTCCGCCGGTGTTCGTAAGAACGAGGGTATATCCGTCGGGGGGGAGGAGCTTTTCTGTTTCAGGTTCGGTCGGTACTTTAAAATCGAGTTTGCACAGCGAGCCTATCGCTATTCCGCTCTGATCGAGAAGTCCGCACGGCTTTCCGAAATAAACGTTTTCTGCAAATTGAGAAATAATCGCTTTATCCATCGGGGTAAGTTTGCCGTCGAGATAGAGCATGTTATAAATTTCGCAAATGAGGACTTCGAACGCGGCGGACGACGAAACGCCTGCGCCTCTGAAAATGTTCGACGTCGCGCACGCCGTGAATCCGCCGATCTTATATCCGAGTTCTTTCAGTTTTGCGGTTACGCCTTTGACGAGCGCGAGCGAAGTCCCGTATTCTTTTTTGTTGACCGAGTTATCGTCGATGTTCGTTTCAATGGGCGCGAAACCTTCCGAGCAAAACGTTATTTTGCCGTTGTCGGCAGGGGAAACGCAACACAGAATATCGCAGTTGATCGCCGCAACCATTACTTTACCGTGGTTATGGTCGGTGTGGTTACCGAGAATCTCGGCGCGCCCCGGCGAAGAAAAAAGGTATTGCGGAGCTTGTCCGATTTTTTTACCGAAGGTTTCGATCAGTTTTTCGGCACGTGCGTCTTTGCTTTTGTCGTAATTCTCACCGTAAAAATCCGTTAAGTTCACTTGTTACTCCTTTAGCGGAAAAAAATCCGTCAGAAAAATATAAATATCGAGCAAGCTTATATTTTGCGTGCTTTTTTCATTTATTTATGATACAATATAAATATGAAAAAGTCAATGAGTTTTTTCGTTTCGGTAATCGTTGCGGTGTATTTTTTTTCATCGCTTGCTCCGATCGAATTAAATAAACCGCGCGTTGCGGACGCATACGCTCCGCTTGCTTCGCGCTTATATAACGCCGTCGTCTTTCTGACTTTTGCCGACGAGGGAAACGATTATTCGCGTTTCGACGATCGTTTTTTCGAAAAAGTCAGGGCAATGTACGACGAATCCGATTACGGCGTCAAGAGTTATTTCAGAAAACAAAGCAACGGTCTGCTCGAAATTAAAAACACTTTTTTCGGTGAAAAACGGTGCGTTGCGCTTGATCATTCCGCCGATTATTATAAGCCGAGGTATGAATGGAAGAACAACGATTACGTTCCGACTTCGTTTACGGATGGCTATGACAATCGTTGGTACGATTCTGACGGCGAACTTGCCGAACCTGGCGCGAAGGACGCGAAGCAATGCGTCGACGGTTTTTATCGCGAACAGGCGCTCGTGCGCGAAATATCCGAAAAATGCAACGCGGACGACTATGACGGCGATTACGATTTGGACGGGAAAGCAGACAGTCTTGTCTTTATAACCGACGTGGACGACGGCGGCGAGTGGGGCGAGATGCTCTGGGGACACATGGGTGTCGCGTATTCGTTTACCGAATCCGTTCTCGGCAGATATTATTGCACGAAAGAGCAAAGGGAGGCGGCGCTTGCGCTCGGCAAACCCGTGTTCGGCAAAAACGAGATCGGTAAATATAATTTCTTGTCCGCGGGCGAAATATGCGGGCGGAAAGCGTCGGACTACAGCAAGGTCGGATTGTCCGACGATCTGTATGACGTCGGTCTTTTGTGTCACGAAATGGCGCATAATCTCGGCTTTTTCGACTATTATTCATATAACGATTTGTCCTATGAATCTGTCGGTGAGTTCGACGTTATGGCAAACTATACTCCCGTTCCGCAAAATATGCTGTCTTATCTGCGGCTGAAAAACGGCTGGCTCGGGTATGAAGATATTCTTTACGTGAATTCCGGCGGAACGTACACATTGCCCTTCGTCGGCTCGGGAAAAGGTTACGTCTGTGCGAAAATAGTGTTGTCGGATTATTATTCGACGGGCGAATACTTTATGATTGAAGCGAGATCTAACGATCTGCACAGTTTTGAATCGCCTTTCGACAGTTGTTTATCCGGCGAGGGGCTGATCGTTTACCGTGTTGCGGAATCGAAAGCGTATGTGAATGCGGACGGCAAAATCGGAAACATCGATTACGGAAATATGTACGACGACGAAGTGTACGTCTATCGGAAAGACGCGCAGAAAAAACTCAGCGAGCGCATAGGTTTCGTGGACGTTTCGAATGCGCTTCTCGGCGACGGAGTAACCAATCTTCTTTCTAAATTCGGCGAGCAGGTTGTTTCGCCGAGTAACAATATCATAAGTTATTCGAACGGAACGAACAGTTCGGTCGCGATAAGCGACGTCAGGATAGGAACCGACGACACAGTCACGTTTAGCGTTTCTTTGCCCGACGATCCGAAATCGGCGGTTATCGCGATGGATTTGTCGCAAGTTTCGATCTCGCGTTTTTACGACGGGCGTAACCGTTTAAGCTGGAGCAGCAACGTTAAAGACGGTAAAGCGTATGTGATCGCGATAAGAACGACAGACAGGTTGAAACGACTTGCCGAGGCAAACAAGGCGAATATTACGATCGAGGATATAAAAAGCGGCAGATTTTCATATTATAAAACGTTGTATACGGCGTCCGTTCCGCTTGCCGAAAAACGTATAAAACTTCCCGATTTTTCGGACGACGCCATGATTTTTCTCGCGCTCGAAACGACTGACGGATTGAGAACGATTCGATACGTCGGGCAAATGGAGAACAAATCCGAAAGTTTTTCGCAGTACATAGCGAGGATTTTCGACCCCGTATACGCTTTTGCGATGATCGCGTTTTTCTTGCTCATGTTGCTGGTCGTAGTGCTTTTGTTTACAAACAAAAGAAGTCTGAAGAGCAGAAAAGGATAAATACAAAAGAATTTGACTTTTGAGGTAACATATGTCTGATTACGATTTTGGAGAAAAGAAACCCGGCGGCACCGAAAAGCATAATCACGAAGCTCTCGACGGAAAGGGATTCGTCAGCGATTCTTCTTGTGAAGAAGAATACGAGCGGCACGAAAGCCACGCATACGACCGCGACGACGGAAGTTCGGACTATTCGCGCACCGAAAAGGATGACGAACGTTTTTCGAGCGGAACGTCCGGCGGCACGTTCTATCGCAGATATCCTGGCGGTTCGTACAATCGTGGCTCGGCATCTGGCAGCGGCTCGTCGCCCGATGCAATGGTTTCGCCGAATAAAACCGACGGGTTAGGTATCGCGTCGATGGTTTGCGGAATTACGAGTCTACTTTTCTGTTGTCTGCCACTTATGGGCTTGATCGTGGCGATTGTCGGTTTGGTGCTCGGTATAGTTTCTCAAAAAAGGAAGCCGAACGGTTTCGCGATTGCGGGCATCATCACTTCGGCTTTCGGAATAGCGTTCGGGATAATCTTGACGATAGGACTTATAAGTGGCTTTATTGAAGGGAGAAACGATATTCTTCCGCCTTATTCTTCAGATCCCACGGACAGTTCGTTCGATCCCAACAACGTTGCAAAAGCAATCATAACGCGGCTTTTCCGCGGCTGATCGATGAAAGATCGATCTGCGTTATCGGGGCGCAAACGTATGCTTGTTCGCGTCGCAATCGTCGCGTTCTGGTTTGCCGTTATTGCTTTTTCGATTTACGTTTTTCTATCCGATCCCATCGAAAACGATATTTACGGATTTTTCATTCACGACGAAAGCACGTTTCATTGTCCGTCATGCGGGCTGACGCGCTCGGCATATTGCCTCATGAAGTTTGACTTTGCGGGAGCATTTTATTATCACGCTTATTTCACCGTGATTTCTCCTGTTTTGGCGTACTCTCTTATTTGTTTGACGGCAAATTTGTGGACGGGGAAAAAAATCGTGCCTTATCCGAAAAACTATCGGGCGATTTTATGGGTAACGTTTTCTTTATGGATGATTTTTACCGTTATACGCAATTTTACCGATTGTTTTTATTAAGGGTAGACGATAATTTCGGTTTAATTTGCTTAAATCGAAATTATTGCCGCTAAAAAATCGAAAATAGCGTTTAAAACGATTGTTTTTTCCGAAGAAAAGATATATAATACAAGGGCTGTTTCGGTGAAGTCGCTTCATCGGGGCGGTACGCCGAGGCGTAGCGCAGTTTGGTAGCGCGCTTGGTTCGGGACCAAGAGGTCGTGGGTTCAAGTCCCGTCGCCTCGACCATCTTTGTAGTATGAAAAAGCTACAGAACACAAAAGGCACAAGATATAGTCGTCTTGTGTTTTTTTATTGGCTCTATGTCAAATGTTGGGGTGTGCGCGATAGAAAATAGTTTAATGGCGGCGGCGACTTTTTTAAGTTGCCGCCATATTTTACTAAAAATGTCTTTTAAGCGGCAAGCAGTATGCGCTTTTTGTAGTTATCAAAATTTCTGAAACCGAATGCGTTACGTTTTAATACCTTTTGCTTTTCCCTTCCGTAAAACCGTTAAAATACGGAACCCTGAATGATTCTGTTATTCCCCAAAACCAACGACGATAAACTTTCGTACAATCTTTAAATTCCGGTATTGCTAAACTTTCCACCAATTCAATCCATTGCTTAAAACGCCGAACACCTTCGTCATAATCGATATTTTGCTAAAATGTAGGTTTGTCAAACATATGAGACTGATTTTAAAAAAAATCAGTTATGTATAAGTCCAAGATTTATGTGGTCTGAAACGTATTGTTTAGGGGACTTCCAGGCAAGGGGACGCATAGGAAAAGAATTGTAACGTTTCAGATGTACGGCAAGTTGCTTAGAAAAGTCGTCAAAAGAGTAAAATTTATGAGTAGCATAGAAGTATTCGTTATCTTTTCTGTGCGACCGCTCAACTTTACCGTTATGTC
>CAKQKN010000058.1 GCA_934249215.1 uncultured Clostridia bacterium
ATCTCTCATCTGCGCGCTCGTTTCCGTGCGCGCGCCGTACCCGCGTTTTTCATACGGGCAAAAAACTTATTGCTTCGCGAGCAGATCGAGCAATGCGATTTTTCTTTCCGAAAGCGAGCTTGACGGCTTGTCGTTTATTCCCGGGTGCGTCGCGCAGACCGTTTTCGTTTCGTCGGATTCGGACGAATACACGCTGATCGTCGAGGAACTCGGGCGAATAGTTTCGGAGTACGGGGCGAAAGAGGTCGCAAAAGAAACGCTCGGAAGCGGGCGCTCGGCTGTCGAATGCGTTTATTATTATTCGGAATCCATTCCGTTTTATCAGGTGATAGAGGCAGGGAAAAGTGCCGAAAGTTCGGCATGCGGCGTTAACTCATCGCCCGGCGCGGTAAAGGTCAATCTTCACGTGGCATATTCGGAGTGCGGCATAAGCGTTGGCTGCCCGTTTATCTACGATTCTTTTTAACATTGCAAAGGCCGATTTGTCCCGCAAAAATAGTTAGTGATGACGAATGGAATCCCTAACGAAATGTGTCTTGTGGAAATCAAGTTCTGTCGAAAAAAAATTCAAATTGAACGTATAAATCGGGAAAGCGGCGTCAATAATCTACATAGCTGCCGAAGAATTAACGGTCGGCGGCGATCAAAAGGAGGCATTTATGGAAACGAAAGGAAAAAAACAGTCATTTTTCATGAAGAACATCTATTATTTCGTAATAGCGTTCGTGTTGCTCGCTGCCATTGCCGTAACGGTGGTGCTCGTGCTGACAGGCAACAGCGGAACTGTCGGAATTATCGATAAACCGGGCGGACAGACGGAGCGCCCGAACGGCAACGATTCATCCGGCGGCAACGTAACCCCTGACGACGGAAAGAAAGACGACAAGAGCAACACGGAAGATCCCGACGCCAAGCCGACGGTAAAAATAACGTTCGTCATGCCCGTCGAAAACGCAACGGTATTGACCGATTACACGGCTACTTCTGTGGTTTACAACAAAACGCTTAACGTTTACACGGGGCATCTGGCGATAGATTTTTCGGCGGCGAAGGGCGCGCCCGTCAAAGCGGTTTACGACGGAGTGGTCGAAAGCGTCGAAACGTCCTATCTTACGGGAACTACCGTAACGATCGTGCATAACGATAAACTGAAAACGGTTTACAATTCAATCGACGCGGACGAAAAACTCGTCGCGGGGACGAAAATCACGCAGGGCCAGACGATAGGCACCGTTTCCGATAATAATAAGCAGGAATATAAGGACGGTCCGCATCTGCACTTCGAGGTGTATGAGGAGGGAAAGAAGATTTCGCCTTATAAATACCTTTCGGTTCAGGAAAAATAAAACGGAATAAAAAGCAAAGCTTCGCAGTATTATCATGTGAGGCTTCTTTTTATGTTCGTGTGTTTTTCGGTTACGCTTTGCAACCCTTTGCGCGGTTTAAAAAATCGTAGGGCGATTTCGTCGTTGTCAGTCCTTCTCGCGGTCGTTCTGATCTTTTCCGCGTGTAACGGCGCGTCGGATTCAAAGGATGGCGGCGGGCGCGGAACGTACGACGTTCGTGTGTCGTTTGACGGAGAGCGGCTCGTCGGCAGTTCGGAATATACTCTTTGCGAAAAAGACTGCAAGGCAAAAGAACAGACTTTTGCGTTTTACCCCGCGGTTCTCGCAGAAAAAGCCGACGTGACGGGCGTTTATTTAAACGGCGAAAAACTCGAAAGCAAAATCGAAAGGTCGGGGGAAAAGGACGAGTTCGTCGAGGTCGGACGCGGCGGCGGGCAGAATTTTTCGGCGGGCGACAAAATAAAGTTCGATTTCGAGATGACTTTGAAAAAATGCGGCGGTCGACTCGGAATAACCGACAAGGTCACCAATTTTGCCGCGTTTTACCCGATGAAATGCCCGGTGCGCGGCGGAGAGTGTCTGAAAAGACCGTATGCGGCATTCGGCGATCCGTTTTCTTTCGATTTTGCGGACTATGACGTAACGCTTTCCGTGCCGTCTGATTTTTCGGTCGCGTGCGGAATGACCGCTCTGGAATGCGATCCGTCGGGCAGCGAAACGACCTATGTCTACGGCGGGAAAAATCTTCTGCGGTTTGCGTTTTCCGCTTCCGAGTTTTTTAACGTCGTTGCCAAAAAGTCGGGCAATAGGTCGATTAACTACTATTATTACCTTGACGAAACGCCTGAGAAAACCTTGTCGGAAGTGGTAAACGCGCTCGATCATTTTTCGCGCTTTCTGGGCGATTACGCCTATAGGTCGCTTTCTTTCGCGCAAAGTCCTTACGATACGGGCGGAATGGAATATCCGGGGTTTTTCGTGCTCGGCGAAAACAAGGACGAAAAGAAATATCTTCTCGCCGCGATACACGAAACGGCGCACCAGTGGTTCCCGATTGCCGTCTGTTCGGACGAGTATGATCGGGCGTGTTTCGACGAAGGGCTTGCCGAGTTTTTAACGCTCGATTACGTGCGTTACATTGATTCGGCATATGCCGACAAACTCGTCGCCGACGCGCGCGGGAGTTACGAGGGATACAAGAAAAGTTGCTTGCTCGTCGGCAAAAAACCGTCTGAAAAATTCAATATGCCGCTCGACGAATACGCTTCGGCTTACGAATACGTCGCTTGCGCGTACTCCGCGTCTATGCTCGCGTTCGATTCGGCAAGTTCCGAAATCGGCAGAAAAGCGTTCTTTTCCGCATTGTCCGCTTTTTATAAAAAATATAAGTTTAAAAACGCCGATTCAAGCGACTTTTTCTCTTGTTTTTCGGTTTTTAAACGAGAACGAGTTAAGAAAATTCTGGAAAAATACGTTTAGCGCGCTTGAATAAGTTCGAAACGTTCGCGGATTTTTCGGCGCGACGGTCAAAAGCTGTTGCTTGTCGTTAAGAAAAAGAGTATAATCGTCGAAGAAAACGAGATCGGCGATATCGTCGAAAGGAGCGGATATGCCTCTTTTTGAATTTGAGTGCGCGAAGTGCGGAAAAAAGACGGAAGAGTTCGTCAAAAACTGCGAAGTGATCGTCCGTTGCCCGGACTGCGGAGAACCGATGGCGCGCGTATACAGCGGAAAAATTTATTCTTCGACGGGCAAAAAATCGGGCGGGTGCAGCGGCGATTGCAAACATTGCAGCGGTTGCAAATAAGAGATAAGGCGCCCTTAAGGCGATTTTAGTTGACAAACGGCGTAAAACGTAATAAAATGTAAAGGAAAAAGGGCGGTCGGAAAGTTTTACTTTTGCGATTCGTTCTCGTGCGTCGCAACGCGCGGCGCGTTCACTTTGGAGGAAATATGGCACTTTCATTGGTATATTACAGAGTAAACGAACTCGATTTTAAATTTAACGAGGCGGTAAAACCGAACACCTCTTTTCAGATCAAACCGAAAATCGAATGTAAGGTAGCGAAGAAAGACGAAACGCTTTTCGTCAATCTCACGCTCAAAATC
>CAKQKN010000059.1 GCA_934249215.1 uncultured Clostridia bacterium
ACGAACGAAGTTGTATGCCATACTGCAAGCGAGTGTTTGCCGAAAGATGTCTGAAAGACGGCTTTAAGGCAACAGATTAGTGCAACCGTAAACGGTTATAATCGAGTAGTCGCGGAAAAGGGCTAAAAAGTCGCCTTTTCGGTATTTGGTGATAATGAATGGAATCCCTAAGGTTCGAAAAAGTCCGAAAGGAAAATTTCCTTCGGACTTTGAATTTTGCTTTTAATTTGCGATATATCCCGCTCTTTCTTACAGCGCGGTAAGGAACGCCTGAAGTCTTTCGGCGATCCGTCTTGCGCCCGCATCGTTCGGATGAAGCCCGTCGGGCATAAAACCCGTCTGTTGCGCTTCGATTACGGGTTGCATCCCCGCCACCGACCACAAATCGAGCACGGGCAACGAATAATACGCGGCAACTTCCTTTTCTGCGGCAACGTAAGCGGAAAGCGGCTGACACGGAATTCCGAACTCGTTAACGCGCACGTTTTCGCTGAGTCTGTGAAGCGGCGTCATGATAACGATAGTCGCCGTCGGATATTTTTCGATCAGTTTTCTGAAAAGAATATGCAGCGCGCCGTAAAAAGTATATTCCGTTTTGTCGTCGAAAGAGCCGAACGGCGCGTCGCCGTGACCGAAATCGTTCGTGCCGCCGAAAACGACCAGCACGTCCGGGGCTTCGGAAGGCATCTCGTCCGACCGCATGATAAAATCTCTGTCCGCCTGTTCCCACTCGCTCGGCTTGGTCTGCCGTGCGATACGCGTCGCGCTGAGCCCGAAGTTCAGCACTGTCGCGCCCGTGTTGCGGGCAAAAACGTCGGTATATCTGTTTTCCTGCGAGCTGGCGCCCACGCCTTGAGTAATGCTGTCGCCGAGAAAATAAACTCTTTTGTTCTTCAGTTCCATTGTGCCTTTATCTCTCCTTTATTCCGATTTGTCGCATTATCCGATTTTTCCGAAACTGACGAGTCTCTCATAAACCGTCATATACATGAAATCTTCGTCGTTCATCGGCAAAATATCTTTTTCGAGTTCTTCAATCGACAGGATTTTTCCCGTAACGTAACCCGCAATTCTTTCGGCGCACGATTTAAGCCTTAAAATAAGCCCGCCGATACGCGCTTCCTGCACTTCGAAACCGAAAGGTTTTCTTTCGGTGAACCAAAGCGTCCGGAAACTTTCGAACCTTGACGTCGTCGCTGAGTCGCGCGTCGCGAGAACAGTAGATACCGTGATTCATAAGACGGAAAAACATATCCGACCACATAAGCGGCTTGAATCCGTATTTTTCGGCTATCTCGCACACCTTACCGAGGTGCCGCAGCAGAAGCTCCGTACGATTTTGAAATCCGTGCTTGTCGAGATATTTTCCGAGCCCGACCATGTGCGCTTCGTCCATCCCGATATTTATCGTGCGCGAGGAAAAGCATGAAGCAATCGTAGCGAACATTTTATCTATGAGCGCGTAAGTTTTCGGTTCGTCTATAAGAAGAATGTCGTCTACGTCGATAACGTCATCGTAATGCGATAATTTGCAAAGGTTCGTAAAGTGCGCAAGCGTCTGAATCCACGGAATCAGTTCCACGCCGCGCGCCTTAAGTTCGCCGTCCATTTTTCTTATTTCGTCCGCAGTATAACCGCCGCGCATATACCCGAAATAAGGCTCTCCGTCAACTTCGTAAGTATCTTCGGTATAAAGCATTATCGTGTCGTAGCCGACTTTCGATATGACGTCGCCAAATTTTATCACCGCGTCAACGCTCAGAACCCCGTTTCTCGAACAATCCAGCATAACACCGAACCGATCATATCCTTTCATAGCTTTTCCTCTCTATTTTCCCGCCGGTTAAAACCGACGTATTATTCGATCAAATGTTTCGACTAAAGTCCTACCATCTGCTCCGCCCCGCGAACGACAAAGCGGAATCAGATAAGTTTTTTGATTACGGACTTGTTGGCGCGGTCTACGTTATCGCGATAACGATCGCCGTTTTTGCGCATAAGTCCCGAGCAAAGAACGTCCACGATATAAAGCTGACCGATCTTCGTAACGAGAGATCCGCCGTCCACGGGCGACTCGCTTTTTACCGATAAAAGCACTATATCGGCATTTTTTGCGAGCGGAGATAGTTTTTGTTCATCGCGCCTGCATATTCTTCCGACAAAAACGGTCCCTCGAGATGCACGCCGCATATTTCGGCGCCGAACGCGGCTTCGTCCGACGACAGATATCGATTTACCGCTTCGATCGCGCCGAGCGTTTTCTCCTCGGACGCAGTTACCGTCGTCGCAGGAAAAGCGACTGTACCCTCGCCCGCAACGGCGCGAGCCATTCTGCCGAGCCCCGCTTCGTCACCATCCGTCACGTCCGCGCCGACGGCGCCGTGAATATGCTTGTCGATAAAACCGGGCAGAACTATCGCCCCGCCCGGTAAAAATTTTCTTTCGACTTACGCAGACAAATTCCCGTCGCAAAAATCGCCGACCGAAAGAATTCTGTCGGCAAAAAGTATCGAAGTCTTTCTGATTTTTCCGTCAATATACGCGTTTACACCGCAAAACATATTTTGCTTTCATACGCGTATTGTAGAAAAATGTTTTTCATTTGTCAAGTTTTTGCGAAAAAAATTTTCATTTTTACAAAAACCGCTCGTGCGGAAAAGTTTATCGGAAAGCGACCATTGTACTTGTTGCGGTTTTGTTTCGACTTTTACGGATTTCACAGTCGGCTTTGTGACAGCTTTTACAACCGGTTTGTATTCGGTCCCATCGGAATTGTAGAGAGTGCTTACGATAAGATAGGTATAAAGCTGAGTAAATACACAAGGTATTTTGGTAAGAAGTTAGTGATGACGATTGGAATCCCTATATTTTTATATTTCGGATTTCCCGGATCTAAGGGCAAGTCAAAAAACTCGCTTGCAAACTAATTCTATCGGATTTTTTAATTTTATGCTCTCTTTTTTT
>CAKQKN010000060.1 GCA_934249215.1 uncultured Clostridia bacterium
GATATACATCGAAGCCTACACGCAGCCGCAGCTTGCCGAGTGCATATACCAAAAGACTTCTACCGAGCTCGGCAAGATTTTCGGAAAGCACAACCCGACCTGGAATGAGAGCGATTTTTACGAAAGCGAAATCGGCAGTGCGGGAATAATGCGCGCGTATATGGTGAAAAAGTGCGACAAGTATTTTACGCTGAGAAAGAAAATCAATCGTTTTCTGGATATGGCGCTCAAATGCTACAACGTGCCGCAAGACGAGATAGAAAAGGCGATTGTCGTCGTCGGTGAAATCGACCTTGAAAAAACCGCCAAAGAGGTTATGAACAAGCTGTTTTCTGCTCTGGAAATGGCTTTCGGTTTTAAATTTAATTATAATGAGGAGAACTGACTATGTTGTTTAAGACGAGGCAAAAAATGTTTGCGACTTTTCTCGTTTTACTGATTTGCGGATTGCTGGGCTTTGTTTGCTCTTGCGGTTCCGTAAACGAAAAATCCGGCTACATTCTCAAGTTCAAAAGCAACGGCAAAAACTACGAAATAGTCAACGTGCTTGAAGGCGCCGAGGTAACTATGCCCGAAGCACCCGAAAGAAAAGGTTACACGTTCGACGGGTGGTTTTTTGACGAAAACGTGTGGGATAATCCTGTCGGCGACGATTTGAAAATCGGAAAAGATACTACGGTTTACGCAAAATGGTCGCTTGTAACGTATACGATAATGTATAAAGGTCCGTTGGACGAAGATCTCGATATCCAAGATTCCGGCTTGCCTGCAACTTACACGGTGGAAAGCCCGGATCTCGAACTATGCGATTATTACAAAGCGGGTTACAGGTTTGTAAACTGGAGAAAGGACGATATGGTCGTCGGCTATATTCCCGCGGGCTCTGCGGGCGATCTGGTTCTGTACGGCAAATTCATACCCGAAACCACTTACAGCATCGATTATATAGATAATTTGTTCGGCAGGAAAAACGAGGCGAACCCCGATTATTACGAATTGGGCGACGACGATATCGAACTGCAACCGCTTGCAAAAAAAATTGACTACAATTTCGTCGGCTGGTCGGACGGTTTGAACATGGTCGAAACGATCGATACGAGTATTGCAAGCGATATCACGCTGTATGCCGTGTGGGAGCTGAAACCCGAACTTAAAAACTTTACTTACGTCGTAGACGACGATTATATCGAATACAATCCGCTCGGCTTTATAATGATCACGGGCGTAACGAGTTATAATATGGAAGAAATCGTAGTTCCCGATTACGTTTCTATGATCGCGCCGGGCGCGTTCGGCAATTGCGTGAAAGTTAAAAGTCTTACCATTCCGTTTATGGGCGCAACGGCAAACGATACGACCGAAAACGCATATTTCGGCTATATTTTCGGCGGAGTAGGCTCGGCAGGCAACAAACAAGTGCCTTCTTCGCTTGAAAATCTTACCGTAACGGGCGGAGATATCAGAGATTACGCTTTTAAAGATTGCGCAAATCTTAAAAAGATAACTTTCGGCGAGGATGTTAATAGCATTGGCGGCGGCGCAATGGAAAAGTGCAAGTCGCTTGTCGAAGTAACTCTTCCGTTTATAGGTCAAAGATACGACGAAAGCGTCGAGTATAACGGCACGGAATACGAGGGCAGACCGGGCAGTTCCAACTTAAGTTATGTTTTCGGTGGCGGTATTCCGAAATCGCTTAAAAAGCTTACGATAACCAAAGGTTTTGTTACGGCGGGGCGAATGGCAGGCGAAGCGTTGCTCGGATTGTATGACAGTAACGTGGAGGAACTTGATTATACTTCGGTTAACGAAACAATTTATAAAGGTATATTTGGGGCGCTCACGGAAAATGTAACGCGTCTTATTATCCGCGGTAACGTTACGAAAATAGACGAAAATATATTTTACGCAAACTCTTCGGTAACGAATATCGTTCTTCCCGATACCCTAACCGAAATAGGCGACGGCGCGTTCACGGGCGCGCCCGAACTCAAAGAAATATCTATTCCTAACGTAACGTCGATCGGCGCAAACGCGTTCAACGGCTGTTCGATTCTCACCAAAGTCGAAACGGGCAATGACCTTGTTTCCATAGGCGACGGCGCGTTCAAGGATTGCGCTAAGCTCGCTCAGTTCGATGCGGCGAGCAGTAAACTCTTTACCATAGGCAAGGACGCGTTCGCGAATTGTGCCGAACTTTTCCGCGTTACTCTGCCCGAAACCGTAACCTCGGTGGGCGCCGGCGCGTTTACGAACTGCACGGGTCTGATAGAGGTTCGCAACCTTTCCTCGCTTACTGCGACTAAAGGCGGCGACGAGCTCGGCGGACTTTGCAAATACGCGTGGGACGTTTACACTACCGCAAGCGCGCAAAGCAAAATCAGCGATACCGACGGCTATCTCGTTTACAAGCAATCGGACGGCGATATTTTCATTAAATATATCGGTTCGTCTGCAACTATTGAAATTCCCGCAGGCGTAAAGACAATCAGAAAAAGTGCTTTTTACGGAAACGAAACAATAGAAGAAGTCGTTATCCCCGCGAGCGTAGAAGCAATCGAAGCCGACGCTTTCTGTGGTTGCACGGGGCTTAAGACCGTTCGCATTGCCGACGGCGCAGTTGAATTCGGTCAAGACGTATTCAACGGCTGCACAAGCCTTACGACCGTTATTTTGCCGAATAACCTGCAAAAAATAAGCGCGGGCTTGTTCGACGGGTGCTCGAGCCTTACCGAAATTGCGCTTCCGTCGGGTATTACCGAAATAGGCGAGCGTGCGTTCAAGGATACAAATCTTACGCAAATTACGTTTACGGACGGCATTACCAAAATAAGCGACAGCGCGTTTATGGGTGCAAAACTTGTGAGTATAACGCTTTCGGACAGCATTACGGAAATAGGCGAGAGTGCGTTTGAGGACTGCACGGAACTTACTACCGTAGTTATTCCCGCAAATTCAATGCTTCGCATTATAGGCAAGTACGCGTTTGCATATTGCCGCAATCTCGAAACCATTACTCT
>CAKQKN010000061.1 GCA_934249215.1 uncultured Clostridia bacterium
ATTCATCACCATAAACCGGCGATAACGATCGTAGCCGCCGAAAACTATTTCGTTTCGCTTACGTACAAAACGATTGCGGTGCGCGGGTTTTCGGCTTTGAGAGTCAATCCGCTCATTAAGTCCGAGCCCTTTATTCTTCGTCTGTCGTTCACTCCGTCGACGTCGGTTATCGAGTAATATTTGTCGGATTCGACACCCTTAAAACGTAACGTATACGTCGATTTTCCGCAACAATCCTGTCGGAATGCGGAAACGACGCCCTTTTGCGTTTTTTTGTCAAAATACATCCAACTCGTCCATGAACTTCCGTCGTTTACGCCATGGTACGGAGTCAGAACGTAATAATCAAAGAAAAAATAATCTTTATATACGTTCCATTCGTCTTGCATCTTAAGAAGGCAAGCCCAGTCGATCTCGTCCTTTCCAAAATAGAAAGAAGCGGCGTAATAGTAAAACGGCAACATCGTCGCGCGCATTACGAAAGTGTCCATACCGCCGTTCGTAAGCTCGTTCTCACCCTCTTTGGCGCACGCGCCGCCGTACGGTAACCACCGAGAAAACGAAGAGGACATCGCAAGGCGCAAATTTACGGTGGTGCGATCGCTGTCGCTCCTTAAAAACGGAACGGCTCTTCGCATGCTTTCAAGGTCGTTTCTTCCCCCTCCCGACGCGCACGAATCGATATACGTACATTTACCGTTTTTCGAGCAGTATTCGATTATTCCGTCCCACAAAGCGTAGTGACCCTGCACGTAAAGATTTTCGGTGATACCCGTTCTGTCCGCGCCTTCGCGTTCATCGCCGAATATCCAATATGCGGACGGATCCACGTTGAAATCCTCGCGATACATAGAAATATCGTTTTCTTCCAAAACGCCGATTATCCGCCCGAGAAGCCATTCGCGGCATGCCGCGTTCCCGAGATCGTTTACGTAACAACGGTCGTCGCTCGGATCGGATAATGCCCAATTTTTTTCGTAGCCGTAATTTTTCGCCATTCCGTCGAGATGAGTCACACGCTCCGGCTCGAACCACATAAACGTTTTCGTTCCGCGAGCAAGGCAATAGTCACTGCATTCTTTCAGGCTGTCCGACGGCCACTTTTCTTTGTCGAGAGCCCACGAACCGACCGTCCCCCACCAGTCGGTAGGAACGGTCTTTTTATACGGATCGAGATACCAACCCGCATCGAGCCATCTGAAATGCGGTTTCAGCCCCTTTTCGTAAATCGTCGACATGGAATTATACCATGAGTCGTACCCCTCGGAAATCGAACCGTCGGAATTAGGTCTGCCCGTATCCGTCGCGATCGCAACGGCGTTGTGCGGCCGAACTTTTTGCGTTTGCGTTCCGTCCTCGTACGGCATATTGCAGTCGATATACCACTTTCTCCACATATTCATGGCGACGTCCTCGTCTGCGTCGTAATATCGAACCACGCCGATAAGTGCCGTCCTGACGGTTTCGTTCGGTTTCAGATACGCTTTCAGGTCGGGATTGCCCGTTGCGCAAACTCTGACGATTTTTTCACTCGCGTCGAAAGCAAAATCGGCTTGCCAGTTACCACTCCAACCCACAGCGATTATGCTTCCGTTGCCGTCCGCTTCCAGATTAAAATACGGCATAACCTCGTGGCACGACCTCCCGTTTTTCGTTTTCAGCGAAACGCATTTTTCGGTAAGATCGAATTCGTAAGGTCGATACTGCGCCGCATGGTCGCCCCAAAGTCCTTTAAGCCTTGCGCTTTCGCAACCGAACAGCGAGTCGAATGCTTTGATTTCTTTAAGCACCTTACCGTTCGACTTTGACTTGTTGGTAAAATATACGGTATAGTCATACGCCGAATATGCCTTATATACGTTGGCGACAAGTTTTATCCGCAAACCGTCATCGGTCAGATAAGTGAACGTATAGGTCGTTTTTTCGCCATTTCGACGCACTTCCTTTTTACTTGAGACAAAGAGTTTTTCGTCGAGTCCGTTATACGGTTTATCGTCGTAAACGAAACTAAACGGCAATGCAGAAGGATCGGAAAAATAAGTTTCGAATTCTTTTTCGATTTTTGTCATATGAGTTTTCGGGAACGCTGTCCCCCCTCCGTTTTATATAAATGCTATCGTCAGAACGAACGCCACCAATATCCCTATCGAAAAAACGATTTCCCTCTTTTCCTTTCGTTCCTTAAGCACAAGTTTGCCGACGATAAAAGTCAACAAGATCGTTCCGCAAGTCTGAATCGGGAAAAACAATACGGCGTCCGTATTGTTTAAAACGAGAAGCTGCAAAAAATATGCCAGTCCAGAGAAAACAAAAGTCAGAATCGCATAAATAAGAGAAGATTTTTTGTTAAGAAGGGATATTTTTGTCCTCGCCGGATTGCTCTTCTTCGCGATCGCACTCTCTTTACCCGCCGCGTCGGTTGCGGCGGTCGATTCCGTTTCGACCGCGGTTACCGCATAGCATTCTTCATTTAAAACCGTCTTGAGGTTTTTCAAATGCGTTCCATCCGGATTCACTTGAAAAACGCAACGTTTTCTCACGACAAACGTAAGTATCAGCGCAAAAACGACTTCGAACACGTATTTTCCGCAGAGCATCGCATATTCGTTGCCGTAATAAGTCGAATATATTTTGGACAAAACGCTCATCAGACCGTTGGACGCGAACACCGCAATGCATATCAGATAATACGCTATGCTCTTTTTAAATTTTTGCGGCGGTATCGACAAAAACATACATGCGACGATTAACGGCAACGTAAAATAGTATACGACGGGAAACCCTTCAGACAAAAATATTTTGCCGTATAGCACGGGCAAAATCATTCCGCCCGACATCAAAAACAGCGTGTAAACCGATAAATCCCCGTATTTATACGCCTTTAATTGCGCGGTCAGATTAAAACACGCCAGCGCGCCTATGAGTGCGCCGAAAACCACGTCGTAAACGGAAAAGTTAAGTTTGGACAGTGCCGCCGTGAAGATAAAGCCCAAAACGCCGTCAATCAATATGAATATCGCCGTACTTTTCGGCGCGGTTTCGCTTTTCGTGTATAACTTCGTGAACAAAAAACCGCATACCAGTAAAATTACGTTTAACGCCATGTACATCGGTGAAATTCCGTTCCCTTCGCAAATTTTAGGAGCGTTCAAAGCCGCTTTGGCTATTCGTTTGCTCCTTTAGTTCTATCTTATCACGCCTTTCGTTCTTTTTCAAGTGAAAAGTGTTGCATTAAAAACCACCTTATGTTACACTTGAACTGTATTAAAAACACGAGAGGAATTATGAACGACAAAAAAATCGACGGAAAAATCAATCCCGAAACGCAAGAATACAGTTTCAATTACGTAAGAGAATACGACCTTTGCAGTAATAAGGACGTAAACGCGATCGCACTGACCGGCAGAGCTTTGTCGCAACCCGTGAGAATCGAAATTTTGCGGGAGCTGAACAAAAAGCCGATGTCTCTGACGGATATCGCGAAGCGTTTCGACATACACGCGTCGTCGGCGGCGGTTCATCTGAAAATACTGCAAGACGCGGGACTTGTTTTTATACAAAATTCGACGATTAAAAAAGGCGTGAAATATTACTCCTATCCGCCGGAAAAAAACATAATAATCCACTTGCGCAACGAGTTCGGCATAAGCGGCGAATTGAAACCGTTCATAAAAAACATCGCCATAGGCGAATACGTGGACGCAGAGTTCGGGGATACTTGCGGGTTCGCGAGCGAGAACGAGATACTTAACGATTGCGTGAAGAATCTTGTTTTTGCCGAAAACAGAAAAAACGCACAGATACTATGGACAAACGACGGTTACGTGGAATACGCTTTTCCCAATCTTTACGCGATAAACAAAGACGTCGAACAAGTCGAAATCAATCTCGAAATTTGCTCGGAAGCGCGCGGATTTAACGAAAATTTCGTCAGCGACATAAGTTTTTTCCTTTGCGGAAAAAGACTTTGCGTGTTCGAATGCCCGGGCGACTACGGGAAAAGATACGGCAAATATACCCCGGCGTGGTGGTACAGCGAATCGACGAAATACGGACTTCTGACGACGATTTCCGTAACCGATCGGGGCGTTTTCCTGAACGGTAAATTTATCTGCAATTCCGTCAAACTCAAAGATTTGAAACTCGGCGAAGGCTCGGCAACCCGTTTCAGAATCGAAGTCGAAAAAAACGCCGCGCACAGAGGCGGCTTTAATCTTTTCGGCGAAAAATTCGGCGATTATAACATTCCCATCGTCTTTACCGCCTATTATAAGCAGCCCACATTTAAATATTGACTTTGTAAAAATTATGATACGTTTACTTAGGCTAAGGGGGAAACGATGAAAGATTCGGGCAACTATGAGATCGATAAGCAAAGTAAGAAACTGTCTCGTGATGCGGCAGTTTTTCTTCTAATTGAGTAAAAAGCAGCGCTATAGATCGATTATTAGGGGTTTTATGGTAGAAAACATGCTCCGCACTTTTGAAAGACAGATTGTTTTTCGAGTGCGGCACTGAAGTGCCCGGATTCTTCGAATGCCCGTCAATTTTGATCCTTCCGTCAGAATAAGTTTTACGGACAGAGGAGTTAAAATTCTGACTTTGCCGCCGCGTTTTGCTTCGCTCGGCGAAACGCCATGGAACCGCGTAAACGCGCGGGAAAAACTTTCGGGCGTGTCGTAACCGTATTTCAGCGCGACGTCGATGATTCCGGCGTTTCCTTTGGAAAGCTCCTCGCCGGCAAGAGAGAGCCTCCGCATGCGAACGTAATCGCCGATCGAAAATCCGCACATGACGGAAAACACGCGCTGAAAGTGAAAGGATGACGAATACGCCTTTTCGGCAACTTCCTCAACGTCGATTTTTCGGTCAGATTCGCTTCGACGTAGTCGATCGCCCGTTGTATTCCCCGTATCCGGTCCATTTTACTCCGATCTCCGCTTTATCGGGCATTCCTACCGCCCGATAACGACACCATTCTAACAAAAATCAACCCGGATTTCTTGACTTTGAATGCTTTTAAATGTTATGAAAACCGACGGCAAAAAAACCGACGGCAAAAAACCGTCGGCAACGTTACAGACTTTACGAACCTTTTAGTCGTAATACAAATCGGCAAGTTCGTTAAGTTCGAGATAAAGTTCATCCGTTTGGGCGGCAAGCGCCTCGAAATATTGCTCACGTTCGGCAAGATATTCGCGTTCGGACGCCTGTATCAGTTCGTTTTTCTTTGTATTTCTTCGCATAACGAGAATTACGGCGAGAAAAATGGCGGCAATTCCGCCGAGCGCTATCGTCAAAAAGTCGATCAATTCGTAATAAGAAAACCCGCTTTTTCCGAACAAGGTCTGACCGCCCGGGAATTCGTAAACGAAAGTCTGTTTGAAATGTTCCGTTTCCGCTTCCGTTTCAAACTTGCCGTACGTCAAAATATCCGCAAAACGGAACAAACAAACGAGAAGCACGCAGAGTGCCATACCGAACAACATGATCGCAACGATCGCCTTATGCGAGCGCGGCTTCATCGTTTGATTCCGCATCCGACGGCAGTATGCGATATTGTTTTCGGCAAACTTACGTGCAAGCAAAGCTTCTTCCGCCTCTTCTTCCGATTGTTTTTTTAAAACGTTTTCGTCGATCGACAAATCGCGCGCGTAATGCAATTTCGTTACGTTTCTTTCCTTATCGTATTCCTCATATTCAAGCACCCAGCCGAAACGCTCGAGCGTTTCTCTTTTAGCCAAAACGGCTTCCGCATTTGACGGAGATTGAAACAAAGTTTTTTCTTCTTTCATGTTTACCCGTTCCTCAATTGATTCTTGCCGAATACGACTGCTCTTTTGTTCCCTCTTTCACATAGCTGCAATGCATGCAGTATGTCAGATAGTCGCTCATAACCGTGCCGTATTCCATATCGTACTCGTCTATGACCACGTCCGCGTAAATCGGCTTTGTCGAAACCACGCGGGTTGAACCGTCGGAATATCGTGCGACAGTCCTTTCTTCCCCGACTTGTTTCCGTTCCTTTTTCGTAACGTGTTCCGTTCGCTCCCGCTTTTTTCCGTATTTCGCAACGGTTTCGGTCACAACGCTGTCGAATCGTCCGCAAACGGGACAAGTTCGTTCCTGCATCTTTAAAAGACGAATAAACGTCGAAAGGTAATAAAAAAACGGATACAGCGCGGCGCATACGAGCGGCTGGATCGCTCCGAGTTTATCTGTCGTGAAATTGTCGGGATCTTTGACGACGAATATCCACAAAATAACGTTTATCGCTATCCCCGCCACAAGCGAAAACGGAATCATCGCGAGGATTTTTTTATAATAAGGTCCGCCCTTATGTCCGACCTCTCCGCGATTTGCGTTCACGAATTTTTTCAAATTTTTCCCCGACAGAACGAAAGCGACGATAATCGTGAACAACAAATATATCGCAACGGCAACAACGCCCTTTGTCGTGCCGCTCATCGAATCCGGAAGCGTTGTCGCAATCAGCGCCCACGCCCAACCGAGCACGGTAAACATCAGCGCAAAAACGATAACCGCACCCGTCCATGCTTCCGATAGTTCAAAGCAGACCTTGCGCTTATAATCGTTGACGTCCGTTTCTCTCCATTGCTCCGTTTCCTTAAGAAATCGGTTTGTCGTTTTAGCTTGAGAAGTTATATCTTTTTCCATTTTTTTCTCCGGAATATTCGGTTTCTCGCTTACATAACTTTCACGCCGAAGAGCGACTCGAAAGCGGGGGCGCAACGGTCGAACGCTTTCGGACGATAGTTCGAACCGGTCGAAACTTTGGTCGTTCCGTCCTCGTAAAAAATTGTCAACGTCCACCCGAAACCGTCCATTACCCCTTTCATTTCGTATTTTTTCCAAAGAGTTAAAAGCCCGCCCTTATTTATCGAGTCCAAAAAATGTCTGCCTTGGTCGGCAACGAACGCGTGGAAAAATTCCGGCTCGGGCTTACTCTCGTCCTTCATCGGATTATAGTACGCGATAAGACACGAATTGCTTTGGAAATCGACCACGTAAGTATCCGTAAAACCGCCCATATAATCGACGGACTCATAAACGATCTTCGAGATCGGCTTGCCGCCGTATTCGCCGCAACCGCCCGAAAAAACCGCGACGGTCCAAATTGCGGTCATCGCAAGCACGGACAAAATCGCCGTGCGTTTTCTTGTTTTCATTTCCCGCTCCTTTCTTTGTTCGTTTCGCGCGCGACTTTCACGCACGACTTATCTTGCGACTTTCACGCGCTAGGGATTCCAATCGTCATCACTAATTATTTTTGCGGGAATAAATCGGTTTTTGCTGTGTTAAACTCCCATCAACGTACGGCAAGTACGATTTCGGTCGTTTGCCTTGCAAAAACCGTACCGCAAGACGGCGATTTCTTCGCCGCAAAAATGCTTCGCACCGAAAAGAGCGCATTTTTAGATGATTTTTCGCGAGCGTGAGGGATGCTGTACCGGACGTACTGCGCCCGAGCGGTCGCGGAAAAGGGCTAAAAAGTCGCCTTTTCGGTAATTCGTGATAATGATTGGAATCCCTAACAAAACATTCTCAACAACCCTATGCATCCGAAGCACCCGTACCCGTAGGACGATCTGTACCGCCCGGGGTTTTCTTCACTGCAAAGGGTGAAAATAAGTTCGCCGTCGGGAAGCTCGTCGAAGTGCGCCTCGAAAAAGCCGTCTTTCTTTTCAAACTTAACGTCTTGCAGCTCTCCGAAATAAACGCGGCCGTTCTCGTCGAGCGTTCGTTTTTCCGTGCGACTGTTCAAAAGATACATATCCGTGTTTATGCGGACGGTGAGATCTTTGAAATCCGCCCAGGTCGCCGCGGGGCTTAAAAGATAGGTATATACGTATTTCGGCGGTTCGTACCATGCGTTTACCGTCGGAAAGAGAGGAGCGACCACCGTGTTGACGAGCGTTTCGCCCGGCTCGAAATCGAGAGTGTAATCGTACCAACAAAACAATCCGTCATCGAGCGATAAATCTCTTTTAAACAGAGTACCGCTTCTGTATTCGAGCATCGTAACCGTCGCGTTGTACCAGTCGACGTCGCTCGCGCCGAGTTCGGAAGGTCTGAAACCGAGCAAATAATCTTTCAGTTCGCGAACGGGTTTCGCTTCGACGGTAACGCTCCCGCTCGTACTTTCCAACTTCGAGTCGAAAAATTCGAAATCGCTTTCCTCGACTGAAACGTTCCGATTTATGAACGCAATCGTTACTTTCCCGTCGTCGCCCACTTGCTGTGTGAGCTTTATCAGTCCGTCGTTATTTTCATATTTCCTCGAATAACCGTCGAGGACGAGAATTTCATCTCTTTTTCGATAAGAAAACCCGACGTATTCCGGGAGATTCTTCCCGCCGCCCTTGCCGACCGTTATTTCATATTCGTAAACGGGCATTTCCGTCTTATAGAATCCGTCGTCGTTAAAATCGTCCGAAAGAGTTTTCCAATCGATTTCGGGATCGAAAGCGTCGTAAATATACGGCTTGAAACTGTAACGAATCTTCGCGTCGATTTTTGCGCCGTTTTTCTTGACGGCAAAATCGCCCGCTCCCGGGGTTACGTTCGTTTCTCGGTTCGGCAAGAACCCGAACGGAAACATGCAACGCACCTTTGCCGTAAGATCGGACGGATTGCGGAAAGTATATTCGGCTGTCACGTTCCCCTTATACGTCAACGGAGCGTAAACGTCGGCTTGAACGCGTGAAGCGTATTTCGAAGTCGAGTTTTTCATAGCGGTCGCGCTCCCCATAACGCCTGCGCTCCCCGCATACGCCGTCTGCGAGTTCCCGGAAGATTTGCCGTCAAGCTTTACGTCGAACGTCAGATCTTCTTTATCGACGACTATCGGGCAGTTTTCGGTCGTAACGATAACGCCGCTCGAATCGTATCCGTAATATTCTCTGTTTGCGGAGTTCGCAAAAGCAACGCTTCCTTGCGGGGCAAACGAGCCCGCAAAAGTTATCGCCGCGAGCAAAGCCGAAAGAACCAAAATTTTGCGCTTGTTTTTCACCGTGTCGCCCTCCTTGTTTTTCGTCGTGCCGCCATCCCGGCAAAACCGACAAAACGTTATTCGTCGTCAACCGTTTCATATAAGTTAACCGTTATGGCGCTACTCAAAAATTCGCGACCACGCCGATGAACATCGGCAAATCGTTGCCGTCGAGAATCATATAGACGAAGGGTCTGTCGAGAACGATCGGCTCTCCGGGCGCGACGGCAGTGTCCTTGACTCCGATGATCGTAACCGCGCTCGCCTTGGTTTTCTGCTCGTTAACCATGATGTGTGTTTTGTGAATTACCTGACCGATATACAGATTGCCGTCCGGAGTCGTTCCGAGAGCGGAAAAATCGGCGTCGGGCGCAAAAGCCTTGTTCACGCCGAGTTTCTTAAGCGTCGGAATGAGGTTGAACGTGTTTTCGAAATCGAATTTCGGCAACCCGATTTCAACCGGCTCCGTCGACGCGCCCGAAACGATCGAAGCGAGTTTTTCGCCGGTGAGCGACGAAAGGTAGTCCGCAATATCGACGCCCTTATCCGGAAGAATCGCCGCGAACTTGAACTCGCCGCCCGCATAAGGCTTAACGAAACCTTTCGCGTTTTCGTCCCTCAGATAACGCGATTCGTTCGCATACATCATCTTCACGGTCGACTCGTTCTTCGTTCCGTAAAAAGTCGCGTCGCGAACGGAATTTTTTTCGAATTTTTTCTGCCACTCGGCTTCGAAGTCGAGCGCGTTGATGAGGAACATTACCATGTCGGAATCGATATCGTCGATGATTTTATCGATCCCGCCGCGCGTGTTGTTATACACCCAATTGTTTATGTCTTGCACGGTCTTTCCGTCGAAATCCGCCGAATAGACCTGCGCGCGGTAATAATTTTTGACGATATCGAGAAATCCGCCGTCGACGGTAACGGCGTTCTTTCTGCTCCACACCGAGTTCGCGACGTGAAGCTGTTTGCCATCCGCGGCTTTATTCATAAGCGCGGCGAAATATTCGTTGAGCGTTTGAGCGTTACAACCGAGGAGCGCTTCGAGTTCGCTCTTCGTTTCGCCTTTCGCGCCGTTCGTCACCATTCCGAAAGCAGCCGCGATCGACAGCGGAGAAATACAAGTATTTTCGCCGTCGTAAAGTTCTTTCGTCATCTTCACGGCAAAGTCGTCGTATGCCGCAGTGAACGTTTCGTCGGCGGTTTTCGCCGCAACCGTTCTCTTTTTTACCGCGGAAGTAAGGTCGGCGGAACGGACTTTTCTTTCGGAAAAGCCGCATCCGGCAAAAGCCCCGAAGCAAAAGATTGCCGTCAGCGCGGCGCAAATCGGTTTCAATATTTTTTTCATAAACGCCTCCTTGCATCGATATTTTATCGATCGGGAAACACCCCCGATTCGATTATATCGTTTCGACGGATATATTATACCGTTAACATGATA
>CAKQKN010000062.1 GCA_934249215.1 uncultured Clostridia bacterium
GTTCATGGGCAACCATATGACTTTGCCAACTGCGAAGTTTGCCCCAGCAGTTAAGAACGGCAACGGTTAAAGCAGCAAACGGTTTTTGTTTGCCTGCAGCATCACAAATATCGCGGAACTCCTGGCACACTTCGGCAACCCTGTCAACAAACTTAGGAAACTTTGCCGCGAGAGATAAATATCCGCCAAAACCCATTCTGTCCAAAGGACAACGCAACATCGCACGCCGAGCCGTATTCCAATTTTTATTCAGTTCAACCACCGCGCCTTCTTCGTTACCGTCAAAAAAAGTATCGGGGAAAAAGTACGGTAAAAAACGTCCTTCGCGATATTTCACATGCGGAATTTCGGCAAGCATGCGTTCCGTTACGCCGCCGCCTATACTACCGACTACGGCATCGAGTCCGAGTTCCGCAAAATGCTTTCCGTAAGGTTCGGCGCCGATCCAATCGTCACCGAGAAACATCATCGCCTCTTTACCCTCGGCATGCACGATATTTACAAGTTCCGACACCGTCTTCGATACCCGACGACAAACAAAGTCCATGTAGTCTATGAACTTTTTTGTCGGGACGCGGAACGGATTGTTATAGCAACCGCCGTCCGCAATATCCTCCGCCGTCAGTTCGTAGCCGTACTCTTCGGTAAACTCATCCAGCAGTATCGGTGACGCGGCAAGAGTATAACCGAACCAATCGACATACTTTTCCTTACCGTATTTATTAAAAATAAGTGTAAATTGATATAAAAACGTCGTAAAACGCACCACGTTGGTTTCGGGATGAGCCTTGCACCAGTCCCGAATAAACCGCTTTATGTATCGCCCTGTTTCAGGGTACGACGGATCGTACATCAACTGCTTTTCGCAAGTCCAATTATTTGTAAGATAGTTATATATTTGCACCGGATGCCAGGTAATCCGCGCCATAAACGTGACCGTGTATTCGTGATAAAGCGTTGCGTTATGTATACAAACGATATTGCCCTCGGCGAGCGACCAGTCGTCATGAATTTTACCAATAGTCCGATCGTACACCTGCCAACGCTTTACTTGTTCTGCGTCGGGGCTAATCTGATCCGCAAAGTAATCCGCCATGGGATCGATCGTAAACTCCGCGTCGAAAGCAGTTATTCTTTCCGAGAGCAAAAATGTTCGATGCGATTCTTCCGGGTGAAGGCGTCCCCACTCATTGTCACCCCGTACTATAAAATACGTGTTATATACTTTATTCGCAAGTTCTGCGGCGTTGTCCGGCAATTTTGTGCCGTCGCAATCCCGCACGGCATCCGCGCCCCACAACTCGGCAATTTGTTTTGTTTCCTCAACAAAATTTTCGTCCGTAGGTATTGTTACTCTGCCTTTTGTCATTATATTTTCTCCTTATCGTTATTAAAGTTGAGATACCGAAATCAAAGCTTTGTATACGTTGCAATCCACCCTGTCGTCACCGCTCGGAATAATTGTTTCATTCAACTCGGGAATGTCATCCGTTTTACCGCTTAGATACAACTTTATTCTTTCCGAACAATCGTACAGACGGGAAATCAACCCGCCGAAACGAACTTCATTAATCTCCCAGCCGTACGGCTTAAAATCCGCATACCAGTAGTTTTGCATTGTTTTGCGAAATTTTTGCACGGCTTTTGCCGCTTTGACGTATCGTTTTATCAATTTAGCGAGTGCTTTACGATCATTGGCTTTATATGCCCTGCGCGTATCGACTCCCAAAGAATACTTCAACGACAATACGTTGCACAATGCTTCAGCATTATCAAACAAATATTTATATTCGCCCGAATTTTTACCTGCCCGCTTAATCTCTTTCGCGTAATCGTCAAACGGAACTTTGCCCGTTTTCCCGATCGCGCTGTCCTTCCATCCGAGAAAGGGATCGTTAAACAGCATTGCTTTACAACTGCTCATACCATACAAATAATCTGCATTGACGGATATTTTATTAGGTAAATCCAACGTCATAAACGCATCGTAATCAAGATTAAATAATCGGTTGAACCCGAGGCTGATTCTTTCGTCATCAAAGTTTCCTTCCGCATATTGTTTTGCGGCGTACAATACCGGCAATGCCGAAAAATAACTGCAAGCGTTGCCGTCGTCGCCCCACAGCGTAACGATTACGTTATCGACGTTGTGTTTTGCGACTTGTTTCATCGCCGGAGCTATCGTGCGCAACGCATAGTGGTTGAGCGGAGCAAACCCCATGTGCGTCCATGCGCTGCAAGCAAACCACAACGGCTTACCGAATTTCTCGTGCGAGGTAAGCATGCAATCGTATATTTTTTCGTCTGTGTTATAGTAGTCCCAATAACATAATTCGACATCGGGGACTTTTTCGATGACTTCTTGCGGCAAATTCGGCTGTTCTCTGCAATACTCGCCCTTGTTTGCAAGGCGGTAGAACATATCGCTCCACATATGCACCTTAAATCCGTATTTTGCGGCAATTTCCACCACTTTGTTAAGATGTCTTAACAATAATTCATAACGATTTGTGTATCCGTGTTTATCCAAATATCGTCCCAGACCGACCTTGTGCGCTTCGTCAAAACCGATGTTTACCTTCCGAGTAGTGAAATCCGCGGCTATCGCGGCAAACATTTTATCTATAAGTTCGTATGTTTTCGGCTCGTCAATCATTAAAATATCGTCGATATCGACTATATCTGCATAACACGGATGTTTCACAAGATTGACAAGATGCCCGAGCGTTTGTATATCAGGTATAAGTTCTATTCCGTGCTTTGCGGCAAAAGAATCCATTTCACAAATTTCCTCGTGCGTGTAACCGCCGCGCAAATACCCGAAAAACGGTTCGGAATCTATTTTATAAGTGTCGTCAATGCACAGTTCCAAAAAGTTGTATCCCATCTTTTCCAAATCCGATATAAGCCGTTTTACGGAATCGACGGTCAACACTCCGTTACTTGCGCAACTTACGAGCGCACCGATTTTTTTTTGAGTCATATTTTCTTTCTCCTTTTTCCCGTCAGACAGCCCCATAACCGCAGCTAACGGTGTTTAACGCTATCACCGAAAACAATTAAAGCGAACGCGACTTTTATTTCACAACGATATACGTCGGTAATAATATACTCCTGCACTTTCAACTACATTATAACACAGGACTGTAACGAAAAATAGTATCAAAATAGACTTTTTGTAGGTAATTTTTCGCCCTTATTAGCAAAATTTACAAGAGTTGAATATAAAAACTTGAACTATGCCGACGATAATGCTATAATAAAAACAAAAATAAGAAGTCCTAAAACGGAATTCGGTTAAAAAAAGAAACTATGCTTCAATTTGATTTATTACTGACAAAAAAGTTACTTTCGCACCTTGGTAATCTTGCGCATACGGGAGTACAACTCTTTGACGAAAACTTTGAAGGCACATATGCATGCACGGAGCCGGGGAACGCTTTTTGCAATGCCGTGAAATGCCATTACGCGGACCATTGCGTAATGTCCGATACAAATGCACTGCGCGCGGCAAAACTCGGTGATTCCGACGGTTTTCACTACAAATGTCACTTCGGGATGACGGAAACGGTGCTAAAACTTCACAGAAATAACGTTATATACGGATACATAATTTCGGGACCGCTTCGAGCCGCTCAGGACGAACAATTTGCATTGAGTCAAATCCATGATTTTGCAAAAAAATTCAATATTGACGAGCAAGCCATGCTGCAAGCATACTATAACACATCGGTATTTACCGAAGAAAAGTACGAAGCAATACGCAATTTGGCTCTTGCAATATTCGAATATGCGGTTAACAAAAACCTGATTACGATAAAACACAACGTTTTTGAAAACGCCATAGCCCCTTACATAAAAGCAAACACGGATAAACCGCTTGATTCCGCGTCGCTTTGCGAGGCTCTTAATATGTCCGAAAAACAAATTTATTCCGCAGTAGTAAAAGCCACGGGCGTGTCGCCAAAAAAATACATAACGGCGCAACGAATGCTCGCCGCGCGAGAACTGATTCAGACCACAGACGATTGTTTAACGAACATCGCAGACAAAGTCGGCGTACACGACTATAATTATTTCGGCAAGATCTTTCGCAACACATTCGGGCATGCTCCGTCGTTCTACCGAAGAAAGCAAAAATAAAATTTTCTAAACAACCGCTGTAGGGTGTTCTAACGAGGTTAAGCAAAGGTGCTTTTTACAATTGTTGTCTATTATCGAATATCTCAATTGGCAACTCTATACAATCAATCGGATATTCAACATTTAAACTTTGTGATAGTTTACAATGTAACGAATATGATAATGGCTATTACATAGGTAACGCACAAAATCCATATCTTATTTTTATGGCTGCTAAAAACACAAATATCACAGTACTTGTTGTATCAACAACGGAACGAAGGTAATATATGATTCTGCGTTTGTTTAAAATGACTTCATGGTCATCGCTTAAGACAAGCGATACCGCGCAGAAATAATTCCAACGCATAAAAAATCCCTCCTTCGAAAAACTCGGAAAGAGGGAACTTTACATTTTGCAAGCCAAAACAGCCCCGCACTTACCTCGTTTTTTTATTGCGGGACTGGACTACATATTTAAATTTTTTAATTTTCCGATCCGTGTATTACCAAAGCCGCTGCGCCATAAATGCCCGCGTCGTTTCCAAGACTTGCAACAACGATTTCTACGGGAGCGAATTTCGTTCCGCCGTAAATCTGACGGTTTACTTTGCGCTTCAAGGGCGTTAAAAACACGTCGCCCGCGGCGCAAATTCCTCCACCCAACACGATTGCCTGCGGGTGAAAAGCGTTGATTACGTTCGTTACTCCCGCCGCAAGATATTCCGTGTATTTCTTCACGACTTTTCCCGCCGTTTTATCGCCTTCGCGCAGTGCATCGAACACGACCTTGCCGTTTACGGTCTCTTTGTTTTTGTCCGTAAGTTTCCACAGCAGGCTCTCTTTATCGCCGTCCATAGCCTTGTGCGCCTGACGTATCAAAGCGGTTGCCGAAGCATAGGCTTCGAGGCATCCTTTTCTCCCGCAAGTGCATTTCTCGCCTCCAATCTTAATCACTTCGTGTCCGAGCTCAACGCCCGCTCCGAGATTGCCTTCGAACAGTTTGCCGTTGAACACGATTCCGCTACCCACGCCCGTGCCGAGCGTAAGCATTACAAGCGATTTATATTTTCTTCCCGCGCCGAAATGATACTCGCCGAGAGCCGCCGCGTTAGCGTCGTTAGTAACGTAAACGGGCAAATTTAATTCTTCTTTCAGCGTTTTTATAAGCGGAACATTTTTCCATGCAAGATTGTTGCTGTAAACAACGTTGCCCTTTTCGGTATCGATAAGGCCGGGGCAACCTACACCAACACCTTCGAGCGTCAATCCCGTTTCTTTCTGCAAATCTTTAACGAGATTCGCCATATCGAGAAGGATTTCTTTGGCTTCAACGCCCTTTTTAGTCGGACATTTTTTAATCGCAACGATTTTCCCGTTTTCGTCCACGATTCCGCATTTTATCCCCGTGCCGCCAAGGTCTATTCCCGCATAATATTTCAGCGTATTTTCGGTAGTTAAAATCGCCGTGGCGTTGCCACTTACAGTAAATTCTTCGCCGCAGGGAATAAAGAAACTATCTCCCGAAACGAACTTTTCGCCGTTTATCTCGCCGCTACCTGCCACGAAATTGATTGCCGTAAACGTTTTATCGTTCTTTTCAGCATATTTTCCGTTGAGTTTCAATTCGCGGGTTCTAAAATATTTACAAGCCGTAAGGTGGCGTATTTCGCCGTTATTGCCGCTTAATTTTTCGTATTCACCGCCGTTTGTTTCGTCTTTGAACGCCTTGAAATTGATTACGTCCACCGCTTTTTCGACGTGCAACTGGCGTAATTTTCCGTCTGCGCCGCGGCGGTTATAATCATAAACGCGATATGTAACGTTGCTGTTTTGCTGTATTTCACAAATCACGCAACCCGCTCCGATAGCGTGAACCGTTCCAGACTTAATAAGGTAGCAATCGCCCGCCGTTACGGGAATAAAATTCAGCAGTTCTTCGACTGTGCCGTCTTTGACTTTTGCAAGACATTCTTCCTTATCCGTATCGCGTTTGAAACCGCAATAAATACCCGCGCCGTCGTCCGCCGAAACAATATACCACATTTCGGTTTTTCCGTTGTCGTGTTCGTATTTCTGCGCGTATTCGTCGTTCGGATGAACCTGAACCGAAAGATTTTTCGCCGCGTCGATATATTTTATAAGCACGGGAAATTCGCCGCCGCTTAAATCAACTGCGTTTTTGTTTTCTTTCAGAAATCCTGCAAACGTCTTGTCTGTTCCCGAAATCGTGCTTTCACCGTCCTTATGTACGGATACTTCCCAACTTTCGGCGATAATGCCGTTTTTTTCTCTGCCGAAAAGCGTTTTTAACTTTTCTCCGCCCCACAAATAATCTTTCAATACAGGTTGTAATTTTATCATATTATTTTAGTTTAAAAAATTTATGCGATTTATTCGAATCGGAAATAAACCCCGAAATTTAATACTTTATCGGTTATCCGCCTATCTTCGGGTAATTCGGGTCCGCAACTGTTGCTACCTACGCCCGAAAAATAGCCGTCGATTGCAAGTTCGAGCGTTTCACCGCGCTTCAGATCGGTAATATGCCTTGCTGTCTGCAAATCTTCACCGATAAAATCGTTTACTTTAAAAGAGAAGAAGTCGCCATTTGCGTAAACCGAAAGTTTTTCGCCGTTTTCGCCCTCCCAATTCCATGCGCCCTCGTAATGAATAAGCAAGTCTTTATCGTAAGATTTCAGCAGTTCCGCCATTTTCTTATGGTTTTCGCCGAACCCCGATTCGTTACCCAAACTCCACAAAATTATCGACGCATGATTTTTATCTCGGGCATATAACCGCTCTATCCTGTCGAGATATTCCGCAAGATATTCAGAGCTATTGCTACGTTCCATCCATTATATAATATAAACGGAAAAAAATCAATCAAATAACCGTGCTAACCGCAAAAAACGCGCCGTACGTTTCAAGGTCGGCTTCGTCGATAACGTAAAATCCCATTCTGTCGCAAAGCTCCAACGCCGCAGGGCACGGCGGGTAGTGAGAAAATCTTATCGTATCGATATTCAGTTCTTTCATTAAACGGAAATCTTTTTCATAATCTTCCGTGGTTAAAGCGCAACCCCTATCCGGCGTTGTATCGTGATGATTTACGCCGTGGCATTTTACGGGAACGCCGTTCACCTTGAACACCCCGTTTTCTACTGTATAATTACGGAAGCCCACCGGAATACTTACGTTTTCAACTTCTTTTC
>CAKQKN010000063.1 GCA_934249215.1 uncultured Clostridia bacterium
ACTTTCCGCCTGTTACCTTATTTATTATAACTTTTTGACTGTTTCGTTTCAATACTTTTTTTACTTGCTTTATTTCTTTTTTTGCTTATTTCGACGTTCCGTGCGAAAATATTTTCTTCGTTCGTCAATCGCAATTGACAAACCCCGAAGAAAGTGATAAAATATCGGTGTACGGGGGTGTACCATGACAAAACTGCAAATGCCGTCCGACAGCGAGGCGTATTTCTATTTCAGAACGGGCGATTATCCGATTTTGCACAGTCACGACGGATACTGGGAGTTTATATACGTCACTTCGGGCGAATACACGCATGAAATCAACGGAGAGTTACGCGTTATAAAAGCCGGGACTCTTTGCGTTCTCCGACCGGACGACGCGCACTGCACGCGCGAAAACACGAAACGCTCCACCTATATAACTTTCTGTGTGAAAGAAGAATATTTTTTAATGCTTTTTAACCTTCTCGCCGCAGGCTCGCTATCCGATTTGCTCTCGCTCGACTATATCGAAATTTGCTTATCCCAGACGGACGAAAAGTACATTAAATCAATTTCGGATCACTACCTCGTATCCGCCGCCGACGGAACATACACCACAACTTGCGATATGTTTTTGCTTGCTTTTGTCAACGAAATAATATTATCTCTTGACAACAAACAAAGAAAAACGACGTAC
Organism: uncultured Clostridia bacterium; assembly: GCA_934249215.1. GTDB lineage: Bacteria > Bacillota > Clostridia > Christensenellales > Borkfalkiaceae > HGM11416. Next base: position 677 of record CAKQKN010000063.1, read on the forward strand.
TCTGCCGGCGTAAGCAGTTTTATCGCTCTGCTCGAAAAGCCCGAAAATCTTGCGCTGCACCTCAACGACCTGATAGCAAAAACCAACTATTCGTATTCTCATCTCAACGCCGTTTTCAAAAAAGAAACCGGCGTAACGCCGTCGAATTACCTCAAGGAAAAACGACTTGCCTACGCCAAAAGACTGCTTGTCGGAACGACTTACTCCCACGAATCGATCGCCACGAGCATAGGTTTTGCGACTCATTCGAGATTTTGCGTGTTTTTTAAAGAAAAAACGGGGCTTACCCCGTCGCAATACGCAGCCAGATACCGCATATCCGTGTTTTAACCGAAAAGAAGGCTCTTACGACAGAAGCCTTCTTTTTATACTACACGAAATCTTTAAGATACACGTACTTCGACGGAACATGGAACTTTCCGCACATCGTCGGATTGAGCGCGAACAGGTGTTTTTCCTGCTCGCCTCCGTCCGTTTCGAGACGATACGCATTAAAGTAAACTCCGTCCCCGTTTAATCCCGCCTCGTCTTTGTTTATCGTTATAACGGCGACGTAACCGTCCGACGTTCTTGTTACCGACGAACGAAAAAAACATTTACTTTCGTCGATAAAACCGATGTCGAGTTTCACTTTGCCCTCGCCGTCCGTGCCGAGATACCGCATAAGAGCGAGCATTTTCCCGTTTTCCGGGCTTACCTCGATCTCGTAATATTTACCGCGCCCGGGATCCGTCCCTATAAGCACCTCTACCGCGTCTCCGCACGAATGAATTTCGTTATATTCGTGATACGGACAATAAAATCCGGAATGTTTCGCGTCGAACACGAACGTTATCTCCGTATCCGTTTCGGATATCCCGACCGAAGTTTCGTAGACCGCTTCCGATCCGTCGCGATTGTCTTTCATCAAATATTTTTTCATCTGTCTCAGAACTCCGGGTCGTATGACTGCTGGAATTTCTCGTACGCGATTTCGCGGATTACGATATCGCGGATTTTAAGTATCGTGCAATACGGCGAAAAGCCTATGTGACCTTTTCTGAGTTTCAGAATCCCGTCGAGATGCTCGGCGACAAGCATGTCGTCCACCACCATAAAACAATGCCCATCGACCGCTCCGAAAGTGAATTCTATTTCCTTTCCGGGCTCGTAACGATAAGACGTCGCGGACATTCCGCAAAAATCGCCCACGCCGGCTTTGCATCCCTCGATTCCCGCTTTATTGTCGTACCAACCGTTCAGACCGCAAACGTAATAGTCCGAAAGATAATCGGTTTTTTCGTCCCATCCGGCGCAAAAAATACCGTTTACGTCGCGCGTCGCGGGCAGAACGGAACTTATTCTGCACGTAAGCATAACGTTTTTGCCGTCGAATTCTTCCTTATAGAACAAAACTCCGCCTTTGTTTCCGCGCTCCACGCCGATAAGGCATCCGTCCTCGCACGTCCACTCCCCCGCCATAACGAGCCAATCGTCCCGCCACGTTTCGTCGAGGTTTTTGTCGTAGATTATTTTCGACTTGTCTATCAGAATACGTTTGTTTACAAGTTTTATATCTTTCATCTTTTTCTCCTGTTTGTTTAATTCCGATATGTTCTTCGTCCGAACTCCGGTCTGCTTTATCGAATTTCCTTTTATTTATATTGTATCACCGTTCATCGCAAACCGTCAATCGCCATACGTTTTTGTTTTTAATGATTTTATATGCGTTTTTGATTGTTTTTAAGTTTCGGCTCTTTAATATAGATTGTTTATCTATCCCGCTTTACCTTCTTCCATAATTCTCGTTATTTCCTTCTCCAAAGCCGCCACGAGCATTCCCATAATATTACTCGGAATCACGGATAAATCCAGCATGGGTGATATATCGGAAAATTATTTTGTAGTTTTATTTTATCAATCTTGCTTTACCACCATTTTGTCAAACGAAAAAGATTTTTACAAGAAAATTATATAATTCCCGCAACACCCCCATTGTGTGAAACGAGAAAACTTTTTTAATTTTCTTGCTTATATTTCGAATATATCACTCCCGAGTGTTCACCATTTGAACACTCGGCAATTTTTTTATATAAAACTTTTACCAACAATAAGAGTTCAGCATTTGAACCCTTCACAAAATTTTAGGGTAAAGTTTACAAAGAAGCTTAAAATCGTTCATTCCGGCAACAGAAGATTGAGTAAGACCGCATTCTTTCGCTCTTTTTATCGTTTTCAACACCGTTGTACGAGAACATTCACAAATCCTTGCGACTT
>CAKQKN010000064.1 GCA_934249215.1 uncultured Clostridia bacterium
TTTTCGGTGCTACGCATTTTTGCGGTGAAGAAATCGCCGTCTTGCGGTACGGTTTTTGCAAGGCAAACGACCGAAATCGTACTTGCCGTACGTTTATGGCTTTGCAAAAACCGATTTCTTCCCGCAAAAATAGTTAGTGATAATGATTGGAATCCCTATCTTGTTGTTTTTTCATTCCGTAAAACCGTTAGAATACGTAACCCTGAATGATTCCGTTATTCCCCAAAACCAACGACGATAACCGTATCCAACATTTGATTGAATATTACGATTGTTTTAAACCGCTTTAAAGCGGCCATTTTGGCGTTAAAAGAAAAAACATCCGATGAGAAGTCAAAGGATGTTTTTGTGCTTTATTAAAGCATTATGGGCTTTATTTCCCCCATTTTTGCCGGCGTATAAAAGAATAATCAAAAATACTTAAAAATTTCTTGTTATTTTCCTGACAACACGAGCAAAAAGTTCTTTTACGCATTCTGTGCGGCTTTTTGCCGCCTGTTTTCAAAGACACGCGCCTTAAAAACTCAAAAAATCACTTTGCAACTATTCTCACGGAGGAAAAATCGCCTTTCTTTGCGGCGTCCGCGTCGACAATTACGGCAAGCTCGCTTATTCCGAGATCTTCGGGCAAATATTCCTTCCCGATCGCAATCAGCGTCAGATCGCCGCAGTTCCTCTCGTTTACCGTCACGAAACTTTTTCCCGCGCCGCTAACAGCAGCTTCCGACACAGCGGTTCCGCCCATAGTGCCGCGCTCGTCGAACACGAGCGAATAGCCGCAAGGCTCGTCGTCGAAATAACCGTCGTTAAAATCTGTGCAAGCGTCGGGTTCGCCGTCAAAAAACCGCACGATCGCACGTGCTTTTCCGATCTTCGACGGCATATCCACAAAAATATAAAGATACCCGTCGCTCGCGAGCGTCTCCGCCTCCCCCCCGCCGAACTCGGCGAGATCGAGTTTGCAAAGAAAGAATTCGCAAGGCGCGAAAACGTCTTTCTCGAGCCATTCGTCGGGCATTTCCGTCTCTCCGAACAACTGCGACGAATAAGTTTCGTCAAAATCGACGACGCGCGCTTTCATTGCTTCTCCCCTTTGAGTTTTTTGAAATACTTATCGGACGAAAAATCCCGCTCCTCGTCATACGAACCGCCGAACGCCTCGATCGCGAGTTTCAGTTCTTTGAAATCGAGATAGTTGATTTTCTCGTCCTTTATGAGTTCCATAAGCACCGGCAACGCCCTTTCGTCGCCGTATTTGGTAACGTAAGAAAGATAAAACGGCAAATCGTTCTTATGCGAAACGAGTTCTTTCATAAGTATGTCGAAAACTCTGTCGTCGTTTTTGCACGCGGCAAAAATTTCCAAAAGATAAACGGCGCTCGACCCCGCGTTCTCATATTCGGCAAGCGCGCGTTCCTTTGCCGCCTCGGGATTGTTCGCCAGCGTTTCGGCAAGCAGATCTTTCATATCCTCGCACGTTTCGTCCGACAAAAGCAAATCGAAATACCGATCGAACCCCGCCGTGCTGTTCTTATCGTTCAGAATATTGACGCAGTAAGACACGAGTTCCTCGTCATGCTCGTTATCGATAAAAGCAGCAAGCTCGTCCACACAGTCCGCCGAAGCAAGCGCTTCGCACAGAAAATCGGACACGGAAACGCCTTTCTCGATATGCTCGGCAAGAGCCGCGCAAAGATCGCTCCCGCAAAACGCCTTGTAATATTCATCCGGGCAAGTGCCGTCAAGCTCGTCGAGCGGGGCTTTCCCGAATTCGTCGTACAGCCCGGGAATAACGCTTTCCCATTCTTTTTCCGTATATTTCCCGCGATTATTTCTTATGTAATCGGCAAGGAATTGATCGAACAGCGCGTCGATATCAACAATTTTCACTTTCATTTCAGTTCTCCAGAAGTGCTTCCAGCCCGGCAACCGAAGCCGCCGTCGTCCCCATATATTTTATATACTCTTTTTCGTCGTTTTTCAAAAAATTCAGCCCGGAACGCTTGAGCATAAGCGCGGCAAGCGAATTTATTCTTTTGATCTTGCGAACGTTTCCGCTCTCGAGAAATTTATAATACAGATCGTACGCGGATATGCGCAACTTGTAAATGTCCTTTTCGCAATAGGGCGCGAACCTGCCGAACGCAAGCGCATATGCGCTCCTGAACAGATCGCCGCAGGCGTCGTTGAATTCCACATGCTCGAACGGCACGCGCGAATGAATATGCCCCATAACGAGCCCGACGGGGTTCTCGTTCCCCATCTCCACGAGCAAAGTCAGAACGACGGTTTTGACGGGATCGTAAGCGTCGTCCTTAATCAGATAATCGCTCATAAGTTTTAAGCACCGCTTATCGTTGATTATCGACGCGACATGAAACGCCGCGGCATGCAGCTCGGGATTGTCCGTCGCAAGACTCGACACGACGAAATCCAACGCCCCGTCCTCGTTCGCGCGAATCTCGGACGGCTTAAGATTAAGAAGCATATTGCTCATCATAACCAACGCCTCGACTTCGTCCGCGGGCATTCCGAACGTGTACGGAATAAGATTCGGAGCCTTTCCTTTCTTACTCTTAATCGTTGCCATACCGGCGTAAAGGCTCGCATAATATTCGTTTGTCAGCGAATAATATTCGTTAAACTCTTTGAGTGCAACGTCGTACTTTTTGACATTATACGCCGCAACGGCGTAATAAAAATCAATATCGCCGCTGTCGGGCAAAAGCCGTTTCAAGCTCTCGGCAAAGCGGAAAGCAAGGTCGTGGCGCCCGCAACCGTAAAACAACGAAAAGAATTTCACCGCGGTGTCGGTATCCGTATACCCCTCTTTATCGAGAATGTCGAACGCGGATTTTTCACCTTCCTCGTCCCCGATAAGAAACGAAAGCGCGAACCTGTTCGTGAGCGAAACGTCGACGAGATATTGCCCCTTAAACGCTTCTCCGTACAGATAAAACGCAGATTCGAACTCGAGTTTTTCAAGCATCAGCGCACCTTCGAGATAGCGCGCTTCGCCGTAATATTTACTGCCCTCGTTGATTTTTTCGAGAAGTTCGATCGAAGCGTCCGGATTATTTTCGGCAAGCCGTCTTGCCCACTCGACCCTTTCCCCGTCCTCTTCTTCGGCTTTATCGTAAACCCTTATTCCGCCCTCGTCCTCGGGCGGTTCGTCAACGCTGAAAAGCTCGTACATCATGTCGTCGAACGGAAAATCGGCGTCCCCTTTGTCGTTTATCTGAAGATTGAAATAATATGCAGCCAGTTTGTCGGCATGCATAAGATAAAAATTCCCCGCGATCCCGTTATACGCTTCCGCATAACAACGCTTCGGCGCCGCGTCGAGGAACTTAAACCAATAGTTCACGCTCCTTTTAAACATTTCGAGTTCGGTATAAAGATCGGCGATTTTCCGATAAATCGTATAATCTTCTTCCCCGTCAGCCTCGATTTCGAGAAGCAGTTTAAGCGCGCCGCGAACGTCGTCCTCGTCGAGCATATCGTCCGCGACTTCGCCGAGCAATTCGGGGTCCCGTCTGAACCGGACTATCTTATCCGAATCGGCGCTCGTGGTTTCGGCAGGTGCGGTCTTTTTGTTTATTTTCTTTTTTTCAGCCATTTTATCCTTTACCGAAAAGCCGATCGACGTCTTTTCTGAAATATACGTACTTTTTATTGCAGAAATGACAAGCGACTTCGACCTTTCCTTCTTTTTCGCAAGTGTCGCACAATTCGTCGTAGCCGAGCGTCAGCAGAATGCCGTCGATGTATTCCTTTGAACACAAACAGTGATATTTCGGTGTAAATTTTTCGTAATTATAATCGGAAAAAGTATTTTTCACGAACTCGTCCGCGCCCGTTTTTTCCATCACACTCGAAACGTCGGTGAGCGAAAGCGCAAGTTCTTCCGCCTTTTTGAGGCTTTCGTCGTCGGCGTCCGGCATAGCCTGAAAAATCACGCCGCCCGCTCCTATGCAAACGTTGCCCTTGCCGACTTTCACGCCGAGAGCCATTGCCGTGGGCTGCTGCTCGGAATAAGCGTAGTACCGCGCGAAATCTTCGGCAATCTCTCCGCTTTCGATCGCACAGCTGCCGGTATACGGCTCCTTAAGCCCCATACTTTTCACGACGGTGAGCCTGCCTTTGCCGACGCACCCCGCAACGTCGAGCTTACCCTTTGCGTTGAGCGGAAGATCGCACGCGGGATTGTCGATATAACCGCGCATATTGAGAGCGGCATCGCCCGCAACGACTATCTGCCCGCCCACGCCGTCGCCCGACAGCGTTACGGAAAGTCTGTCCTCTTCGCTTTTGAGAGTGGACGACATAAAAGTCGCCGCGATCATCGTGCGTCCGAGCGCAGCCGCCGCAAGCGGCGACAGCCCGTGAATTCTTATTGCTTCGTTTACCATTTGCGTGGCTTCGATCACCGTAACGGAAATCTTCCCGCCAAACGCCACGCCCTTATATAATACGTCCATAATAAATTAAAAGTATATTTTCCGATTAGGGTTTCAATTCGCCATCACTAACTATTTTTGCGGGAACAAATCGGTTTTTACAGTGTTTAAAAACCGATTTTGCGCCGCACAAACAACAGCGGAGTGCAATCGCAAACGGTTATGCCCGAGCGCGCGCGGAAAAGGGCTAAAAAGTCGCCTTTTCGGTAGTAAGTGATAAGAAATGGAAGCCCTATAACAAATCGTCGGCAGCCCGAAAAGCGCCGACGCAAACAAAGTCTTATTTTTTGACGGAAGTAAAGCATATCCGCTCGCTTTCGTCGGTAAGCGGACTGCCCGACTGCCCGTCCACGGCAACGACCTCGAACCCGTTTTCGGCAAGTACGCCTTTCACGAACTCGCACGGATAAACGTATTCGGTGAGCGTACATTCTTCCTTGACGAAAAACTCTCCGCGGCGAAGAAAAACGCTCATATCCATTTCCACGCGATCGTCAAACGCGCGGTTAAACCAAATGTAAGAATAATCGTCGTCGTCCTCACAAAAAGTTTCGTTTCCGAGCACTTTTTTGAGCTTATATTCGCTCGAAATATCGAAGTGGAGAAGCCCGCCCTTTTTAAGGCAAGACGCGAAACTTTTTATCGTTTTCGCGAACTTTTCCGGCGGAACGCAGTTCATTCCGTCATTGATAACCGTGATAAATCCCACTTTTTCGAACGATTTGAGGTTGGTCATGTCCTCTTTCCGAAAATCGATCGCAAGCCGTTCTTTACCGCACTCTTTCTGCGCGGCGGTAAGCATCTCTGCGGAAATATCGACGCCGCAAACGCGGTACCCCGCACGCTTTATCGCACGGGTAAAATAGCCGCTCCCGCAAGCCGCGTCGATGCCGCTTGCGGACTTTCCCGCGTATTCGTCTATTACGGAAACGACGTATTCCGCCCACTTGGCGTAATCGCAGTTGAGCTTCATCGAGTATTCGTAAAAGTCGGCTATCGCACCGAATAATTGCGTTTTCTGCATACGGATTCCATCTATTGAAGATTACTATTTATCTTCTTCGTCGTTTTTTTCTTCGGCGGAATTATCGGCCGTTTCGGAATCGGTCGCCGGAATCGATTCGCCGCCGATGCCCGTCGCGTCCGACGAATCCGACGAATCGCCCTCGGTTTCGGGCGTTCCGTCCGCCGTACCCTCTTCGTCCGTCTTTTCGGGCTTAATCTTGCCGGAAAGCACGTCTTTTACGTATTCGTCGCTGTCCTTGCGCATCGCCGCCTTACTCTCCTCGAGCCGCTGAAGGTCGGCTCGCGAGAAATTCTGCGGCAACTCCGCGATCTCCACGTCGTAGTCGGTAACCGGTTTTACGGGGCGCTTGCCGAGAGTGGAGCGCTCGAACGAGAAGTCGGATTCTTCGTCCTCCGGCTTCTTGGAGTAAATACCGCGGTTTTTGACGGCGCCGGGAACGTTGTCGTTGATGAATTTATCGAACGTCCACTGCGAATAGTCCGTCCAGATGAGCGCCGCGCCCGAGAACCCGAAGATTATGAAAATCATAACGCCGAGCATCATAAACATTCCGCCGATCACCATAAGAAGGACGGAAACGAACGCAAACGCGGCAAAGAACAGGTTGGTCGGAAGAAGCCCGATCGCCATAATGCACGAGTTTTTGAGCAGGTGGAAAAATTTGAGTTTATACGTGACGCCGAACGTCAGCATATACAGATAAACGATCGTGAAATAGGTCAGCATTATATAGCCGATCACGACGGCGAGCGAAATGAACCACTTGCTCCCCTGCACGGCATTTATATAGTTGCCCGTACGAATGGAAACGATGCCGAGGAAAAGAATGACCGTGTAAACGAGAGTCGAAAGCAACACGTTCACGAAGTTCTTTTTAACGCCCGACCAGAAATCTTTGCCGACGAAAACGCCTTCCGCCCAGACCATATTGCGCATGACGTACATCCCGCCGGCAATGCCGATCGACGCGACTATTCCCGCGACGGGCATAAGCATAAACACGCTTCTGTCGACCATGTAATAAATCTGCTCGGTAAAGCCCGCCATATTCGCGATCGCGGGGTATCCGAGCCCGATATTGCCGGAAAACGGAATGACCGTCGCGTAATACTGCACCTGAATATACCGCCACAAAACGAGCAGAATGACGGGAATGAAAAACAACAGCATCAGCATGTTGAGCCCGAAAAGCTTGCCGAAATTATCCCGCACGATTCCCCAGCCGAGTTCCCAGCGGTTGCCCGGCATCGTCGATCTCGCATACGTCTCGGAGCGTTCCGGACCTTCGATCATTCTCGCAATAAAACCTTTTTTCTTCGCCATTTATCTCTCCGTATCGCGCATGACGCGCGACGATAGAATTTTCTTTGTATATGATAAATCATTTTGCGTTTTTTATCAAACGATTGAGCGCCTTTTTTCGAATTAGCCGACGAATTAACAGCCTGATCGCACGATAAAAGCAATAAACGCAACGAAAGCCGATGCGAAACGCACCGACTTCCCGAATATAGCCCGAAATATTGTATTTATCCGCGTTTTAAACTACCCGCGTTTCACGGCGGTATTTTCGTAAACGGTGAAACGAATCGTATATCCGTTGTCGACGACGGGCTCGCTCTCGCTTTTCAGAACGAAATTTTCGTCCTCGTCGAGATTGGGAAAGAACACTTCCGCCCCGCCGTCCGCGTCCACCTTCGTAAGATAGACTTTGTCGCAATACGGGAGCATAGTGCGGTAAACGCTTCCGCCGCCGATCACGAACACGTCGTCCGGCGGATATTTTTCCACCGTTTCGAGAAGTTCTTTCACCGAATGAACGGCAATGCACCCCTCGGGCGAAATGCCCTCTTCGCACAAAACCACGTTCGTGCGGTTTTTGAGCGGTTTGCCGCCCGGAAAGGACAACAGCGTGTTATACCCCATGCACACCACCTTGCCCGAAGTCGTTTCGCGGAAAAACTTCATGTCGAGCGGCAGTCTGAACATAAGGTCGTTCTTTTTGCCGATGCCCCACTTTTTGTCTGCGTGAAGAATGGCGATCATATCGCAACCTCGAGTTTGCCGTCGAGCGGCGTGCAGTTATAGTCCACGAGTTCGAAATCGTCCGTCGTGAACGCGTAAAAATCCTTGACGTCTGTGTTGACTTTGAGTTTCGGCGCGTCGTACTGCGGATTCGTCATCATCTTTTCGATGACGGGAATATGTCTGTCGTAAATGTGCGCGTCGGCGATCACGTGGACGAGTTCGCCCGCCTTAAGCCCGCTCACCTGCGCGAACATAATGAGTAAAATCGCATATTGACAAACGTTCCAGTTATTCGCGACGATCATATCGTTCGAACGCTGATTGAGAATGCCGTTGAGCGTATCGCCCGAAACGTTGAAAGTCATCGAGTATGCGCACGGATAAAGATTCATTTCGGAAAGGTCGGCAAAATTATATATATTCGTCATAATCCTGCGCGAATTGGGATTGTTTTTAAGGTCGTACAGAACGCGGTCGACCTGATCGAACATTCCTTCCTTATATTTATTCTTGATTCCGAGCTGATAGCCGTAAGCCTTGCCGATCGAGCCGCTTTCGTCCGCCCAACTGTCCCAGATATGGCTTTTGAGATCATGCACGTTGTTGGACTTTTTCTGCCAGATCCACAGAATTTCGTCCACCGCGCTTTTGAAAAAGGTTTTTCTGATCGTCAGAATCGGAAATTCTTTCGAAAGGTCGTATCTGTTGACGATTCCGAATTTCTTGACCGTGTGCGCGGGCGTACCGTCCGCCCAGTGCGGTCGCACGTTGCAGTTCGTATCCCATACTCCGTTTTCGAGTATGTCTTTGCAATTTGCTATAAATGTTTTATCCGCAAGACTCATCTTATGCTACAGCTCCGTTTTATTTTTCTTATAAGTTTATAAATCGTTTATAAAAATTTCGCAAGAAACGGCGACCGTCGCCCGCGAAAAATTTTGCGTTTCGGAACGTTATTTTCTGATTTCTTTCGTTCCGTCGAGTTTCTGCATTTTCATCCAAACGTTCATTACGAAGCGGTGGTTGAACAGTTTCGTCAGAAACCACTGGAACTTGTTTTTGCCGCCGGGCACGCAGATGTCCGTTTTTCCGTAAAGCGCTCTGATCGCTTTCGACACGACGAACGACGGCTCGTACATCGCGCTGTAATGAATGACGACCGGTTTTTCGCCCTCTTTAATCGCACGGTTGAAAAATTCCGTTTTCGACCAGAACGGGCAAAGCGCGACCACGTGAATTTTTCTGTATTTAAGTTCGCGGTTGAGCGCGCGCGTATAACTCACCATAAACGCTTTCGTCGCGCCGTAAACGTTGATATACGGAATGGGCTGGAACCCCGCGCAGGACGCCACGTTTAGAATTTTCGAACCCTCTTTCATATACGGCAACGAATAGTCCGTCATATAGATCGCGGCTTCGCAGTTGAGATTTATCATGTTGATATGCGTTTCGGTGGGAATGGTTTCGTAATGCCCGAACTTTCCGTACCCCGCGCAGTTCGCAAGAACGACGATCGCGGGTTTTTCTTCCTCGAGT
>CAKQKN010000065.1 GCA_934249215.1 uncultured Clostridia bacterium
CCCGATATACTCGCCGATTATGACGCAGTTTTTCGCGGTAGCGTTTTTCACGTTCCAGAACGAGTCCTTGCTGTTGAGGACCGAATCGCATATCTCGATATTTTCGCCGCCGTCGAAACAATAGTTGCCGTCAATCCGAAGATTTTTCGCGCGGATATTTCTGGAGTTCATTCCGAAATAATCGCCGCGCACTTTTACGTTTTCGATCCCGACGTTTTCGCAAGCCCACAAAGTTTCGACTGCGTTTTCGAATTCGACGTTCGACAAAGCGACGTTTTTGCACCTGCGGAAGTTTTTCGGAGCAATGATTCTGCTGTTTTCGACGCGAACGTTTTTCGTGTACCACACGCCGGAACGAGCCGTTTCAAACCACGTGCAATCGGAAATTTCGGCGTTATCGCTATACCAGACGGGATATTTCCACCCGAAGCGGCAATTATTCAAAACGATATTACGGCTTTCCTTGAGCGGCGACTCGCCGTCGTCGAAAAGACAGTTTTCATAATTTTTGTCGCGCGAACAAAACTCCGCGCGCTCACCCGTAAAATGACGATCGCTTATCGTTTTCATATTCAACCTCTCTCGTCGTCCGACTTCGTCAAACGCTTCGCCGAACGTGTTTTATTCAGCCCTTTTGCTCCGTCCTTTTTTTCGTAAAGTCGACCTATAGGTCGATTATCGACTATTTTGTCTTATAGTTTCTTTTTCCCGTTATCGGCTTCAGTAAGAAATTCTATCATCTCGTCGAGTATGGCGCAGGCATCTTTCGACCCCGAGTCGAAGTAAATTTCCGGATTGTTTCCGAATGTCAGTTTAGCCGAAGTTTTGCCGCCGTTGAGCGCGTCCACGATGCCGCCGAGCGAAAGCGAATCGAGATTTTTAAAAATTAGCCGCGCCGTTTTCTTGCCGAGTTCGGCTTTGATTATTTCAAATTTCGAGCAAAGCGCTTTCAGTTTCGCTATCTTGATCAGATTGAGAACCTCGGAGGGAATTTCGCCGTAGTTTTGTGAAAGACTTTCGGTAACGCGGATTTCGTCGGCGTCGGACGCGATTTCCGCAATCTGCTTATAAGCGTCGATTCGCTGCGCTTCGCCGTGGATATAATTCTCGGAGATAAACGCGCTGACGCCGATTTCGAGCTCGGTTTCGAAATTTTTCGTTACCTCGCCGAGTTGCTCTTTTAAAAGTTTCGTGTATAGTTCGTACCCGATCTTTTCCATATGCCCGTGCTGTTCGCGCCCGAGCACGTTGCCCGCCCCGCGGATTTCGAGGTCGCGCATCGCTATCTTGAACCCGCTTCCGAATTCGGAATATTCGGTGAGCGCGGAAAGACGCTTATATGCGATTTCGGACAAAACTTTGTCGTGTTTATAGGTAAAGTAAGCGCGCGCCATGCGATCGCTCCGCCCGACTCTGCCTTTGAGCTGGTACAACGTGGAAAGACCGAGTTTGTCCGCGTCGATGACGATAAGCGTGTTCGCGTTCGGCAAATCGATTCCGTTCTCTATTATCGTGGTCGCGACAAGCACGTCGTATTCGCCGCGATAAAAACTCATTATGTTTTCTTCGAGTTGCCGTTCCGGCATCTGCCCATGCCCGACGATCACGCGGGCTTCGGGAACGAGTTCTTTAAGACGAGCGGCAAAAGAA
>CAKQKN010000066.1 GCA_934249215.1 uncultured Clostridia bacterium
TCCTCACGCAATAAAATCGCACCGCGGTTCTCGTCTGACTCAACCGCACATTCATTTCGACTTCGAATATAAAGAAGATTTTTCAAAAGTTTATATCTGTTTTTCGATCGTTCGGGATTGCGACGCGGACGCCGTTTTGTTTCGCGAAAACTATTGGGAAAAATTGGGCTTGCCTTACGTCGTTCATCCGTCGCATCCCATCGTAAGCGAAAAAATCCTCTCTTCGATAACGGAAATCATCGATTTAAGGATGTCGACCGATTTTGAGGATGTGTTCTTGTCGAAATATAAATTATCGCAAATCATATCGCTTTTAATTCATGACGCAAACGGAAAAAAGAGCGAGCGGCGCGAGTATGAAAATCTTTACGCGCTCACCGATTTGTTTATTGAAAAAAACGTTTTGGGTACGCTTGATCTGAATGAACTTGCGAAAACGGTGGGATACAGCAAGAATTATTTGTCTGCGCTTTATAAAAAACGCTTCGGGATGACGCCGTTACAAAAGCATGAAAAACTGAAAACGGAAAAAGCGAAAGAATATCTTATTCAAAAAAACGTTACCGTTTCGGAAATAGCCGATCTTCTCGGTTATCCGTCCGTAAGCGATTTTTCACGTGAGTTCAAGCGCATTTGCGGCGTTTCGCCGACCGTTTTCGGAAAATCGGCAAGAAATTCCGACCGCGGTGCGTGAAATCGAGGCGTTACCATGTTGCATACGGTAAGTGTGCGACATGCTAAATTCGTGCGGCATATAATATCACGGTCAAGATATAGTGCTTGAAGTTTGCTGAAAAACATTGACAAACGATTCGTTTTGTGTTATATTATGATTCCAAAAATAAGTATGGATTTTTCGGGGAACGAAAAACGGACTCACTTTTCGCCATACACCGTTTAAGGTGTGCGGCGTTTTTTTATGGAGATTAAAGTATGGAGATAAGAGAATGAAAAAGATCAGAATATCCTCCGAACTTGCATATCCGATCGCGATAATCGTTTTGTCGCTCGCGGTTTCGATGCTTTCCGCCGCGGACTTCGGCATTTCGATGATAGTCGCGCCGGCGTATCTTTTGAGCCTTAAAACGGGCGTTCTGACTTTCGGACAGGCGGAATACGTGATTCAGGCGGGGTTGTTCGTCGTGCTTTGCCTGATTTTAAGGAAATTCAAGTTGGTATATCTGTTTTCCTTCGCGACTTGTCTGATTTACGGCTTCGTTCTCGATTTGTGGCGCAAAATTCCCGTTTTCGATCCGTCCGTCGTCGCGCCCGGAAGTATGGATCTGTGGATCAGAATAGTCATGTTCGTCCTCGGGGTGGCGCTCACCGCGTTTGCGATAGCGTTGTTTTTCAAAACGTATTTTTACCCGCAAGTATACGATTTTTTCGTGAAAGCCGTTTCGTCGAGATACGGAATAAAACTTCCGCTCATAAAAACGATCGTCGATTTTTCTTGTCTTACCGCGAGCGTAATAATGACCTTTGCGTTTTTCGGAAAAATCGTCGGAATAGGCTGGGGGACGCTGTTTATGACGATCATAAACGGCACCGCGATAGGACTTTTTTCGAAACTTTTAGATAAGTTTTTCGATTTTCAGCCGACTTTTCCGAAATTCGCCGCACTCTTCGATCTCGAAAAAACAAAGGAAAAGCCCGTGGCGGAAGAGCAAGAACCGAAAAAAGCGGATTGACAACGCTGCCGATTCGGGCGGCAAAGCGCCGTTTGATCGCTTCAAAAATTCCGTCGATTTTGGTTTGTCGCCGCAAACCGATTATTCAAAAAACAGGTTCTAAAATAAATGTTGG
>CAKQKN010000067.1 GCA_934249215.1 uncultured Clostridia bacterium
AGGATGAATTTTTAGATGATTTTTCGCGAGCGTGAGGGAGGGCTGTACTGGAGGTACTGCGCCCGAGCGCACACGGAAAAGCGCTAAAAAGGAGCCTTTTCGGTATTTAGTGATAAGAAATGGAAGACCTATATGGTAATAAAAATGAAGATAAGTGTTTCCGCCGCTTCGGGCGTCGAAGCGGTTACTAAAAGAGAATTATACGGTTTGGGTTACGGCAACGTTCCGTCCATCGGCGGCCGAATGACTTTTGAGGGCAACGAAAAGGACGTTTGCGCGTGCAACTTATTTTTGAGAACGGCGAACAGAGTTTTCATCGAACTCGGTTCTTTCAAAGCGCGCTCGTTCGACGAGTTGTTCGACGGATTGTCCGAAATCGCGTGGGAGAATATCGTTCCCGCGGACGGCAAGATCGACGTGTCGGCAAAGTGCGTCGACAGCACGTTGCACGCCGTTTCTGCAACCCAGAGTATTTGCAAAAAAGCGATCTGTCAAAGACTTCTTCGCTGTTACAAATCGCTCGACGAAAGCGGCGAAAGATATAAAATCGAGGTCGCGATCGTAAAAGATTTCGTGACCGTTTCGCTTGATACGTCGGGAAGCGGATTGCACCGTCGCGGCTATCGCGGGCTTGTCGGCGAAGCCCCTCTTAAAGAAACTCTTGCCGCGGCGATCATTCTTTTGTCCGTGTGGAATCCGTCGCGCCCGTTTGCCGATCTGTTCTGCGGAAGTGGAACTTTTCCCGTCGAAGCAGCGATGATTGCAAAAAATATCCCGTCGGGCGGCATGCGCGACTTTGATTTTCTTCATTGGAAAAAATTCGATTCGTCCGCTTTTTCGCCGATGAAAACCGAAGCTTTTTCGAAAATTAAAAGCGAAAAATTACAAATTTCCGGTTTCGATATCGATGAAAATCAACTTAAACTCGCAAGAAAACACGCCGAACTTGCCGGTGTCGCGCATGATATTCATTTCCAGCGCGCAGACGTAAGCGAATTTTCTTCACAGAAAAAATACGGCGTTCTTTTTTGCAACCCGCCGTACGGCGAAAGACTGTCCGATCGCAAGGAGATCGAAAAAATCACTCGCGCATACGGGAAAGTTTATTCGTCGCTTCCCGATTGGAGCGTTTACACGATAACCCCCGTGACCGATTTCGAGCGGCTGTTCGGGAAAAAAGCGACGAAAAAAAGAAAGCTTTACAACGGCTCGATCGAGTGTTGTCTTTACGCGATGCTCGGCAACCCTCCGAAAAGGAAAACTAATCCCGCCGTTTCGGAAAACGAAAAATAACAAAAAAGGTAAGCTATAGGTCGATTAACGGCTTATAGCTTATTTTTCATTCACTAAAACTATCGAAAACGTGCTCGTTTTCATCCATATAATAACGTAGGCGCGCACGCTTGCCCGCACATGATAAAGCTTGCACGTGCGCAATAAAGCATGCACTCGCGTAATAACGCTTGCTTTCGCTCGAGCCTAAAAAATTTTTCGATAATGATAAAAAACGATTGACAACTAAAAAATCAATGTGATATTATTTTGATATCAAAATTCCGATTGAATAAGGAGACAATATGGAAGAAAAGATTTTAACGAGTAAAAAGAACGGAATGGCGGTTTTGTTTCTCGGGATACTCATGCTCGTCGCTTGCGTAGCCCTTGCGGTCCTTGGCGGCTCGATGCTCGACAGGGCGGACGCGGAGGGAACGACCTCGGTCGGCGGAACGATAGCGATGGTGATTGCGGGCGTGCTTTTACTAACTTGTTGGATCCCGTTTGTTTCACTCAAGGTCTTAAAGCCGCAGGAAGCGCTTGTTCTCACGTTGTTCGGCAAATACGTCGGAACGCTCAAAGGCGACGGATTTTATGCCGTCAATCCTTTCTGTTCGGCGTTTAACCCCGCGGCGACCACCAAACTTAAGCAGAGCGGCGACGTAGGTCACTCCGTCGGTATGACTAAAGACGCGGATGCCGAAGCAATGGCGGCGATGGCGGCTGCAACCGACAAGAAAATCTCGCTCAAAATAATGACGCTCAACAACAATAAGCAAAAGATCAACGATTGCCTCGGCAACCCGATCGAAATCGGGATCGCGGTTATCTGGCGGGTTGTTGATACGGCAAAAGCCGTTTTCAACGTCGATAACTTCAAAGAATATCTTTCGCTTCAGTGCGACAGCGCGGTGAGAAACATCGTCAGAATTTATCCTTACGACGTTGCGCCCAACGTGGACACGACGGGTGACGGAGTTGCGGACGAAGGTAGCCTTCGCGGTTCGAGCGAAGTCGTTTGCTCGCGCATTCGCGACGAAATTCAGTCAAAAGTGGACATTGCGGGTATCGAAATAATCGAAGCGCGCATCACGTATCTTGCATACGCGACGGAAATTGCTTCCGTAATGCTTCAGCGTCAACAGGCTTCTGCCATCATCGACGCGAGAAAGATGATCGTTGACGGAGCGGTAGGCATGGTCGAAATGGCTCTTGAAAGACTGAAAGAAAACGGCGTCGTCGAACTTGACGAGGAAAGAAAGGCGGCAATGGTTTCCAACCTTCTCGTCGTTCTTTGCGGCAACCGCGACGCACAACCCGTCGTAAATTCCGGTTCGATTTATTGACGAAAGACTCATATCCGAGTTTCATATTCGGACTTCAGGTAGTAGCGCAAAAAATAATACGACTTAACGGGGAGCGATTATGGCTGACAACAAAAAGCAGATACCGCTGCGAATAAGCGAAAAGCTATATGCGGAATTATCGCGCTGGGCGGACGACGAGTTTCGGTCGGTAAACGGACAAATCGAATATTTATTGACCGAATGCGTAAAAAAGAGGCGCAAAGTCGATTCGTGCGAAAAACCAGAAGAGTCGGGCGACGAATAGGGTGTATATCGTCGGAACGGATATAATCTCAAACTTAAAAAGCGGGCTGTCGGAGTTTTCGGCCGTCCGCTTTGTTTTATGCGTTTTAACTGAAAGCCAAAAATTGTTTGTTCCGAAATAAACGGAAAGACTTTGAAATCGAGGTCTGAATATGATATACTGAAATCACTGCATAAGACTTGATTTTAAAGGCGTATTTATTGTCGGCGTTTTTTAGTTTTGTGCGGAAATAATCGGAGTTTTCGTTTGCTTAAGTGACTTCGATTGATTATTTTTATTTTCGGGAGGGTTGTCTTATGTATGACAACATTGGAAAAAAGATCAAATCGATCGCTAAAACCGTAGCGATAGTTTTGACTTGCTGCTTCGCCGTCGTTTTCATTATTGCTACGAGCAGAAGCGGCGGTTGGGGCGTCTTGGTGCAGCTTATTTACGGAGGTATTTCGATTTTTATCGTCTGGGTCGGTTCTTTTTTTATGTACGCATTCGGTGAGTTTATCGAAAAAATGTCCGATATCGAGCGAAACACTCGGGTTTTGGCGACAAAGATAGAAACTCCCGTCAAAGATTTGCATATTGAAAAAATGCAAAAACTCCGCTCAATGTTGGATCAAGGGCTGATTTCGGAAGAAGAATATAAAG
>CAKQKN010000068.1 GCA_934249215.1 uncultured Clostridia bacterium
ACGAAAAATTGCAACAATTTGCAATTTTATTTCCAGCATCTATTATAGCCGTTATAACCGTAAAAGTCAATAGAGCTTTACGAAAAATTGCAACAATTTGCAAAAATTTTTCGACAAAAATCTTTCCGCTATCTGATTTTGTTATCGACCACGAAAAAGAGTTTATTGATATTGCTATCGAACACTCTCGAATGCTTTCAAAAAAAGAAATTGCAAAGAAAGAGAGACAGCTATCCGAAGCCGAAAACGGAGCGACCGCCGGTAAGTTCGAACTCGCAAAGCGCGCGAAAGAACTCAATCTCGACGCTATTCACGATACCGTTCACGAACTGGCTCGCGACGAAGCCCGTCACGGCAAAGCGTTCACCGGACTTTTGAAGAGATATTTCGGAAAGTAAGTTTTAAAATAAGAAGCAGAGGTTCTTTGTCGAGCCTCTGCTTTTTTGTGGTGAATATCAAGTTAACAAATCGTCCGTCGTAAGGTTGAAGAAACACGCAAGTTCGAGTAGTTGTTTCAGCGACGGTTCGCTATATCCCGTTTCCCAGTGAGAAATTGTTTTTACGGAAGTGTGTAATTTTTCCGCCAGTATTGACTGAGATATTCTATTTTCCGCTCTTAAGCGCTTTAAGTTTTCGCTGAATTTTGTTTCCATAACTATCAATAGTATTGTATAAATTTTTGAGAAAAACACTTGACAATCTCAATAATTGAGAATACAATTGATTTGCAATCAGATTATTGTGAGTTTTATCGATTCATATATTGACTTACGTGGGTAAAACGGGTAGAATAGCAGTGTGGTGCAATTTATTCTGTGCGGTAAAAGGTGTTATGGTAAATCGTATCGCAAACAAGCGGGAATGGGTGCTTTGGTAGTGCCGCTTTCGGTTGAGCGCGATATTTTTTATAAATAAAGGAGAAGTAGATTTATGAAAAAGAAGTTGTCGGGTTTGTTGTTATTGCTTTGCGTTGTGTGTTTTGCCGTAAGTCTGTTTGCGTGTAAAAACACTTTTATTAAAGATCAAATAGTTTTTAAAAATATCATTATAGATAAAGATAATTTCGGATACATAAAGGTATCCAACGGTGAAACGTTATTTAATTTTTCGCAAGAAATAGTTATTAAAGGTAACGCATCGTATTTTGTATCAAGTGACGTTGACGGAGTAAATAGGATTTCCGAAGAGGTCGTATCTCTTAAGGTGGGAAATAACACTTTTTATGTAACGCAAATGGTCGGTGAAGAAAACACTTTATACACCCTGACTATTCGACGTAGACCTGTATATACCGTGTCGTTCAATTCCGACGGTGGAACGGAGGTTGAAAGCCAGTTTGTGGAAGAGGACAGTTTTGCATCTAACCCGCAAGAACCAACTAAGGCGGCGTATTATTTTGATGGCTGGGACTATGATTTTACAAAACCGATTTCTGAAGAAGTTGTTGTAAAGGCAAGGTGGATAATCGATGAAAGACTAAATCAATTTGATTATACTTCAACGGCAATGACTTGCGAAATCACGGGTGTTAAAGATAAATCGATAACAAGTGTTGAAATCCCCGAATATGTGACGAGTATTGGGAAGGGGGCGTTCGATGGGTGTAGTATATCAAATATATATATCAAAAGCATAGCGGCATGGTGTAAAATTGCGGGACTGAAAAATTTAATGCACTCCGGAATTAAAAGAATTTTTCTCGACGGAAAAGAAATTACAAAATTGATAATACCTGCCGAGGTGACGAAGATAAACGACTATGCGTTCCATAATTGTGTCAGTTTGATAAATGTGGTAATATCCAAAGGAGTAACAAATATTGGCGATTTTGTATTTGTTGCGTGTTATAATCTTTCAAACGTAACTATAGCAGATACTATAACAGATATAGGGGCTCGGTCGTTTAGCTGGTGCAGTGGACTTAAAAATTTAGTAATACCTAATAGTGTGGTGGTGATTGGCGATGGCGCGTTCGAGGGGTGCAGCGGACTTACGAGCATAACAATACCTAAAAATGTAATGAGTATAGGCTCTCAAGCATTCTATGGCTGTGGTAGGTTAATAGAAGTAATTAACAAAAGCAGTCTTAATATTCAAAAAGGGAATGAGAACAATGGGTATATAGGATATTATGCGCTAAACATAAAAGAAAGTGGGACGAGTGATATAGTAAATAAAAATGGTTATTTACTTTATACTTACGACGGAAAGAATTATTTAATCGGTTATTTGGGAAACGAAACTGAACTTGAATTGTCTAATGTTTTTAATGATGAACCGTATGAAGTGTATTGCCATGCGTTTCAATATTGCAATTTTACAAGTATAGTAATGCCAAATAAAATAACAAAAATAGGAGATTATGCTTTTAGAGGTTGCCTCAGTCTTACGAGTATTGTAATTCCGGATAGTGTAATCAGTATGGGTGATTATGTATTCCAGTCTTGTATTGAACTTACTGACATAAAGATATCCAAGAATACAACTCGAATAGGTAATCAAGCGTTTGTCTTTTGCAGAAAGCTCACGAGTATAACGATCCCTAATTGCGTATCGTATATAGGACCTTATTCTTTTTCGCAATGTCAAAACCTAATAAATATTGAGTATAATGGATCAAGAAAGCAGTGGAACGATATTTCAAAAGATAGAAATTGGAAGTATGGAGTGCCGGAAGATTGCGTTGTTCATTGCACGGACGGCGATATAAAAATCTAAAATGCTTTTAGACGTGTAAACGATGAACGAATTTTTTTGTGGACATTTATGTGTTATATCCCGCGGGGAGATGTGATCTTTCTCTGCGGGATTCTTTTTTGTCGGGCGATTTTTTGACTTTTCAAAATTTGCGGAGATGTGAAAAGTCGGGGTATAGGTCGATTATCGGGTGTTTTGCGGGAATATGCGTGTTTTAATCTTGCGATCGACGCTTGCTTTAAAGATTTTTTGTTTAGTGATAAGGAATGGAATCCCTATCGATAAGTTGACAAGATCGCCGTTATACAATATAATTATGTGAGTAGTTGATATGATAGCGCGATGAAGGGCTGTTATCCCACGGAAACGCGAAGGAGAGAAGCAAGCAATGGAACTGAAAAAACACGTTTGCCCGAATTGCGGCGCGGATATAAGGGTTGACGATCCGTCGAAACCCGTTAAATGCAGTTATTGCGGCGGCGTTTTCTTCGTTGACGGCGCAAGCGAAAAAGCGGCGCCGACAGTCGATAAATCTTTCGAGGAACTGAAAAAAGGCGTTCTTCACGATATGTCACACGGAGAGGAAGCGCCGAGCGAGCCGTATCCGCATGTCGAGGGGAAAGTCGCAAATCCGATGTCTGTCGTGGCGTTGGTTTTGTCCATATTTTCGCCGTTTACCTTTCTCGGCTTGATTTTCGGAATCATCGGGCTGAAAAAATCAAAAGAGTGCGGCGGAAAAGGATATCGGTTAAGCAAAATTGCGATCGGAATTTCGATAGTGGAACTGACGATTGCGTTTCTCGCGTATTTAGGATCGCGGTGAGTGCTTATCGCGTTAAGCGATTACCGTAAATTGAAAGCTTGTTTTAACATGACAAAAACCCGCTTATTGGTCGATAACGGACCTATAGGCGGGTTTTTATGTGCCGATTTTTTCGGCAAAGGCAAAAGCAAGCGGTCTTGATTTGTTAATTAAATCGGAAAACGTGACTTCTTCGTCAGTTGTCTTTTTCGGCAAGGACGGACCCGGTTTCGCCGTCGATCAGAACGGCTTTCTTTTCGCCGTCGGTTGCGGTAAAGCCTACGTAGTAGTAGTTATTTCCGTTTTCGGCGAGAAGTCTTACGGAAATTTCGGCTTTAAGATTGCCTTTTTCCGTGTGTCTTTTTACGTAGTCGGCGCAGTGCTCGGCGGCTTTTTCGAGAGCTTCGTTATATGAAACGGTGCCTTCGGCGAGCGCCGAATCGAGCGTTAGCGTGCAACTTTCTTCACCGTAGTCGAGTTTGACGGTGAGTTGTTTTTCGGGGAGCACTTTTACGTCGAACGACGTTGCCATTGCGCTTTTGACGGGGTGAAAAGACAGATCGCGAGTGTATTCGTTCTCGTCGTAAGCGACGGTCGCGGTGATTTTGTCGCCCGTTTCCTTTTTGCAAACGACCTTGATCGTCAGATTCAAACTCGTTTCGTTTCTGATTCCGTCGGACGCGTAGGGATTTTCGCGTGCGCCCGCCCAGACGGTAACGCCGAACAGATCGTTTTCGCCGACGAAAACGTCCTTTCGCAGGTCGCTTACGTATGAAAAATAGTCGATTTTCGTTTTGCACGCAAAAAGCGACGCGACGGATATGGCGAGAGTGATTATAGCAATTATTCTGATCAGTTTTTTCATTCTTTTTTGTTCCGACTGTAAATATTATGCCGACGAATGGGCGGATATTACTATCCGTTGCGATCGGCGAACAACTTGTTCGAATTGTCGAAAATCGCGTTGTGATTTTGTGGATAACTCGCTTTTTAATCGCAAAGCGCATTGCAATCCTGTGGATAACTCGTAAAACATATTGCAGAACGTTATTATTGATTCGTCGAAACGAAGTGCGTCGGTCGCGGTTTTTTGCGCTAATGTCCGTTCGGCGTGCGGAATAAGTGGACAAAAATGCTTTTTCGTGATATAATCACGGGGAAAATTGATTTTCGGTTCGTTTCGGTGCGTTCGGAAACGGGCTCGGACTTTCTGAGAAGACGGAAAAGGAGAAAAGCGTGAATAAACTGATTGCGAAAACCGCGGCGATTACGTTTGCCGCATTGCTAACGGCAACCTTGCTCGTTTACGGTTGCTTTGCAATCTTTGTCCCCGCGGCGCTCAGCGATTTTTATATGAACGCGGGCAACGAATCGCTTTCGCTCAAATATGCGGAGCGGGCGTATCGTAAGGACGGAACGCAGGAGCGGTTGATTATCGTGATTAAGCGCGCCATAGCCGCCGGCAACAAGGAAAAAATTTGCGAAAACTGCGAGATTTTGTTCGACGAACCCGTGAGCGGAATTTCCGACGAAGAAAAGATCTTTTTGCAGAATAAATATTGCGCGGCGCTTTATTCGCTCGGCAAAACGCCCGAAGCGATAAGGCGGGCGGTGTCTTTCAGCGACGGATATTACGAGGGAAACCCGCTCGAGGGGCTTGTGTTTAACGCGATTTCGGAAAAAGACGCTGTGTTTCTTCGCGACGTGCTGAGCAGTCTTGAACTGATTGCGGAGTCGCCCGAACTCGACGAGTCGAACCGCGCAAGGCTTAAAGAAGAAATATCCGTTGTTAAAGATTTTATCGACAAGGCGGACAATCCCGCGCCCGAACTTTAAGCTTCGGGAATCTCGTTGACCGTTGGACAAAAGCGGGTTATTCCCGCAAAAACGGTAAAAGACGGCGAACGGAATCCATATAGTTGTATATAAAAAGACCGAAAAGAGGAAAAAAACTTTTTTCGGTTTCTTTTTGGCGATTGGCGTTGACAGGTTTTGAAAAATAGAATAAAATAATATCGTAAAAGGGCGGGTATCAGAATACTTGCCGTCTTATATCGAAAATAAAAAGGCAAGGCTGAAACTTGCCGTCGGAGGATTGAAATGCAGGTCATTATTGCAGAAAATTATGATGAAGTAAGCAAAAAAGCGGCTGAAATAGTTATCGGAGTCGTTAAAAGCAATCCGCAAGCCGTTCTCGGGCTTGCCACCGGTTCTACGCCGCTCGGACTTTATGCCGAGATGATTAAGGATCACAAGGAAAACGGAACGAGTTATAAACAGATCAAAACGGTCAACCTTGACGAATATGCGGGGCTTGACGTGACGAGCGATCAGAGTTACGTATATTTTATGCGCCACAACCTGTTCGACGGGCTCGATATCGACCTTAACAATACGAATATCGAAAACGGTAAAGCCGCGGACAGACAAGCCGAGTGCAAGAGATACGACAAGGTTTTGTCCGAACTTCGTCAGGACGTTCAGGTTCTCGGCATCGGCTCCAACGGTCACATTGCGTTTAACGAACCGGGCACGCCGTTCGACTGCACGACGCATATCGTTGATCTCACCGAAAGCACGATCAAGGATAACTCGCGCTTGTTCAAGAGCATCGACGAGGTTCCCCGTCAGGCGTTCACTATGGGTCCCGCGAACATTATGAACGCAAAGAAGATTCTTATCATTGCGACCGGAAAGAATAAGGCGAAAGCCGTTTACGGGCTTGTTAAAGGCAAAGTAACGCCCGAACTTCCCGCAAGTATTCTTCAGAAACACGCCGACTGCGTGCTTATCTGCGACAAGGAAGCGGCGTCGTTGCTGTAAATCGATTGGTTAAATCAAACTGAAAAAATAAACCGCAAAGGAGAAATGCCCGATGCGGTTTTTTTGTTGCGTTGCGGTTGTGAAAGGTTCGATAACGGTCTTATGGGACGGTTTTTAAAAAAGGAGTGGATGTTATTCTGTAAGTAAAAGCGAGAAGTGCGGCGCGTGGCGCCCCTTTTGCCGCGATTTGCTTTTCGCTGATTCGATATAACAAAAAGCTGTCGCTTCAATGCGACAGCCTTTTAATTGTTTCTTATATTAGTATTTGTATCAGTCTTTGCGTTTGATGACGGTGATATCGATATCGATGCCGTAGTCGCCGTCTTTTCCTTTCGAAACGGTGATTTTGCCGGTCGCTTCGTCTTTCGTTATGGTCTTGCATTTTCCGCCGGTGATGATTCCGCAAATATCAAAACTATACTTGTCCACTTCGGTAAGATAGGGCTTCATTTCGACGACGATGCTGTCGGGGAGATAACCGATGTGGTGGAATCCCGTTCCCGTCCAGTCGAATATGTATGCTTTTACTTTGTCGCCCTCGAGCATCAAGCCCGCTTTTTTGAATTCCTGATCGGCGATTTCGTAAATGGTGTCGTTTTCGTATTCTTCTTTCATTTCGGACGCTTTGAGCCCGTCGTATTTATCGAGGTAGCCGAGTTTCAAGCCTTCCTTGATTTCGGCTTCGAGAATGTTTTTAACTTTAATTCCCTCGTCGTTCTTCTTGCCGGCAACTTCGATCGAGCACGAATTCTCGTAAATAACTTCCTTCGGCGTGTAGATGAGTTTTCTTCCGCGTTTCATTGCCATCTTGGGCAGAACTTCGGCGGCATAAGCGGGAACGGTAAGTTTGAAGCCTTTTTCCTGCGGAGCTTCTTCGGTCGCGGGTGCGGCTTCGGTTGCTTCCGCGGCGGCCTTTTCTGCGGCAGCCTTTTCCGCTGCTTCCTTTGCGGCTTTCTCCGCGGCAACCTTTTCGGCGGCTTCCTTTGCCGCTTTCTCTGCAGCAGCCTTTTCGGCGG
>CAKQKN010000069.1 GCA_934249215.1 uncultured Clostridia bacterium
ACCGCAAGCGGTCCCCCTTCCCCGATTTGGGGAAGGCTTAAAAGTAAGATTGCGTAAGGGGTGCGGCACTCCGTGCCCGGATCTCTCGGGAGCAGGGTAAGTGAGCGGGGCTCGGGATGACGAGGTAGAGGGTGTTGGAATGCCCTCATCCACCGCAAGCGGTCCCCCTTCCCCGATTTGGGGAAGGCTTAAAAGCAAGATTGCGTAAGGAGTGCGGCTTCGTCTAGACCCCTCGGAAGTTAGGCAAGCGGGTAAGGCTCGGGATGACGGAAAGGAGGAGAATAAGCGGTCAGGTGCGTTTGATGCCGAATACCGTCGGGGCGGGGTCGGGATCGTCCTCGATATAGTCGTAGGTCTGGGCGCGGTCGATGTCGTCGGGCTTGAAGTCAAAGTTTGAATTCTTGTGTTGGCGGACGAACTCGGACGGGGTGACGCCGTAGAATTTTTTGAAGTTATAAATTAACTGTTGTCGAATGTTGAAACCGCATTTTTGCGCGATTTCGTTTATCGACAGGTTGGTCGTTTCGAGAAGCGAGCAAGCCATTTTACAACGGAGCGACAAGAGGGTTGAGATGATGGTGTTGCCCGTATATTTTTTGTATTCTTTCTCAAGATAATATTTGTTAGAGCCGGCGTATGCCGCGACGTCATCAAGCGTTATGTCGCGGGTGAAGTTGTTTTTCAGAAACTCACTCGCTTTCCGCACGTAGACGACATGTCCCGTGCTCGGTGCGGTGGCGTTGATCGCAAGAAGAGTGAACATTTCCTGAATATAAATTTTTTCGAGATAGAGATTTTCCGCGGAAACGGGCGTTTTTTCGTCCTTGTGCGCTTCGATAATAAGCGTAATAAGCGACGAAAGGCAGTGTCGCAAGGACGAAGAGTCGGTATAAACGCCGTATCCCGCCTGTTTTATCTCGCGGAAAAAGAGCGGGCTGTCCTTTTTGAGCATTCCCACGATATCGGTCAGAACGGGCGTCGTGAACGGCTCGTAACGCATTTCCACGTTCGCGATGATCGTCTTTTCGAGGACGTCGAAGCTGTGCGGTACGTTGGAATCTATGAAGATATATTGATTATCCTTGATCCGTTTTTCATAGCATACGTCCTTGCCGTTTTTGTTCGAAAAAATGCGGATCACGATGTCGCCCGAGCGGATGAACATAATCTCCGGCCGCGGGTGAAAATGCGGCTTAAAAACAAAGTTTTTCTCAAACGGGAGCAAATAACAGGACGAAATGACGAAATTATTGATGTCGAGAGTGTCTAAACAGAATTTCATAAGGCGAGTATAACCGAGTTCGATTTTTTTGTCAATCTTTTTCTTGTTATTTCTTTACACTTGTTAGAAATCTTGTCATTTTTCTCTTTTTCGATATTGACAATCCGCGCCCGCCGCCTTATGATTTAAGCGTTGCCCGGGTGCAAAAAAGCAAAAACCGCATTCGGGCGATGTCAGAAAAAATCGGCGCTTGCAAAGACAAATATTACTTGCAAAAGGACCGATAAAAAAATAGGAGGACAAAATTGATGAAAGCAAAACTTACGGCGTTACTTGCTCTCGTATTTGCGGTTTGCATTACGGGAAGCGTGATGACCTACAATTTCGTTAAAGCCGACGAACCCGCATCCGACGGCAAAAAAACGATAACCGTTGCTCAATACGACTTTGCCGACGCGAACGCGCTCGGAAAGGACAAGAGTGCGAACGGTAACGACCTTACGGCGGTGGGAACTCCCGTTAAGGACGACGTTATCGGCGGTGTGAAGTTTGACGGAAGCAGCGCGCTTTATGCGGCGGGCGGTGCCGACGGATATGATTTCGCGGACGCGCTTTATACCGAGAACTTCAAGTTAAGCCTTCAGTTCTACGTTTCTTCCGTAGTACCCGAAGGGCATAATATGGAAGCTCGTAACTGCATTTTCACCGTTTGGGGATATCAGTACAACGGAACGAACGACTATAACGTGGGCGGTCTTGCAAACGAAAGATCGAGCGCTTTGTCGTTTGATTCTTACAGCAACGGCGCAACGGAAGTTAATTTGCGTTATCTCGTTGCGGGTGACGGTGACTACAATCCTTACTGGGAAGGTCAGGAAAAGAGAGTTTCGACCGACGCCTGGCACACGGCGACTTTCGAATACGATCCGGATACCAAAGAGATAAAGGTTTCCGTAGACGATACGACTTGGACGAAAAAAGCGAGAACTGCAAACAACTTCGTAAATAAAGTAGCAAGGTTTACGCTCGGCGGTTCTTACGTTGAATCTCATGGGATTTACTATGCCAACGCGACCACGAGAAATTCTTTCATCGGTAACATTAAGGACGTTCTCATCGAGAAATACGAACTCGTCGGCAATAAGTATAACGCACTCGCGACTTATGACTTCAGCGACGCGGCTAACCCCGGCAAAGCGAACGATTCGGCTTTCGACCTCGAAAAGAAAGGCGACGGCGAAATAACCTACGATGCGGAAAAAGGCGCGATGCGTCTTGCTAAAAACGCCGTTCTTACCGCTAAAAAGGACGCGGACGGCTATGACTTCATGGATTATATGGCAGACGGCAAACTGACCGTTTCCGCAAAATTCATGATCCCCAAGACTTACGAGGGCGCAGACGCTCCCGCCGACGCCAGAAACGTATTGTTCAGTCTTTGGGGGCTTTGGTGGGATGGCTCTTCCTATAACGGCGGCGACGCGGACAAGATGTCCTCTTCCGTAATTTACGACGCGTATACTTCCGGTGCGGAAACCGTAAATCTGCGTTTCGGCTTCCTGTATCAGGACGGCGAAGGAACGCAAAACGGCTGGTGGTCGAACAAGGAAACTGCGATCACGACCGACGAATTCCACACGATTACTTTTGCGATCGACGGAAGTAAAATTACCGTCGTTCTCGACGGCGCGGCAAAATGGTCTTACGACATAGCGGCTTCGCACGTCTATAAGAGCACGAATATGAACTTCACGCTGGGCGGCGCATACGGCAATCTCGGCGTTACCGGTTGCAACGGTCCCGTTTATTTCAAATCGTTCAGCATTTATGATTTCGCGATGAGCGAAGCCGAAATGATCAAGTTGCAAAACGAAAAACTCGAAGTGGTTTCCGCGGGATATATCGCGAAAGCGAACGAAGTCGCAAGCACCGTTACCGTTGAATACGGCGCAAACGACAACGAAATCATCGAAGCGGCGCCCGTCGTTTCGACCGTAACCGTTATCGACAACGAAGGTAACGAAAGCACCGCAAGCGTTAAATGGACGAAAGTCGTTGCGCGCGGAAGCGAAAAGTACCTCGAAGGCACGATCTTCGGCGCGAAGATATCCAACTTCACCGGCGTAAAAGCGTATATGGCGGTTCGGTTCAGCGAACCCGCCGCGTCCGCTCCCGCACTCGTTTCTTACGATTTCAAGGACGCCGAAAACGCGGGTAAATCCTCGCTCGGCGGAATGTTCGACCTCGAAGCAAAGGGTAACGGCACCGCTACCGTAACGGACGGCGTTGTCGAACTCGACGGAAAGGCTCTTACCGCGAAGCTCGACGCGAACGGCAAAGACTTTATGGACAGACTGGGCGACTTCACGCTCGAAACCAGTTTCAGAATGCCCGTCGGTATCGTGCAGGATCACACCATGCTTCTTACCCTCAGCGGAGTTCGTTTCGGAGCAGCGGACGAATTCCTCGATACCGCGATGATAATGATCAACAACTACGGCGTAAATTCCGCGACTTCTTGCCTGAGAGTCGGCTTTGCTTATGAAAGCAACGAGGATGGCGACGGTCACGGCAGTCCGTATTGGTCGAAATATAACAAAGAAATTCAGCTCGGCGTCTGGAACAACCTCGTTGTCGCTTATTCGGAGGACTCTCATACCGTTTCCGTTTATCTGAACGGTGCGGAAGTCTGCACCTATGAAATGGAAGCGGGCAACAACTTCAAGAACGCCGATTACGGATTCACGCTAAACGGTCAGGCGAAGGGCGGCACGGCTTCTCCCTCCGGCAAGATGGCGTTCAGAGATCTCAAGATCTATAACTATGCGGCAAGCGCGGAAGCGGCTATCGCTCTTTCCAAGACGAGATCGATGCCCGAAAACGCAGACGCGGAACTCGACGCGATCGAATCGTTCACCGCGACTACCGTAGAAGTCGAAACTACCGATCTTACCGCGGAATACGCTCTCGAATACGCACAGAAGAACGTTGCGAACATCCGCGTTTCGACGACCGATTCCGACAGAGCGAAAGCGACGGTCGTCTGGAACGAAGCGGTTATGAACGCAGACGGAACGGCTACCGTTAAAGGTACTTTCGTTTCCGACAGAAACCCCGAAGGGCTCGAAGCGAGCGTCGTTATCAAAGAAAAAGAACGCTTTGCGAAAATCTCGTTCACGGGCGAAAACGCAACCGTTAAGGTTGACGGCGAAATCGTTACTTCGACGCAGGTAAAAGAGGGGGCAAACCTCGTATTCACGGTCGAAGCTGCTGAAGGCTATGAAATCGTTTCCGTCAAAGCGGGCGAAACCGCACTCGAATCCGCGACGGGCGAATATAAAATCGAAAACGCGACCGGCGAAATCACCGTCGTTATCGCCGTACAGGCTAAACAGCCCGTCGACAGCGGCGACAGCGGTAACAGCGGTAACACACAAAGCTCGGACGACGGCTGCATAGGTTCGTTCGGCGGCAGTGCGATAGCGTTCGTTCTCGCGCTCGCGGCGATCGTTGCGATAAGAAAAATCAAAGAAAGAAAGAACGCGTAATCACCGATTGCGAAAACTTTCAAGTATATCAGCTAAAAATTGAATTTTTCAACGCATTATTAAACTACAGGAGAAAACATGAAAAAATTCTTTAAAAGTCTGGTAACGTCGATTCTGGCGGGGAGCATTGCGCTCTCCGCGTTCGGCGTTGCCGGGTGCAAAAAAGGCAACAAGAACAATATCGACGAGAACGAGGACGTCGAGTACATAACGGTTTTCCGTAACGAACTCGACTCGTTCAACCAGGCGAGAAAAGCCAACACGCCGCTTTATCAAGAGGTCAAAAAGGCGATCGGCGTCGATATCGAAGCGATCTCGGCTTCCACCGACTGGTCTACTATGCTTTCTAAAATGTGGTTCGATCAGGATCTTCCCGATATCTTCCTCTGCAAAGGTCCTGAAAGCCCGGATTTTTACAGAAAACTCATCGAGGGTAACACGATCATCGCGATCGACGATTACGTAAACGAATCGACGAAAGACGAATATCCCAACCTTTACGAGGTTATGAAGAGAACGTCGTATCTTGCGAACAACCTTTCCTATGCCAAGGGCAAGCAGTGGGCTATTCCGAGCGCGTGGGAACTCG
Organism: uncultured Clostridia bacterium; assembly: GCA_934249215.1. Taxonomy (GTDB): domain Bacteria; phylum Bacillota; class Clostridia; order Christensenellales; family Borkfalkiaceae; genus HGM11416. The sequence goes on from CAKQKN010000069.1 coordinate 5,360, forward strand.
AAAAGTCCATGTACGTAAGACAGGACTGGATCGACAACCTTAATAAAAAACTCGCAAAGTGTCTCGTGGGCGAGGGCGTTATCGCCAAAGAGTCCGACTATACGAGCGATATGTATGAAGAATGGCATTACGACGTTCCCGAAACGCTCCTCGATTTCTATCGTCTGGCGCGCGCGTTCACGCTCTACGATCCCGACGGAAACGGACAGAACGATACTTACGGTTACGAATCGGAATCCAACCTCGACATGGACGCCTGGATTTACGTCGCGTTCGGCGCCGGCTGGCATGCGGAAATGAAAGACAAAAAAACGGGCAAGTATATTGCTTCCGAAATATCCGACGAATCGCTGTATGCGACTTCGTTCATCAACAGACTGCTCGCCGAAGGATATATGAGTCCTAACTCGATCAGTAACGACAACGGCGGCAAGCAGACTTCTTTCTCGCGCGGTAAAGCCGGTATGATTTTTGCGCATAACTGGCTCGGCACGTTCGTAAGGGACATGATCGATTCGGGACTCGCGCGCAACGTTACCGAAGCAAACACGAAGATCACGATGTTCGATCCGCCCAAAGGCAAAGACGGAAAGTACGGCGCGGACGGCGGTTACGATAACTATTGGCAGTTCAACTGCATAAGCGCGGACAGAAGCCAGAAGCGCATTAAAATCTGTCTTAAACTTTTCGATTTCATGTATTCCGACGAGGGAAGATTCCTCTTCACTTACGGCGTCGATGGCGTTAACTTCAAATACGTTCTGGATGAAGCGGGAAATCGCGTTAAGGACGAAACGTTCCCCGACAGGGATAAGAAAGAACCGCTCAAATTCGACTCGAAATACGGTATTGCTTCCAATATCGGCGCGTCCGACTCGGCGTATCAGCTGTATTCGCTCGGCTGGTGGACGGGACATTACAATTGCGAATTCGGCGAACTCGGCAAAGTCGTCGCCGAAAGACAGCAAAAATCCTCGAAATACTCTTTCTATGTGGATTATCCGTATATCCAGACTCCGAAATACATGAGCTCGATCGAAACGCTCCGTGACGCTTCGGAAGAAGTTTTCGTAGAGATCATGAACGACGCCAAGAGTAAGTATTGGAAAGGTGAGCTTATCGATTACCCGCAGAACTTCAAATACAACGCAAAGACGTTCGGCTGGGATGATCTTTACACCGTTCCCAAGACGGTTTCGAATCGCTGGACGCAATTCAAAAAGCAGTTCAACAACACGCTCGGCGGAGCCGCCGTTTACGACGAATATAACAAATATATCGAAAGCGGAAAGGCAATGAAGCGTTCTGACGACGGTCCTATTTATAAAAACTGCGGTTCGTTTTACCGCTCGAAATAATCGAAAACAAGGAGAGAAAACATGAAAAAAACATTAGCTTTTATGGCATCTGCTCTTTTAGCCGCGGGAATCGTCGGCGGCGCTATGCCCGCTAAGGCAAACGCGGAAGAGGTTACGACTGCTTCGCACGTCGAAGAAGTTCAGACGACGATCGGCGGAATCGCGCCGTTCGCTTACTATAAATTCGACGCCGAGGAAAACTTCGGTAAAGATCAGACCGGGCGTTTCGATCTTACCCAAAAGATCAACGGAGCGGGCAAAGTCGAACTCAAAGAAGAGAACGGAATGAAATATGCTGCTTTCCGCAGAAATAAAGAAAAAGACAACCCCGATTATTCGGAACCCACGCAGAGCACTTCGGGCGTGTCTTTCTATGCGAAAGGACTTGACAAGAGCTCGCTCGACTTTTCGGATATCGTCGCGGGATCATACACGCTCAGCGTTACTTTCCGCGCGCCTTTCCATCCCGATAACTACGGCGCATGCACCATCGTCGCGCTCGGCAGATTCAACGACGCATTATCGATCGTTCCCTGGCAGACGGGTATTGAGATTCAGCCGTATTCGAGATATACGTTCGGCGAAGTGTCGCAGGGCGAAGTCGACGGTAAAAAAGTCGTCGTTCCGTGCGACAGAAGAAACTGGCTTACGTTTACGGTCGTCGGAGACTATGACGCGAACGAAGTGAGAGCGTACGTCAACGGCGAACTCGCCGGGACTTATGAAGTCAATCCCGTTTCCCTTTCCAACAAGGGCGTTATGAACGGACCTCAGGGCGGAGCCGATTATTGCTTCTCCATCGGAAGCGCGAATTCGATCGGCGGCGGCGGAATGGAAGCCACTGCGGACGCGGATATTAAGGACGTCGCGTTGTTTGACTATGCGCTCGATAACAATGCGGTGAAAGCCGTTTACGACGAAAAGGGCGTTACCTATACCGGCGCAAATTACACGACTCTTCCCGAACTCGACGTTTCCGATATCGATATGCAGATCACGGACGCGAACACGATTTCGAACGTTCTTAACAAGTTCTCGACCAAAAAGGCGAAAGTAAGCACCACGAACAACGACGGCGACAAAGAAACGCTCAACGTATTCTGGACGACCGCTGGAACTACCGACACGATTTACGGTATTCCGCAGAGCGAAACCCTCGCGAATATCAAGGGCGTTCATTACAAATATAAATGCGACACCGTCATCAAGTTCGTTTACGACAAAAACGCCGTTACGCTCAGCGAAGCGACTTTAAAGAAAATCGACCTCGACGTCGATAAAGTAAACGTTCTGCCCGACGACGTGGCAAACTTGAGCAGTACGCTCAGCTTCAAGGTCGAGCCCAAGGACGGCTATGAAATAGTTTCCGTTATGTGCGACAACGCCGACGAGTTTGACAAGGATTTGTGGGAAACCGATGAACATTTTATATCGATCAGAGTCAGAAACGGAGCGAAAGTCATCGTCGAATCGAGAAAGATCGGCGGTAACGATCCCGTCGATTCCGGCAGCTCCGGCAATTCTTCGGGCGGTTCGACGTCCGGCAAGACCGACGGAAAAGGCTGCAAAGGATCGCTTTCGGCGGGATTCTTCCCCGTTGCGCTCGCAGCCGCTGCCGTCATCGTTTCCAAAAAGAAACGCAAATAATTAACTTATTTCGTTTAAAGTCCGTGCGGGGGAAACCCCGCGCGGGTAGTCGGACCGTCGCGTTAAGAGATAAGTCAAAATGACGAAAAAAGTTGAATAATCGACTTATAGCCTCATTTTCGACGGTTCCGATTTTAAGATCGTTTTTACTCCCTTCATCTTTTGTTTGCCGAAGATCGGACGTTCTCTTCGGGCGGGCGCTTCTTCGGCAGACAACGTTTTTTATCCGCTTTCCGAAAAAACGCGGGTAACAGACGATAAGCCGACCGATCGGACGGTCGAGGCGATTCGTTTTTTCGTTAAATCGAATCGAATATTTCGACAATAAATCACGACTAATAAATTACGACGTATCAAGGAAAAAATATGGGCACGAAACCGCTTGCAGCAGGAAAAAGCACGCTGCGTTTTGAAGGATTGAAAACGTTTTCCGATAAGACGGAAGCGTACATATGGCAAAGAAAAACTTTTGCCGACGACTACAGCAACTGGGACAACTCGACGCAAGGCGAGGGAATCGCTTATTCCTGTTCGCTTAAATGCGAAATCGACGGGGCGGAAATCCCCGTTTACGTCGCGCGGGCGGCTTTTTCTTCTCATTCTTTTGCGTTCGTCGAAGTTTCCGGCGACGCGTTCCCGTTCGAGATCAGAATTAAAACGACGCGGCAATTCAACGTCGCGACAATTCTTCCCGAAAAGCACGGCGTCAGGGCGACGGCTTTCGGGCAGCACGAGTTCGCCGCCGTAGTGAAGAAAACGGGAACTTATACTTTCGTTTTCGACAGCGGGATCGAGGACGCGATAACCGTTATGGTGCGCAAAGCCGACGATTTTGCAGTTCCCGCGGGGTATAAGGAAAAAACGATAGGTTGCGGGGATCACCCGCTCGAAGAAACGGAGTTCACCGAAGAAAAAACGGTGTATCGGTTCAGGGCGGGAAATCATATCGTTCGCAAAATCTTTCTTCCGTCAAACAGCGTTTTGTATTTCGAACCGGGCGCATACGTAAAAATCGTAGACAGCAAGGAGCGTCCCGGCTCGATTATCAACGCGCGCGGGAAAAATAACGTGAAAGTGTGCGGCAGAGGGCTTCTCGACTTTTCGAGCGAAACCGCGCCCGCAGACGTCACGGTTTCTTTCTTCGACTGCAAAAACGTCAGAATGGACGGGCTTACGCTCATCGATTCGCCGAGCTGGACGGTCTGCTTCACCGCTTGCGAAAACGTTGAAGTGAGCGATATGCTCGTCATCGCGTATCGGATTTTCGCCGACGGAATAATGCTTTCCGACTGTGTAAACGGCTACGTTCACGACTCGTTTTTGCGGACGGGCGACGACGCCGCCGAGGTCAAGTCCACTTCGGACGAAAAAATGAGAACGGACAACATTCTCTTCAAAAATCTCGACGCCTGGACGGACAAAGGCTGCGGTTACGGTATCGTTTTCGAATGCAACCACGATACGCAGAACGTTAGGTTCGAAGATTGCAGCATCGGGTTTGCGTTGCCAAACTGGTCGCGCCATCTCGGGTGCCTTACCGTCAACACGGGCAACAACGCGAAATCGACCGATTACGACATATATTTCAAGAACATCGAGATTTATTATTCTCTTTGTTCGGCGGTTTCCGTCTGCGCTTACGAAGGCGACATTCACGATATTTTCGTCGATGGGCTGACCGTCAGATATTTGTTTTCCGACGCGCCCGTTCTCGTCTGGGTAAGGGATGCGGACAAGGCGCACGTCAAAGACGTGTATCTCGGTAACGTTTCGTTCGGCGGGATCGCTCTTACCGAAAAAAATCAAAATAAATACGTCGTTATCGACGTGCCGGACGGCGTTTACGCCGATTCGCTCGTTCATATCGACAAAAAATTCGTCGCTTCGAAATAATTGTCGAGGGGGTAAATTATGTCAATTCTAAAGAAAATATGTTCAGTTGCGCTCTGCTTCGCGACGGCGTTCGCGGTTCTGCCCGGTTGTACGAATTCGGCGGACGATTCATCCCCGGATTCGTCGAATACGGACAAGCCGAGGGAAGAAACGCCCGTCGTTTGTCCGGTGGAATACGAGGCGTATAAGCCTGCGGATTTCGACGAATGGGCGCGCGAAAACTACGACAGCGCGGGAACGACGCTTTTAAACCGCGCTTCGACCATGCCGGGGATTGCGGAAAGCGAATATTTCTCGCTCGAAGCGAACGGCAAGGAAGTTCCCGTTTATGCCGAAAAAACGACGAATGGTGTTCATTCGCTCGCATTTATCGACCTCGACGGGCTGAGCGAAAATCCGATTTTCAAACTTAACCTCGTCATCCATACTTCGGAAGCGAGGACGAATCCGGTCGTGCTTCCCGAAAGTTCGGGCGTCAAGGCTGTGGCTACGGGCAAAAAAGTCACGGCGACGATCACCGATTTCGGCAGCTTTACGTTCACGTTCGACAGAAAATCGTCATATTCGAAGCTCACGGGCGACGGTTCGCAAAACCCGCTTACTGTCATCGTGAAAAGGGCTGAAAAGCCGAGTTTTCCCGCAGATTATCAGAAAAAAGAGTTTACTCCGGGAAGATATACCATCGATCAGACTTCGTTTACCGAAAGCAAGACGGTATATTATTTCAAAAAAGGCACTTACGAGATCGAGGGAATGAAGATTCCGTCCGAAAGCGAGTTTTATTTCGAGCCGGGCACCGTTCTTCGGATCAAGGACATGACGTTCGACTCGAACGGCAGACCGGTGGTCAACACTTTCTTCTCGATGAACACCGCGCACAGCAAAAACATTAAGTTCGGCGGAAGAGTGGCGATCGACTGCGCGGCGCGCAACGGTTCGCTTACCGTTTACGCCGAGGATAAGCGCAGCGACGGATATACGGGCGGCGCGAGCGGCGTGTTCGACCTTTCGAGAATCGACGGGCTGGAATTTTACGGCGTGCATGTGGTGAACTCGCCGACATGGACTTGCTGTTTCACCTCGGACAAAAACGTTACGATAAGAGATATCACGCTCGTTGCTTACAAGACTTTTTCCGACGGCGTTATGATTTCCGACTCCAACACCGTGAACGTTTCCGGGTGCTTCGTCAGAACCGGCGACGACGCGATGGAAGTCAAGTCCACGTCCGACGGTTCGGTCACGATGGGCAATATCGTTTTCGAAAACAACGCGGTCTGGACGGACAAGGGCATCGCTTACGGCAGCGTTTACGAGGACAATTTCGACAGAAAGAACGTAACTTGGCGCAACAACAGCGTCGGGTTCGCGCTCGCTTCTTGGTCGGAACACCTCGGTTGCACGAACGTGCACCGCAAAGGCGAAAACTACAGCGCGGTTGACGAAAATCTTCGTTTTGAGAACATCGAAATTTACCAGACGTACTGCCCGGTCGCGACGATCGTCATGGACTACGGCGGAACGATAAAGAACATTTATTACAAAAATATCACGGCAAGATACGTGGATATCGCGGGGAACCGCAATTTCCGCGGCCCGATCGATATCGTTCTGAGAAATTACGGCAACAAAGACGAGAGTTATTTCACGCTCAAGACGCTGTATTTCGACAATATCGAAATCGCGGGAAAGAAACTTACCGCAGATAACAAAGAAGAACTCGTCACCACCAAAATCAACGGCGATTTCGAGTTCGAATACAAAATAATCCGCGTCAATACGCTCGGTTAAAGGAGGAAATATGAGTAAGAATAATTTCAAATGTTTGTCGGTCGCGCTCGCGCTTCTGACTTCCGTCGCGTCGTTGTCGTTCGTCGGCTGTAAAAAGGAAGCCGCGTCCAAGTTCGAAACCCCGACTTATCAGGTAAACGCGCTCAAGTTTGAAGATATGGGCAATTATGAAAGCGAAGTCGTCGACGGCTCGAACAGTCATCAGGGCTCTTTGGAAAACGGCATGATCATCTCGCCGTATCTGACCTGCAAAATCAACGGCACTGACGTTCCCGTTTACGGCGCTCGTTGCACGGGCGGCGCGCACTCGTTTTCTTACGTTTACGTCGAGAACGCCGAAAAGGTCAATCTTAAGGTCGAACTCGAGCTTTGCAAAACGCGCAAAAAAGTGGTCGTTCTTCCCGAAAGCAGGGGCGTTACCGCCAAAATGGAAGGGCGCTCGGTGAAAGCGACGGTGAAATCGACGGGAAGTTTCTCGTTCGCGTTCGACGATAAGGTTGACCGCGGTTACACGCTCATCGTCAAACAGCGCGAAACGTTGTCCGTTCCCGACGGCTGGACGGAGCAGGTGATCGAACCGGGTACATATACTTCGGAACAGACCGCTTTTACCGAACAGAACAAGGTTTACAGATTCAAGAGCGGAAAGTACGATCTTTCGAAAGTCACTTCCGCCGAAAACAGCATTTTGTATTTCGAGCCGGGCACTTACGATATTTCCGACATAAATCTCCTTTCTGACAGCACGTTGTTTGCCGATTACGCATATTTCCGAGTGAACAACAAAGTAAGCGGTTCTTCGCTCGAGTCGAACGGCACGACCAACGTCAAAGTCCTCGGAAAGTCGGTGTTCGATTATTCGGCTATCGATATGACCAAGGATTCGAAGAGCGTCGTCAACTTCAACGGCGTCGAAAACTTTACTTTCTCGGGCGTTACGATAATCAACTCGTGCAGTTGGACTTACTGCTTCACGAGATGTTCGAAAGGCAAGATAACCGATCTTAACGGGTTCAGTTACAGAACGTTCTCGGACGGCGTTATGCTCGCGAACTGCCACGAAGTCAAGGTTACCGACAGCTTTATGCGCACCGGCGACGACGCGTTCGAGGTCAAGTCCACAAGCACGGGTGAGGGACATGACATAGAGTTTTCCGATTGCCACGCCTGGAACGAAAAGGCGGTCGCTTTCGGCGTTATTTACGAGATGAACTACGAGGTTCACGACGTAAAATTCGTGGACTGTTCGGTCGGGTTCAATATGCCGACGTGGGACGTAACCCGCGCCGCGGCTTCGATATGCATGTGCGACTATGAAAAAGGCAACACGAATTATAACATAAACTTCGAAAATTTCGAGATTTATTACTCGAAATGCCCCGCGATCAGCATTTGTCTGCACTCCGGAACGGTCAGAGATATTTACTTCAAAAACTTCACCGTCACGAAAAACTACACCGAATTCCCCGTCTATTTCCGTTTCGTGAACACGTATATCGGCGGAAGTCCGACGGAAAACCAACTTTGCAGAATTCAAAGCATATATCTCGACAACATAAAAGTCGAGGGTAAAGCGCTCGAGCTTGCGGGAATCAAGAATTCCAAACTTGCCGAAAAACTTTATCTCGACGGCACCCTTCACAAAGGAGAATGACAAACGATGAACAGCAAAAAAACAAGCGCGGAAAACATAGAACACGTTCCTTTTAAAGATCGTGCTCAGCGCTATTTTCTCGGCCATCCGCGCATTGCTAAAGTCGCGCGGAGCTGGCAGATATATCTGATGCTACTGCCCGTGCTTCTGGGGCTTATCGTATTCAGTTACGTGCCTATGTACGGGATCGTGATAGCGTTCAAGGACTATCTGCCGTCGCGCGGGATTCTCGGAAGCGAAAGCGTCGGGTTCAAGCATTTCGAAGAACTACTTTCCGATCCGTTCTTCCCGCGGGCGGTCAGAAACACGCTCACGATAAGTTCGCTAAACCTCGTGTTTTCCTTCCCCGTGCCCGTCATACTCGCGCTTTTGCTCAACGAGTTCAGACACGCGCGCTTCAAAAAATGGATACAGACGGCGATCTATCTGCCGAACTTTATTTCCTGGGTTATCATCGGCGAGTTTGCAAGACAGTTGTTTCAACCGGACGGCGGCATCGTCAACAACGTTATCAAGGCATGCGGCGGAATGCCCATAAACTTCCTCGCAAGTTCCGAATGGTTCTATCCGATACTCATAATTCTCGGCAACTGGAAAGGTTCGGGTTACGGCACGATTATTTATCTCGCCGCGCTTTCTGGAATCGATCCCAATCTTTACGAAGCGGCGCGAATCGACGGCGCGAGCAGAGCGAGAATGATGTGGAGCATTTCCGTTCCCGTGATTTTGCCGATAGTCATCGTTATGCTCCTTATGCAAGTCGGTAACATAATGAACGCGGGGTTCGATCCGATATTCAACTTGTATACCAAAGCGGTATATAACGTGGCGGACATAATCGACACGCTCGTTTACAGACGCGGACTTTTGGAAAACAGATACGAAATGAGTACCGCGGTCGGCTTGTTCAAAAACGTCATCAACTTCATACTTCTGATGCTCGCGAACTATTTCTCCAAGAAAATAAGCGGCTATAGCATGTATTCGTTCGAGTGAGGTAACGGTATGGATAAATCTAAAAGCGAAAACTATAAACCTATAATAAACGAAAAAGGGCAGATCGAGTACGTCAGAAGAAAAAACGTGATGAGCGTTTTCGATTATATTAACTATGCGTTTTTCATAATCTTTGCGATTCTCTGCATTTTTCCGATCGTATATCAGGTGCTTCTGTCGTTCGCTTCGAGGGCGGACGAACTTCAGAGCTACATTCTTATTCTGCCGCGGCACTTCAACCTCGACGCGTATAAGAGCATACTGTTCAAAAACAGAATTCTGCGCTCGTTCGGGATATCAGTGTTTCTCGCGGTCGTAGGCTCCGGGTACAGCGTCCTTATGACATGTTTGGGCGGCTACGTCTTTACGCGGCGCGACACCCCCGGGCTCAAGATCGTCTTTATGATGTTCATCTTCACGATGTTCTTCGGCGGCGGCCTTATCCCGTTCTTTATGGTCTGTAAGGATTTGTTCGGAATGGATAACCTGTGGGTACTCATCGTTCCGTTCGGGGCAGGCACGTTCAATATTATCATTCTTCGCAACTTCTTCTCGCAGGTTCCCGAAAGCATCGTTGAATCGTGCAGACTCGACGGCGCAAGCGAATTTACCATTCTTTTCCGCTTCATAATTCCTCTTTCGAAAGCCGGAATCGCGACCATTCTGCTGTTCACGATCGTGGGCAGGTGGGACGACTGGTATTGGCCGATGATCTTTTTGAAAAAGCGCACCGATCTTTACCCGCTCGCTCTCGAACTGCGCTCGGTGCTCAACGCGCAAGAAGCGGAGGGCAACGTAACCGGCGAACTCGACTGGGAAAACATATTCGCAAAGGGCAGAAATGCGGCAATGATTTGCATTTCGCTCTTCCCGATCATGTGCCTTTATCCCTTCCTTCAGAAATACTTCACCAAGGGCGTCATGATCGGCGGCGTCAAGGGCTGATCGTTCGGTTGCGTTCGCGAATCGACTGAAAAGTCGCTCGAACTATTTGCGGCTCGTTCGTGGGCTGGCGAATTGGCGGCGAGCATTAACTTGAACCTAGCGGCTCGTCCGTGAATGTTTGGCGAAAAAAGGAAAAGCATTCCGTTTTCGGGTGCTTTTTCAAACTGTTTATGATATTATTTTTGCGTAAAATAAGAATTTTACGTTATTGTTACAGGAGAATTTAT
>CAKQKN010000070.1 GCA_934249215.1 uncultured Clostridia bacterium
AACTGTCTGAAAGACGGAGCTTTTATGCTCAGATTTTTTGCTGTATAAAAGAATAAAATTCCGTTTGAATGTTCCGTGCGCGGCGTAATTATGCGGGACGCCGGAGATAATTCGGGGAATAAAAGACGTAGTTTTTGCACAAAGCGACAACGCGGTTTGACGAAAAATCGTTTTTCCGTATAACATGCCGGATTTTGCGCGATAACTTAATATATACGGACGAGAAATCGTGCGATTTTTTCAGGAAATCGTTTGATTTTTATTATAAAAATAGTTATAATTTTATCGTTAAATAATACTTGGAGGAGTTTTATGAACAAACTTGACCTACTCAGAAGCCGCAGACAAGAGGTTCTGGCGGTCGGTGCGGACGTGCGTAAGAAAATCAACGCCCTCGTCGATCCCGAATCGTTTGCGGAATTCGACTCTTACAGTTTTTCCGAAAATGAATTTTATCAGGGAAACGTAGGCGGTGAAGGCGTTGTTACGGGAACTGCGACCATAAACGACAACCTCGTTTTCGTCGTCGCCCAGAACGCTGCCGTCTTGTCCGGCGGAATAACCGACGCAAACTGCAAAAAGATAGCAAAGTGCCAGCAAAAGGCTCTTCGTGCTTCCGCTCCCCTGATTTATATGCTCGACACCCGCGGCGTCGCCGTAGGCGAGGGCGTTAACGTACTCGAGGGGATCGCGACCGTTCTTGCGGGCTCCAACGCGCTCAAGGGCGAATGCACCCAGATAGCGGTAACGACGGGCGACGTGCTCGGTTCGTTCGCGCTTCTCGCGGCTAACTGCGATTTCCATTTCGTCGTCGGGAACGCTTGCGCGACTTACGCAAGCCCGCTCGTGATTTCCGCGGCTTCCGGCAAGAAACTTACCGCTGCCGAAATCGGCGGTGCCGCAAGCGCGGCAAAGACGGGCGCCGTTACGTTCGCGGCTTCCGATCTGGAATCCGTTCAGTGCACGATCAAACAGATTCTCGACACGCTTCCCGCATATAACGGCGAAGTCGAAACGATGGACGACTTCAACAGAGCGACTCCTTCGCTTAACGAAAAAGCATGCGCGAAGTGCATGATAGAGGCTACTTTCGACAAAGACTATTTCGTCGAAATGAACGCCGCTTTTGCTCCCGAAGTCAAAACGGGGCTTGCCCGCCTCGGCGGAACGGCTGTCGGCGCGCTCGTGTTCGACGGCGGCGAAAAGGGCGTCGAACTCGATTTCAACAACGTCGCGAAAATCAAAGAATTCGTTTATTTCTGCGACGAAAACGAACTTCCGCTCGTCGTTTTGGTGAACACGCTCGGAATCAAAGCCGAACTTAACACCGCGCTTTCTCCGATAATGAAAGAGATCGCGAACCTCTCTTACGCGCTCTATAATCTTTCCACTCCCGTCATCAACGTGGTATACGGAAAGGCAGTCGGGCTCGGTTACACGCTGTTCGCGTCCAAAGCGCTCGGCGCGGATTACTCCTACGCTTTCGCAACCGCGAAAATCTCGCTGTTCGACGAAGTCAAGGGTGCGATGATCGAACTTGCCGGAGTCAACGAACAGAACCACGACGCCGCCGAAGAAAAATACGCAGACGAAAATCAGGATCCGTTCAACGCGGCGAGAAACGGCTATATCGACGATATAATCGAACCGCAGTTCGTCCGCGCTCGCCTTATCGAAAGCCTGCAGATTCTTACGAGGTGAGGACTATGTATCTCGTTAATTTGCTTGCTTCGGAATTTAACGGCGCGTCCTACATTTTCTGGGGAATCTTCACGTTCGTGCTCGGTATGATAGTAATTTTTGCGGGAATGGCGGTGCTCGTTCTGTGCGTGTCGCTCGTTGCAAAGGTTATGACCGTAAAGAGCGGGAAAAAGGAAGAATCCGGGAAAGCCGATGAAGCGGAAGCCGAAGCGGCGGTCGAAGCCGAAACGTCGGACGACGGAATTCCCGAAAACGTAAAAGTCGCAATAATCGCCGCAGTGCTGGCGTACTACGAGGGCGAGGGCGTGAAGAACGAATTCGTCGTCAAAAAAATCAAAAAACTAAATTATTAAAAATCGTTTAATTTCAAGGAGAAAATATCATGCGTAATTTTATAGTAACCGTAGACGGAAAACAGTATGAAGTAGGCGTCGAAGAAGTCGGCGGAGCGGCACAGGCTACCCCCGTCGTAACCGAAGTTAAACCCGCCGCCGCAAAAGCAGCCGCTCCCGCAGCGAAAGCCGCTCCCGCGAACGGAACCAAAGTAAAAGCCCCGATGCCCGGTCTTATCAAAGCTCTTTTCAAAGAAGAGGGCGCGACCGTCAAGAAAGGCGACGTAATTCTCGTTCACGAAGCGATGAAGAGGGACAACGACATAACCGCTCCCTGCGACGGAACGATTTCTTACAAAACGACCAAGGGCACGAACGTAGACACGGGCGCGTTGATGGCTGTTATCGGCTGAGGTGAACCGAATGACAGGATTGAATTCACTTGCCGTGAACGTGGGCGATCAGATCGTCACTTCGCTCGGTAATTTGTGGAAAAGCACCGGCTTACACGAACTTTTCGGCAATTTTACCACGGGCGGATGGCAGAATCTCGTAATGATCGCAATTGCCTGCGTTCTCGTTTATCTTGCAATCAAGAAGCAGTTCGAACCTTTGCTCCTGCTTCCGATCGCTTTCGGTATGTTCATCGTCAACATTCCGGGCGTATATCATATCCTTTTCGGCTCGAAAGGCTATATCGTTTCCGACACTCTGTCGGGTCAGGAAATCGCCCGCGGCACTCTTCCCGAGATTCTGAAGTTTTTCAATCTCGCCGAGGGTACGAGTTACGACGCGCTTTCCGCGTTGTTCGAAACGGGTGAACTCGGCGGCGCAACCGTCGCTATCGAAACGGTAAACGGCATCGTCTATAATGCCGGACAGCTTTCTCTTTCCACCGAACAGGTCATAAGAGATTTCGGTCTTTTCTACTATATCTATAAAGGCGTTGATTGGGTTATTTTCCCGCCCATCATCTTCCTCGGCATCGGCGCGATGACCGACTTCGGTCCGCTGATTGCCAACCCGAAGAGTATGATCATCGGCGCCGCGGCGCAGCTCGGTATCTTCATCACGTTCTTCGGTGCGCTTTGCCTTCTCGGACTCACTCCGCAGGAAGCGGCGGCTGTCGGAATCATCGGCGGCGCGGACGGTCCTACGGCTATTTACGTAACCAAAAAACTTGCGGAGCATCTGCTTCCCGCAATCGCGATTTCCGCTTATTCGTACATGGCGCTCATTCCTATCATTCAGAAGCCTATAATGCGCGCGCTTACGACCAAAGAAGAAAAAGCGATCAAGATGAAACAGCTTCGTCCGGTAAGCAAACTGGAAAGAATCATGTTCCCGCTCATCGTTTCGTTCGTCGTCGGAATACTTCTTCCCGACGCAATGCCTCTTCTCGGTATGCTCATGCTCGGTAACCTTCTGCGTGAATCGGGCGTCTGCGGCAGACTGGTGGACACCGCGCAGAACGGACTTATGAACACCGTCACCATTTTCCTCGGAGTTATGGTCGGTTCGAAAGCGACGGGCGCGCTCTTCCTTTCGTTCAGCACTCTCAAAATAATCGCGCTCGGACTCTTTGCGTTCATCATGGGTACCGTCGGCGGACTTCTCGTCGCAAAGCTTATGTGCAAGCTTACCCACGGTCAGATCAATCCGCTTATCGGTTCCGCGGGTGTTTCCGCCGTTCCTATGGCGGCGCGTATTTCTCAGGACGTCGGTCGTGAGACCGATCCCGAAAATCACCTGCTCATGCACGCAATGGGCCCCAACGTCGCGGGCGTTATCGGATCCGCGATCGCGGCAGGCGTACTGCTTGCCTTATTCGGTTAAAGGAGATTACCAACTATTATGGATAACAACAATAAAAGAAAAGTTATGATTACCGAAACCATTCTGCGTGACGCGCATCAGTCGCAAGCGGCAACCAGAATGACCATGGAGCAAATGCTCCCGATGCTCGAACAGCTCGACGATATCGGATATTATTCGCTCGAAGCGTGGGGCGGAGCAACGTTCGACTCCTGCATGAGATTCCTTAACGAAGATCCGTGGGAAAGACTCAGAACGCTCCGTAAACACATTACCAAAACGCCTATACAGATGCTTCTCCGCGGACAAAACCTCCTCGGCTACAAGCACTATGCCGACGACGTCGTCGACAAATTCGTCAAGGCGTGTATCGAAAACGGCGTAACCGTCATCAGAGTGTTCGACGCGCTCAACGATCCGCGCAACCTCGAAACGGCAATGAAGGCCATCAAGAAATACGGCGGCGTCTGCGAAGCGACCATCTGCTACACGACCAGCCCCGTTCACACCAACGAATATTTCGTAAAACTCGCAAAACAGCTCGAACAAATGGGCGCGGACAATATCTGCCTTAAGGATATGGCGAACCTGCTTCTGCCGTACACCGCGTACGATCTCGTCAAAGCGCTCAAAGCCGAACTCAAACCGACGACGAAAGTACATCTGCACACCCATAACACGACGGGTACCGGCGACATGGTCAACCTCAAAGCCATCGAAGCGGGTTGCGATATCGTAGACACCGCGCTTTCCGCGCTCGGCAACGGCACTTCGCAGCCTGCGACCGAACCGCTGGTCGCGACGCTCCGCGGTACGCAGTACGACACGGGCATCGACCTCGAAAAGCTCATCCCGATAACCGATCACTTCAAGAAGGTTGCGGATGAACTCGAAAAATCGGGCGCGCTCAACCCCAACGTCAGAAAGATCAACGTAAACACCCTGAAATATCAGGTTCCCGGCGGCATGCTTTCCAATCTTATGAAGCAGCTTAAGGAAGCAGGGAAGCTCGACAAACTGGACGAAGTTCTCGCGGAAGTCCCCAACGTCAGAAAAGACTGCGGCTATCCGCCTCTCGTAACTCCGTCGAGCCAGATCGTCGGAACGCAAGCCGTTCTCAACGTTCTCTCGGGCGAAAGATACAAAATGTGCACGAAAGAATTCAAGGCTCTTCTCCGCGGCGAATACGGCAAACTTCCCGCCGATCCGAACCCCGAAATCGTCAAGAAGATCGTCGGCGACGAAAAGATCATCACTTGCCGTCCCGCCGACCTTATCAAGCCGGAATACGAGAAGTTCAAGAGCGAAATGACCGAGTATTACACGCAGGAAGAGGACGTCCTCACTTACGCGCTCTTTAACGAAGTCGCGGTGAACTTCTTCAAGTACAGACTGGCTAAAAACAAAGGCGTGGACAAAGATCTCGCCGACAATAAAAATAAGGTTTATCCCGTATAATGAAAATTCTTATTTGTAACGACGACGGTATTAACAGCGAGGGTATTATTGCTCTCGCTTTAATGCTGTATAAGAAAGGACACGAAATAACCGTCGTTGCGCCCGACGGAAATCGATCCTCATACTCTCACCACGTCAACTTTTACACGGACGTCACCGTACGCAAAGTTGATTTTGCCGAGGGCATAGAGGCTTACGCTCTTTCGGGTACGCCCGCGGACTGCGCCTTATACGGTTTGCGCGGGCTCGACAAAGAGTTCGATATTTTGTGTTCGGGTATAAACGTCGGTTCCAACCTCGGAACGGAAGTGCTGTATTCGGGCACGGTCGCCGCTTGCGAAGAAGCCGCTACTCTCGGCGTGAAATCGATCGCGTTTTCCTATTGCGGGCGGGGCGCGAGCAGGGCGAACTATCGTACGATCGCGGAAATCTGCGGCGCGGTTTTCGACAAACTCGCTTTAAAACTCGGTTCGGACTACGTTCTTAACGTGAACGTTCCGAGCGAGAACGCGAATCCCGAAGAAACGAAAATCACTCCGCTCGGCAGACGGTTATATTCCAACGCGCACGAGTGGAAGAACGAAAACACGTATATGCTCACGGGCATGCCTCTTCCGCTCGATAACCCGTCCGACTGCGACGTCGTCTGGGCGGAGAAAGGCTACGTTACCGCAACGCCCGTAACGGTTGACCGCACGGCGCATTCCGCGGTGGCGGACTTAAAGGGTAAAATATGAAAGTCGTCGTGATCGGCGGCGGCGCCGCAGGAATGGCTTGCGCATATTTTTCCGCGCTTAACGGAAACGAAGTCGTTCTCGTCGAAAAAAACGAGAAACTCGGCAAAAAAGTTTATATAACGGGAAAGGGCAGGTGTAACGTCACCAACGATTGCGAAGCCGAAGAATTTCTTTCAAACGTCGTGACGAACCCGCGTTTTATGATCGGCGCGATCCGCTCGTTCTCGACCGCGGACACGATGAATCTTCTCGAAAATCTCGGTTTGAGGCTCAAAGTCGAGCGCGGCAACAGGGTTTTTCCCGTTTCCGACAAATCGTCCGACGTCATAAAGACTTTCGAACGCGGGCTTAAATCGGTCGGCGTCGATATAAGGCTGAACACCGAAGTTAAAAGTCTTAACGCCGAAAACGGCGAAATTCGCGGCGTGACCGTGAAAGATCTCGCGACGGACGAAAAAGAAAATATCGATTGTGAAAAAGTCGTCGTCTGCACGGGCGGGCTCAGTTATCCGTCCACGGGCAGCACTGGCGACGGCTACGAGTTCGCAAAAAAACTCGGTCACACGGTGATAAAACCAAGACCGTGTTTGTGCGGCGTGCTCTTGCGCGGCGATTTTTCCGCGCTTGCCGGTTTATCTTTGAAAAATATCGGATATACGGTATATTGCGGCGGCAAAAAAATTTACGAAGATTTCGGCGAAATGCTGTTTACGCACAAAGGCATTTCCGGACCCGTCGTTCTTTCGTCCTCGAGTTATATGAG
>CAKQKN010000071.1 GCA_934249215.1 uncultured Clostridia bacterium
GAAGGAGCGCCCATAGAGTCGGCATGCTGCGAGATGATTACGCAACCGAGAGCGATAAGCTTTTCGGCGCCCGCTTTTTCTTTCGCAACGTCGTACCAAGAACCCGTGAAGGTAACTTTCATTTTGATTCTTGCAGCGTCGTCGGCTTTCCCGCCGTCGATGCAGCCCTGTTTAACGCCGAGATACCAGGAAGTGTAACCGGAAATAACCTCCGCATAGGTGAACGCGCCGACGTAACCGATGTTGATGTCGCCCGTCTTGGGAACTTTCTTGTCGCCTTTTTCGATGAGCTCTGCAAGCTTAAGACCTGCGGCGTAACCGGCAAGGTATCTGCCCTCGTAAATGTTTGCGAAAGCGTTGTGCACGTTGGCAAGTTTCGTTCTGCTGCCCTCGGTAACGTTGCTGGAAGTACCGGTAGCGTGGAAATACTGAACGTCGGGGTGGCTCTTTGCAGACTGCATAATGTAGCTTTCGTGACCGAAAGAGTCGGCGAAAATGACTTTGCAGCCCTTGCTTACGAGATCTTCCGCAGCATTGTAGCATTCGCTCGTTTCGGGAACGTTGGTCTTGGTGAGAATCTGGCTGTCGGTCAAGCCGTAATAAGCGCAAGCTTCGTTTGCGGCGTTGATGAAGTTAAGGTCGTAGGTCGATTTCTGATCGTGCAGGAAAATGAAGCCGACTTTGAAATCTGCGCCAACCTTGACGGACGGAACCTGCGAATCGAATTCGGGAATCGCGATTACGCCTGCATCGTTTCCGTTTTCGGAATTGTCTTTCTTGCATGCGGTTACGCTCAGACAACCGACTACAAGAAGTGCTGAAAGAATAAGAGTGAGAAGTTTTTTCATATTATCCTCCGCTTGCCTTTCGGCAAAAAATTATAACGTTTTTATTTCGCTTTGTTCGCTTGCGCTGTTGCTTTCGTTATCCGCACGCTTTTTAACTTGCGGTTAATCGTTTTCGCCGACGAAACGAATCGAACCGTTTTCCATCGAGGCGATTTTCGCAAGAGAATATACGTCGTAACCGAGATCGGTCAGCCGCTTATAGCCGTCCATGTAAGTTTTTTCGACGGCGCAGCTTATCCCGACAACTTTTGCGCCCGCCTGCTTACAAATATCGATAAGAGCAAGGCACGCGTTTCCGTTTGCAAGGAAATCGTCAACTATCAGCACGTTGTCGCCCGAAGAAAGATATTCTTTCGAAGCGATGATCGTGTTGTCTTTCTGATGAGTGAACGAATATGCCGTCGCGCTGTAGACGTCGGGCGAAACGTTGAGCGATTTGTGTTTTTTCGCGCAAAGCACGTAACAATCAAAAAACTGCGCCGTAAAACAAGCCAACCCTATGCCCGACGCTTCGACGGTAAGGATTTTGTTTACTCCGCAGTTTTTAAAGTGATCGTATATTTCTTTTCCGAGGGCAGCAAGAAGTCTGACGTCCATGCGATGATTGAGGAACCCGTCCACTTTAAGGACGTCCCCGCTCATCACTTTTCCTTCTTTAAGAATCTTTTCTTCAAGAAATCTCATTGCCTTCACCTTCGAACGATTTTGCGAAAAAAGAAAAAAACAAGTTAAATCATAACTTGCCTGCCAATACAGATAATTTCCCGCATGAAGAACAAAGGGAACGATATCTTTTCCAATAGTCGCATCTTAAGGCGATGCGGTAGAGACTTACGGGCCGTTGATCCGTAGATATATTGGCGATATTCAATTTACGCTCTCATTGTATTTGATTGCGGATTTTTTGTCAAACGTTTAAACCGCGCTTTTTGAAAATTTATCGATTTTTTCGTCGAATCACACACCGAACGCGGGCTTCGTTTTGAGATAAAAATAATGTCCACATGCACGCGAAGAAAAGAAAAAATCGTTCAAAATCAAGGCTCGGAGCAGAACACGAATTTGCCGGAAAATTTCGTCAACCAAATAAAAAACGCCACTTTTTACGGCGGCGTATTCTATCATAATTGTATTGATTTTTTTCGATTATATCAATGATTTTTCAAATTATTATGTTTGACATAACGACTTCAGATGATAATTCTGCAGTTGTCGTTTTTCATTCGGTATTCGCCGAAATCCATCTCGAGATCGAACTGATCGGCGCTGTCGAAAGCAGCCAAACGACCGATCGATACTTCGTATGCGGTCATTACCCGACTTTCGGTTTCGCTGAGTTTCTTAGTGTATTCCCTGCTCTGGATCCTTCCGGAAAGAGCAAGTTTATCGCCGACGGCAAGGTTTTTAACGAAGCGGGCGTTTCTGCCCCAAGCGATACAAGGAATGTAATCGGACTTATTGTAAGATCTGTTGACGGCGAGAAGAATGTCCGTTATTTCTCGGTTGAACGGAGTCGTTCTGTAAACCGGAGGTTTGCAAACGTAACCGGATAAAGCAATGCTGTTGGGATTTCTTCCGTAGCCGTCCTCGCAAAGTTCTCTTATGAATACCGTCAGCATCAATCTGCTTTTCCCGTCGATTATCTTGTTATAACTGCGGAATTGCCCTATCCCGCATATCGACGAACCGACGCCGAGATTTTTCGCTTCGATCAATCTTTCGGATATGGTTACGGGCAAAATGTCCGTTTGCCCCGAAAGCCGTTTTACGCTGACGTTCATCTCATAAAACCCTTCGCCGTATACTTCGTGTGAAAAGACCGCCTTGTTCAGTACTTCACCCTGTAAGTACACTTTGTTGTTTTGCTTTTCCAAGTAATTCATTTATTTTCCTCCAAAATGCGTATATAACGCTTTTCTCCTAATTTTTCACCCGAAAACGATCAATCGATTCGTTTACGGTTTTTGCCGTTTATGGCGGAAAAACAGACCGCAGTTTATTGTTTTATCTGCGTTCCGTCCGAACCCATTTTATAGCCGCCCCTATAAATTAGTTCGCCGATAGGCACGAATTCGTACCCTTTCGCCTGTAAATCCGCAAAAATCAAAGGCAGACTTTCGGCTGTGTGCAATCCGTTGTTGTGGCAAAGAATGATCGAACCGCTTTTCACTCGCGATATTATCCGAAGAGCGATATCCTGCGCCGAAAGATCTTTCCAGTCAAGACTGTCTACGTCCCACTGTATGACGAACAATCCTCTGTTTTCCGCTCTCTCCACGAGCAGATTGCTGTAATCCCCGAACGGCGGTCTGAACAGTTCGACTTTTTTGCCGGTTATTTTTTCGATCGCATTGCACGAATATTCTAGTTCGTAATCTATTTTTTCTGCAGACAGTTTGCTCATATGCGGATGAGTTTTGCTGTGCGTTCCGATTTCGTGTCCCGCCGCATCGATTTTTTTCACGTCGTCGGGATATTTTTCAGCCCAAAACGATACCATAAAGAAGGTACATCTGACGCCGTATTTTTCTGTTTCTTCAAGAATTTTCGAAGTATGCTCGTTTCCCCAGGCACAGTCGAACGAAATTGCGATTTTTTTATCTTCACGAGCAACCGAATAGATCGGAAGTTTTCTGATCGCATAACCGCAGACGACGGATTTTACGTCGTGTCCGAAAAATATCGCAAAAGCAAAGATCGTCACGCAGACCGCGGCGATTATCGCTTTTATCCGCACGGCGGGCTCTTTCAAAGAAAACTTGCGAGTGCTTTTCACGAAATTCATTTTACGTCCTCATTATATTATGAAATCAAACGAATAATACGACCTATTTTGCACTATTTGGTCGAATCTTGTCGTATAATTCTTTTTCGTTATATAC
>CAKQKN010000072.1 GCA_934249215.1 uncultured Clostridia bacterium
AATCATTTTACCGAGGTCGTCGGCGTTAAGTTTTAACATTTCTTGCGGCGTTCCGTAGTTTTTGAACAACTCTTTCGTCACGAGATTAACGCGAGCATCGGTACATTGCGCAGAAAGAATGACCGCGACGAGCAACTGATATACGCTTCCGTATTCGAGCGCAGGTTTCGGCGAAGGGTATTTTTCCCTGAAATATTCAGTTATTCGCTCAAACCGCTCGTCAGTCATACTCCACCCGAAAACAAACCGCAAACACGAAAAACGACCTGTCTTTCATTTGGATATTTTATCATAAGTTTTGCCTTTTAACAATCGTTTGACCGCGAAATTCCGTCTATTTCGAAAGAAAAACATTCTTTTCCCCGTTTAAAACGCAAAAAAAATCGCCTCTGCTACGCAAAGGCAATTTTTATACACGTAAAACCGCTATGTCGGATTTCGTCCGCAGTTTCGTTGCGCTTTTCGAAAAAAGCATGTAATTTTAATGATATCACATTATACTACTCTTGTTATTTTACTTCCCGAAGGTCCACGTTTTATCTTGAAAATTCCGAAAAAAGTGGGATAACCGTTTTTTTTGACAATCGACCACGCGCTCATTACGCGGTTATCCCCGACCGACGCAGCCAAACCGCACCCGATGTTTATTTCTTTCGGCACGGAAACCACACCGGCTCCGATCCCTGCACTTCTTGCGTCATCGATAAAGGAAAACACTTCGGTTTTTGTTCTGAAAACGACGACTGCCATTTCATCCTCCGTATAAAAAACCGCGATAAGCCCG
The DNA here is from genome assembly GCA_934249215.1 of uncultured Clostridia bacterium. Classification (GTDB taxonomy): domain Bacteria; phylum Bacillota; class Clostridia; order Christensenellales; family Borkfalkiaceae; genus HGM11416. Next base: position 785 of record CAKQKN010000072.1, read on the forward strand.
CCAAACGAATCAAACAAAGACTCACGCGGACTCGCGTTAAGCCTTGCATTCGCCGCGGGCATATAACGAACGCTAATACAATATATTATATAAAGACGGAATTTGTGAAAATGATTTATTTCGACAACGCCGCAACCGGCGGTTTCAAACCGAGAAGAGTTCTCGAAGCCGCCGAAAACGCAATGCGGTATATGAGCGTCAACGCCGGACACAGCGGGCATAAACGCGCGGTTCTTGCGGAAGAATACGTCTATAAGACGCGAAAACTGTTACAAACGTTTTTCAACGCGGAAAAATGCGAGCGCATCGTCTTTACGAAAAACTGCACCGAAGCGCTGAATACGGCGATTTTCGGCTGCGTTAAAAAAGGAGCTAACGTCATAACGACAGTTTACGAACACAACAGCGTGTTGCGTCCGCTGTATAAACTAAAAAAAGACGGAGCGATTTCCCTTACAGTCATAAAACCCGGAAATCGAGCGATTCTCGCCGACGACGTTGCCGCGGCTCTCACGCGGGATACGACGACGGTAATCGTCAACGGTGCGTCCAACGTTACGGGCGAAATAGCCGATTATGAAGCTATAGGCCGACTTCTGCACGAAAAAGGCGTTACCTTTATTCTCGACGGGGCGCAGATATGCGGGCACACGATAATCGATCTTAAGCAGAGCCACGTTGATGTTCTGTGCTTTTCGGGACACAAAGGCATGCATGGAATCCAAGGGAGCGGCGGGCTTATTTTCAACAAAAAAACGGATATTGCGCCGCTTACGTACGGCGGGACCGGAACGGAAAGTTTTGCCGAACTTCCGTCGGGATATCCCGAACTTCTCGAAGCGGGAACGATGAATTTGCCCGCCGTGATTTCGCTTATGGAAGGAACGCTTTATAACCTCGAAAACCTTAAGCGAAAACAAAAACGACTTATAGCGCTCACCGATTACGCGATCGCCGGACTTAAAAAAATTCGCAACGTCAAACTTTATTCGTCACGCAACCCCGTCGGAATCGTCGCGTTCGCTTTTGCCGATTACGCTTCACAGGAAGTTTCGGGTATTCTGTCCGAACGGTTCGATATCGCAACGCGCGGGGGATTCCACTGTGCCCCCTTGTGCCATGAATTTCTCGATACGACGAAAAACGGGCTTGTCAGAGTGAGTTTCAGCGAATTTAATACGGAGGACGAAATCGATCTTTTCTTATCGGCGCTCGAAAGCGTACCTTCGTTCATTTACGGATAAACGGCGCGTTAAAAAATATGCTCCCGAAACGATTCTCGGGAGCTTGCGCTTTTTCATCGGTTTACGGTTGCGACCCGGTTCAATCGCCGTTTTCGTTTACGTTCGATTTCGGTTACGCCGATTTCCGCCGCAGGTTTCAGTTTCGCCCCGTGTTCTTTATTTTTGCTATAACGGCGTTAAGACGACTGCGCTGGGCTTGCGTCAGCATGGGAGAAATCTGTGCGGCAAACGAATCGATTTCCTCGTCGGACAAAGTTCCCGCCGCCCTCGCCTTGACCGCTTCGGCAAGAATCGCGGAGATGAGATCTTTTTCGCTCGCGCCCTCGTATCTATCCGCCATGGTTTTCAGCATATCGAACGCCGCGCCGTTCATTTTCGCGTTGCCGCCTGCTCCGAATCTCGCGTCGGAACGACCGTCGCCGCCCTTTCCGTTCTTGCTCGCCGACGATTCCGCGTAATCGGAAAACGATTTTTTCATTTTTTCCCTCCTGAATAACTCGGTATAATAATTTTATGCCGAGAATATAGTATAATGTTAAAAAAAGCGTATGAAATCAAACTTTATTCTGTTATTGGCATTGATATTCATTCTCTCGCGGAGAAAAGACGAGAGCATAAAGAACGTTTTGTCGTCGATTTCCGTCGACGACGCTTTGTCCGTTCTCAAGTATTTCGGGCTCGACGAGAGCGTTCTTAACGCCGCCGTCGAAATATTACCCGATCTTATGTCCGGCAAAACGGATTTTTCGTCCATCGTCAAAAAAATTCTGCCGCTGATCGTCTCGTTCGGAGCAAGAAGTAAAGAATCCCAAACGGCGGACGACCATAATCGCCCATATGACGAAACAACGCCCGTCGGAAGTTTTATTCCCGACGAAATCAAAAAAAATCTCGACGATTATTTCGCGTAAAACTTCCGATTGAACCAAACGATTTGCGCATAAAAAACGGGCACCGCCCGCAAAAGGCAATACCCGAAAGAATGCGCTTAACTATCGAACTCGTAATAATAGTCCGAACTCTGCGTAGGCGGCAATCTGTCGCCTTTGTTTACCGATACTTTGTCGAGAGTTTTTCCGCGCGCGTCGGTTACTTTGTAATAGCCTGTCTTGGGCGCAATGTCGCCCGGGTTGAATTTCTTCATATAACCTCCTGTTAAGTCGCCGTCAAAGCGGCTTTTCTTATTTTGATTATTCCACGGTTTTATACGAAATATACTTAACGCAGATAAAAAAGTTGCGTCAAAAAAAATTTTAAAAAAGTTTTTAAAGAGCCAAAAAAAACGTTTGACAATTCGCATTTTTTATTATATTATGTAGGAGCATTGTGTGTGCGGGGTGTAGCGCAGTTTGGTAGCGCACGTGGTTTGGGACCATGGGGTCGGGAGTTCGAGTCTCTTC
>CAKQKN010000073.1 GCA_934249215.1 uncultured Clostridia bacterium
TTTACATCCGTAAGCAAACAAAACTGCTCACGCAGTTTTTCTCCCCCATCGAGCCCCCGCTGAAATGCGCCGAAAAAACAAAAGCCCGCCGCACTTCTTGCGGCAGGCTTTTGTTGGTGGACCATCGGGGGCTCGAACCCCGGACACCCTGATTAAGAGTCAGGTGCTCTACCAACTGAGCTAATGGTCCGACAAAATCGGGATTAACCGATTTTGTGGTGATCCATCGGAGACTCGAACTCCGGACACCGTGATTAAAAGTCACGTGCTCTACCACCTGAGCTAATGGACCGCTATTATTCATTTGTATTGCGTGTAGACATGGCTGGGGTGGCAGGATTTGAACCTACGAAATGCCGGAATCAAAATCCGGTGCCTTACCGCTTGGCTACACCCCAATATAATGGGGCGAGAGAAGGGTTTTGAACCCTCGACCTCCAGGACCACAATCTGGCGCTCCACCAATTGAGCTACTCTCGCCATGCTTCTGGCGCGCCTGGAGGGACTCGAACCCCCGACACACGGCTTAGAAGGCCGTTGCTCTATCCAGCTGAGCTACAGGCGCACATTGCGCTTGTGTGATAATCAGGCTATATTGGAGCGGGTGATGGGAATCGGACCCACGCAACCAGCTTGGAAGGCTGGTGTTCTACCATTGAACTACACCCGCGCTTCACACAATGCTATGCAATTATAGCAAAAGAGTATTTTGTTGTCAAATGTTTTTTCGGGTTTTTCCGCTAAAAAAAACTCTTTTTTTAAAAACGCGAAAATGCCGCATTCTGGCGCGCAAAAACTCTGTTTTAGCTTATCTTTCGATGTGCGGCGCGCTATTTTTTGCCTTTATTGATTTTGCATACAGCATAAGCAAAATAAGACTTGCGAGGGGGAATATCGTTCCAGTCAGAATTCCCGTCGACACGTTAGTGAGCGCGGAAACTTCGCCCGTCACGGACGGTGCCGGGGTAGCGCCTACGTCGCCGGCAGGGGCGAGTATCGCAAACATAAGCGTTCCGCCGCCGAGCCGACTTTCGCCCGCCAATGCGAGAGTTCCCGCCACATAATTCCGATGCTCAATCCGCAAAGCGCAACGCCGATAAGCGATAACGCGGGGATGGGGGAGAGTGCCGTGAGAAGATATGAAAAAGCGAGCGTTCCGCTGCATACGACGAGCGTTTTCGAAAGAGGAATCTCGTTGCCTTTGACGCCGTAAAACGTCCGCGCCGGCGCCATACACAAGGCAAACGCACTCGTGCCGAGAAGATCGCTCGTCGCTTTGCTCACGCCGAGTCCTTTCTCCGCAAAAAACGACGCCCATTGAGCAATTACCTGCTAGCCTGCGCCCGCGCATATCATAAGCAAAAACAATATCGGGAAAATCGAATTTTTCCCGAATTCCGAAAATCTTTTGCTGCAACCGTTATCTTCGAGCGTGTTCAGTCTGCCTATGCAAAGGAAGAGTATTGAGCAAGGGATTGGAATGAGCGCAAAGAAGAACGGAAGAACGTGCCAATTCGCCTTTCCGAAAAGGGCGAATAAAAGCGTAGTTGAGAGAACGACGGCAAGATAGCCCCGGCAGTAAAACGGATGAAGCAGGCTCATTCGTCATATAAGGCGTAAAAAGCGGCGGCAGAGTTGCGACGGCAGCCTGAGTGAAAGAAGCCGAATAACATGCGACAATCGTGAGTTTTACGTCTTTTGCCGATTGCGGTCGGCTTTGCGGCGCGGTGTTTGAATTATCCATAAAAATAGGGCTATAGGTCCGTTATCGTATGTTTATCGTGAGCGAAAGCAGGCTGAAACCGAATAAAAGGGGATAACCCTATTTAATGGATAATCCTATTTTTCGTCGTCCGTTTTGGTCGCCGTTCTTTTTCTGTTTGCGACGATTCGACGGAATCGTCCGTAGGAAGTCGTTTAAAAAGCGAAACTGCCGTTAATCGCGCTATAGCCGCGTTTTTGAAAGATTTTGCGGAGATAAACAAAGCCGCCGAGAAAAATCGGCGGCTCGCGATAACGTAAATTGAATGCAAATCGAAAGCGGCGGTTTTAATCTCCGAAAAGATTTTTTTCCCCGAATCGATTATTTAAGCTTGATAAATTCCTGACCGCCCATAAACGGACGAAGAACTTCGGGAATCTTTACGCTTCCGTCGGCTTGCTGATACTGTTCGATGAGGGCGGGGAACACGCGCGAAGTGGCAAGACCGCTTCCGTTGAGCGTATGAACGAACTCGGGCTTTCCGGTTACGGAATCGCGGTAACGGGTGTTGTTTCTTCTTGCCTGATAGTCGTTGGCGTTGGACACCGAACTGACTTCCTTATAAATTCCCATCGAGGGAATCCAGACTTCGATATCGTAAGTTCTCGCCATCGAAGCGGAGCAGTCGCCCGCGGCGAGTTTGCTGAGCCTGAAATGCAGTCCGAGTTTGCTCATAAGCGAGCAGGCTTTGTTCACGAGTTCTTCGAAAGCTTCTTTGGAGTGCGCCGGGTGAGCGTACTGAACCATTTCGACCTTGTTGAACTGATGTCCGCGAATCATTCCGCGTTCTTCCGCGCGGTAACTTCCCGCTTCTTTACGATAGCAGGGAGTGTATGCGAAATATTTCATCGGGAGTTTGCTTTCGTCGAGAATTTCGCCCGCATACATATTGACGAGCGCCGTTTCCGCCGTGGGAAGCATGAAGCGCGATTTTTTCTTGTCGCCTTCCTCGTTGTCAACCCAGTATACTTCGTCGGCGAACTTGGGAAACTGTCCCGCGCCGAATCCGCAGTTATATCCGAGCATATGCGGGGGAAGAATAAATTCGTAACCGTCGGCGAGATGTTCGCTCACGAAGAAGTTGAGCAGCGCCCATTCGAGCCGCGCGCCGTCGCCGCGATAGAGCCAGTAACCGCCGCCCGAGAGTTTGACGCCTCTTTCGTAATCGATAAGTCCGAGCGAAGTGCAAAGATCGACGTGATTCTTTGCTTCGAACGCAAATTCGGGCTTTTCGCCGAATACCTTAACCACCTGATTGTTTTCTTTTTCGCCGGGGAGCAGGTCGTCGTCGGGAATATTGGGCAATCTCGAAACGAAATCGAAAATCTTTTCGGTAATTTCGTCGAGTTTAGCGTCGAGTTCGGTAATCTCTCCGCCGAGTTTGCGCATTTCCTCGAAAACTGGCGCGACGTCTTTGCCTTCCTTTTTGAGGGCGGGGATAGACGCTGAAACCTTGTTGCGTTGAGCTTTCATGCTCTCTACCTGTGCGATTATCGATTTCTTTTCGCTCTCGAGCGCGAGAAGCTCGGTAAAGTCGACCTCGCAGCCTTTCTTTGCAAGTTTTTCGGCGATGAGCGTCGGATTTTCTATTATCTTTTTAATGTCGAGCATCGGTGAAAATCTCCTTGTTTTTGCCGTAAAGCGGCGTTTTCGTTCAATTTCACGCATAAGTATAAAACATTTCGTCGCTTTTGGCAATAAAAAAATCGTAATAAATCCAAACAACCCCAAAATAATTGCAAAATGCGCGCGAATGTGTTAAAATATTTAACCGTTATCGATGTCTGTTCCGGAGCGATAGGAAGTTGCTTGTCGGGAAGTTTTCGGCGAGCGCGCGATCGATTGTTCGGAAAAGACGTTCGGAGGAGATATTATGAAGTTTTATAACACGCTCACGAGGAAAAAAGAAGAGTTTTCCACCGAGGACGGAAGCAAAAAGGTTCGCATGTATTCGTGCGGCCCGACCGTTTACAGCTTTGCGCACATAGGCAACATGCGCACTTACGTCTTTATGGATCTTCTTCGCCGCTCGCTTAAGTACGAGGGGTACAAGATCAAGGGCGTCATGAACGTTACCGACGTCGGGCATCTTTTGTCGGACGGGGACGACGGCGAGGATAAAATGCAGAAAGCCGCCCGCGAGCAGAAGAAAAGCCCGTATGAGATAGCGGAATTTTACGCCGGCGTGTTTTTCGAGGATCTTAAGAAACTCAATATCGGCAAGCCCGAACTTACGCCGAAAGCGACCGATCACATCGACATTATGATCAGGTTCGTCGAAGAACTTGTCGAAAAAGGTTATGCGTACGAAACGAGCGACGGAATATATTTCGACATTACGAAAGCCGCCGACTACGGAAAACTTTCGGGCGCGAAGCTCGACGAACAGCAAGCGGGCGCGCGCGTCGAAGTCAACGGCGAAAAACGCCATCCGGCGGACTTTGCGGTGTGGAAAAAAGCGCCGAAAGAACACATTATGCAGTGGGAAAGCCCGTGGGGCATGGGATACCCCGGCTGGCATATAGAGTGCTCGGCGATGAGCCGCATGTATCTCGGCGACGTGTTCGACATTCACACGGGCGGCGTCGATCATATCCCCATTCACCACGAAAACGAGATTGCGCAGAGCGAAGCGCTTACGGGCAAGATCCCCGCAAGATTCTGGATGCACGGCGAGTTTATGCTCGTTGACGGCGGAAAGATGAGCAAATCGCTCGGCAACACTTACACCGTTTCGCAATTGGAAGAGCGCGGGTATCATCCCATGCATTTCAGATATTTCTGCCTTAACGCGCACTACAGAAAGAAACTCAACTTCACGTTCGAGGGAATGGACGGCGCGAAAACGGCGTTCGAGCGGCTCTGCAAAGCGGTGGCGGCTCATAAAAACGGAACGGCCGGCACCGACGAGGCGACGCTCAAGGAATTCGAAAAACAGTTCGAAGAAGCGGTATGCGACGATCTCAACGTGCCGCAGGCGCTCGGCGTGCTCTGGACGATGCTGAAACTCCCTGCGAGCAAGGACGTTTATAAACTTGCGATGAAGTTCGACGAGGTTCTCGGTCTTTCGCTTGACAAAGCCGAAAGTTTTCTGCCGCAGGAAACGGTCGAGATTCCCGAAGAGGTGAAAGAACTCGCCGAAAAAATGCAGCAGGCGCGCGCCGTCAAAGATTATGCGGTGGCGGACGCTTTGCGTGCGGAAATCGACGCCAAGGGATTCTCCGTTCTCAACACGAAGGACGGATACGTTCTCAAAGCCAAGAACTGAAAAATGAGCGCGATAAAGAAAGCGCAGTCAAAAAAACAAGACGAAAAATCGAAAGACGAAATCATTTAACGCTATATACGAAATCAGAGGAAAAGTTATGAAAAAGCTTACTTCGGAACAACTCAGAAGCTTATATTTGAAGTTTTTTGCGGACCGCGGACACGCCGTGATACCGTCGGCGAGCCTTATTCCCGAAAACGATCCGTCCGTTCTTTTCACGACGGCGGGAATGCATCCGCTCGTGCCGTATCTGCTCGGCGAAAAACACCCCGCGGGCAAGCGTCTTACCGACGTTCAGAAATGCGTGCGCACGGGCGATATCGAAGAAGTCGGCGATTCTTCGCACTGCACGTTCTTCGAAATGCTCGGCAACTGGTCGCTCGGCGATTATTTCAACGAACAGGCGATCAGGTGGAGTTATGAATTTCTCACGAGCCCCGAGTATCTCGGGATCCCCGTCGAAAAACTCGCCGTCACCGTTTTTGCGGGCGACGAGGACGCTCCGCGCGACGAATCGAGCGCGAAGATCTGGGAAGAGTGCGGAATCAAAAAGGAAAACATTTTTTATCTGCCGAAAAAGAACAACTGGTGGATAGCGGGCAAGACGGGTCCGTGCGGTCCCGACACCGAAATGTTCATCATTCACGATCAGGCGCCTTGCAGCGAGCATTGCGATCCTTCGTGCGACTGCGGAAGATATCTCGAAATCTGGAACAACGTGTTCATGCAGTTCTATCGCCACGAAGACGGAAGCTATACGAAACTCACGCAGCGCAACGTCGATACCGGAATGGGGCTCGAAAGAACGCTTTGCACGCTTAACGGCACGGCGAGCGTTTACGACACCGATCTGTTTGACGGCGCGAAAGCCGAGATCGAAAGACTTACCGGCAAGAAATACGGCGAGAGCGAAGAAGTTACCAAGGCGTTCAGAATCATTCTCGACCATATCCGCACCGCGACGTTTATGCTCGGCGACACGAGAGGCGTCGTTCCCTCGAACGTCGATCAGGGCTACATTCTGCGCAGACTTATCCGCAGAGCGGTGAGATTTTCCAGACATCTGGGGCTTGAAACGGGCAATTTAAGACACGTTGCCGCCGCTTTCGTCGAAAAATATAAGGACGTATATCCCGAACTCAAAGCCAACGAACAGAAGATTTACGGCGAACTCGACAAAGAAGAGGAAAAGTTCGGCAAAGCGCTCGAGGACGGGCTCAAAGAATTTAATAAAGTGGTCACGCACATTCCCGGAAACACCATTCCCGGAAAAACCGCGTTCAGACTGTACGATACTTACGGATTCCCGCTCGAAATGACCGTCGAGCTTGCGAAAGAACACGGATTCACCGTTGACGAGGACGGCTATCACGCCGCGTTTGCGGAGCATCAGAAAAAATCTTCTGCGGGCGCCGAACAGAAGTTCAAAGGCGGGCTTGCCGACACGGGCGAAGCGACCGCGCGGCTTCACACGGCGACGCACCTTATGCACGCCGCGCTCAGAAAAGTTCTCGATCCGTCGGTCGGACAGCGCGGTTCGAACATTACTTCCGAAAGACTGCGTTTCGACTTCAATTTCGACCGTCCGATGACGGCGGAGGAAATCGCCGAGGTAGAAAAACTCGTCAACGAAGCGATTGCCGCCGACGTTCCCGTCGTAATGGAAGAAATGAGCCTCGACGACGCGAAAAAATCGGGCGCGATAGGTCTTTTCGAAAGTAAATACGGCGATAAAGTCAAGGTCTATACGATGGGCGAGTTCAGCAAGGAAATCTGCGGCGGACCGCACGCAAAGCGCACGGGAGAACTCGGAACGTTCAAGATCGTCAAAGAACAGTCGTCATCGAGCGGCGTAAGACGTATCAAGGCGATTCTTATTCCCGCGGAAAATGCGGAAAACAAATAATCGCAAACAGTTATAATCGTCGTTTCAAAGTTATACGACGAAACGAGTTTTTCGGCAAATCGCAGGCGAAAAACGGCAAGCTTTGAAAAAAGCGTGCGTTTCCGTTTTGGCGGGCGGCGGTTTGTCGTTTCGAAATAAAAAATCATAGTTAGAGGTGTCATAATGGCTGAAAAAATCTTTCTTACCGAAGAGGGTAAACAAGAGCTCGAGAAAAAATTAGAGTACTTGAAAATGGTAAAGCGTCCGGAAATTACCGAACGCATCAAGATCGCCCGTGAGTTCGGCGACCTGTCCGAAAACGCCGAGTACGACGCGGCGAAAACCGAGCAGGCGCTCATCGAAGGCGAGATCAGCGAACTCGAAGCGAAACTCAAAGTTGCCGAGATCATTACCGTCAACTCGAGAAAGGACGTCGCAAGCGTCGGCGCGACCATAGAATATACCGATCTTTCGGACGGCAAGAAATATAAGTTCGAGATCGTCGGTACGACCGAAGCCGATTTCCACGCGGGCAGAATTTCCAACGAATGCCCCATCGGCAAAGCGGTTATGGGTAAGCGCGTAGGCGACGAGTGCGTCGTCGAAGCCCCCGCCGGCAACTATTCGATCGTTCTCAACAAGGTTTCTTACTGATCAGAAAATCGTTAAAGCGATATGGATAACAGGATAACCAAAACGCGGCTTTCGAATCTTTTGTCGTACGATTGGCTTAAAATCATCGCCATAATCGTGGCGATCGTGCTGGTGTGGAGCCTTGCGTTCACGATCGGTGCGCCGCGGGCGTCGGTGGGGCAGACTTTCGGTCTGTTCACTTACGCCGATTTCGGCGTTGCCGAAAGCGAGGGCGAACTTCTTTCGGACGCAAAGGAAAACGGCGCGTTTTCATACGATGTTCTCGATTTCGGAACGCGTTCGCTTACCGAGGACTATTTCGGAACGATAATGTCCGCCGCGAATTCCGTTCGGGAAGGGGATATTATGATTACTTCGGATTTCCCCGAGGCGCGCGACGAGCATAAATCGCGGATGAGGACTTTCGTGGACGGATACTATTCCGTCGTTTACGATTTCGATTCGCTCATTTCCGAAGCAAAGGACTACGCGCTTTCACACGGGGTTGTGGAATCAGACGGAAAATTTGCGATTGACGAACAGGTCGTCGAAAGCGTTTTTTCCGCAAGGATGGAAAAAGATCCGCGTTTCCGCAATAAAAAATCGCAGAAATACTTGGGCGGCGTGAAAAGCGAGTGCGAGAGAATAAAAGCTGTCTGGAACAACGCGTGCATGCTGGAAAAGGTGCTCGGCGAACATCCGGAAGTTGCCGTTAAATATCGCGTGTTCACGCAGGTGCTCGATTCGCTCGATAAGGAAGATCGGGCGTATGACGAGTATTACAAGTTGTGGGAGAAAGAAACCGAAAAGATTTACGCGCTCGATCTCGGCAAACTCGTCGGTGGAAAAGACAACGTAAAGGACGTTTTCGCGCGGAACGTGAAACTCGAAAACGGCGAACAACTCGTTTCGTCGGACGGCGTCGTCCTGTGCGTTTTCAATTATAAGTTCAGTCAGCCCGATCTGCAGTACGAAACGCTCGGGTTCGTGGGCTATATAATCGGGAGATTCAGCAACTTTCTTGAAGAAAAGCCGACGGATTATATCGCTTGAATATCGGTCGATTTTTTCGGTTGTTTTGCAATATCCTTATAAATAGATTTGCAATAATCTTATAAATAAATTTTGAAATCGAAAACGGGGGTGCTATGGGCTTAATATCCGATATGCTCGAAAGATATGCGAAGTCGGGCGCCGAACGTTTTCATATGCCGGGACATAAGGGAAAAGGCGAGGGCTTTTTGTCATCCGTCTATCCCTACGACGTCACCGAACTTTCTTTTTCGGACAATCTTGCCGATCCCGAAGGGGTAATTCTTCAAGCGGAAGAAGATCTCGCTCGTATCGTCGGCGCAAAAAGGAGCAGAATACTTACGGGCGGCTCGACGCTCGGCGTTCTCGTTTCCGTTTACGCGGCGTATTCCTTTTTTAAGAGCGAGCGAAAAAAACTCGTCGTTCCGAAAAGTTCGCACAAAAGCGTTTATAACGCAATGCGGATACTCGATCTCGAACCCGTGTTTATTCCGGAAAAAATCGTGGGTGGGCTGACGCACCTCGAACTCGAAAAGCTTCCCGAACTGTGCGATAACGGTGTTATAGGCGTACTTTTGACTTCGCCTGACTATTTCGGGCGAGTGACGGATCTTGCTTTTTGTTCGAGCGCGATCAAAAAATGCGGCGGCTTTCTCATAACCGACGGCGCACACGGCGCGCACCTTCCGTTCACGGACAAAAGGTTATATGCCGGGCGGTTTTCGGATATCTGGGTGGACGGCGCGCACAAAACTCTTTCGACGCTGACGCAGGGCGCGCTTCTGAACATCGGGGACGAACGACTGACGGACTACGTTGAGGACGGGC
>CAKQKN010000074.1 GCA_934249215.1 uncultured Clostridia bacterium
AGGAAGATTATCCCGTTTGCGAAAGACGAATTCCTTTCGTAAAAGCGCTGACTTCCGATTTCGAATGGGTGGATTTAAAAGATGCCGTCGGCAGAATTTCCGCCGCCGAAGTCGGATTGTTTCCTCCGTGTTTTCCGCTCGTCGTGGCGGGCGAAGTGTTTGATAATGGCGTTATAGCCCGACTTTTGCGCGGAAACACTTTTGGTATCAAGGACGGGAAAGTGAAAGTCGTCAAAGACGGTTCGGGTTGTAACGTAAATTAAACCGTAATAAAGGAAATACGTAAATTAAACCCTAATATAAAGAAATAAGGAAAAACGCCGCGATTCGGCAAAGGAGGAATATGACGGACTTATTTAAAAAAACCGTGGCATACCGTATTCTTTCGGGCGACAAAATCCGCGGCTCGCTTTCGCATGCGTATATGGTCGTGTGCCAGGATGCGGTCGCTTTGCCGGAATATCTTAAAGCCGTTGCGAAAACAATCGTTTGCGCGGACGAATCGTCGTTTTGCGGGGAGTGCAGAAGTTGCACGCTCATCGACAAAGGCATATATACGGACGTAACGTTTTATCCGAAAAACGAAGGCGGCAAAATTCTCGTCGCGGACGTCGACGAAATGATCGCGCAGTCATACGTCAAGCCGTTCGAGGGCGATAAGCGCGTTTTCGTGTTCTGCGGCGCGGAGAATATGCTTGCGCAGTCGCAGAATAAGATTTTAAAAACGCTCGAGGAACCCCCTCAGGGTGTTTACGTAATTCTCGGAACGACGAACGAAAACGCCATATTGTCCACCGTGAAGTCAAGGGTAAAGAAGTTAAGCGTGCCCGACTTTTCGGAAGAAGAGATATTAGACTATCTTTCGGGGCGTTTTCCCGAAAAAGACGAAAAGGAACTTTCACGTGCGGCGGCTTTTGCCGACGGAAAGATCGGTTCTGCGCTCTCTTACGTCGAAAAAGGCGGCGACAATTCCGCGGTCGAGGCGCTCGTTCTCGATATGCTCGAGAACATGAAAAACAGCAAAGACGTTCTCGATTACACGGTGAAGATCGACAAAACGAACGTCAGGGAATTTTTGATCTGCCTCAAAAAAACTCTTGCCCGCGCGGCGCGTTGTTCGTGCGGAAAAGAAGAGAAAAGCGGGGCTATAAGGCGGATATCGGCTATTTACGGGACTGCCGCATGCCTTGCCGTCATAAACAGAATCAATGCTTGCGAACGCGCGCTTTATTTCAACGGCAACGTTACGATGATTGCCGACGGAATTTTGCTCGGCGTTCTGGAGGAAAAATATAAATGGAAAAAATTGTAGGAGTAAAATTTAAAAACACGGCGAAAGTATATTATTTCGCGCCGGGTGATAACAAATTTTCGAAAGGGGACGGCGTCATCGTCGAAACGGCGCGCGGAGTCGAATACGGAACGGTCGTTCTCGAAGTGAAAGAGGTCGAAGATTCCGAAATCGTTCAACCGCTTAAGCCGATTATCCGCAAAGCGACCAAAGCCGACGACGATCGTCTTAAACGCAACGAGGACAAAGCGACTGAAGCGTTCAAGGTGTGCAACGAGAAAATCGCCGCTCACAAACTCGACATGAAACTCGTCAGCGCGGAATATACGTTCGACGGAAGCAAACTGATTTTTAATTTCAGCGCCCCGGGAAGAATCGATTTCCGCGATCTCGTCAAAGATCTCGCGCAGGTTTTCAGAATCAGAATCGAATTAAGACAGATCGGAATCAGGGATGAAACGCGTATGCTCGGCGGGCTTGCTCCGTGCGGCAGACCGTGTTGCTGTTCGAGCTGTATGAGCGATTTCAAAAAAGTGTCTGTCAAAATGGCGAAGAATCAGGGCTTGTCGCTCAATCCGTCGAAAATCAGCGGGCTTTGCGGCAGACTGATGTGCTGTCTTGCCTATGAAAACGATTATTATAAAGACGTTTGTAAAAAGATGCCGAAGATCGGCTCGGAAGTCGGCACGCCCGACGGAAAAGGCACGGTCGTTTCCGTCAATATGTTGAAACTCAACGTCAAGGTCAAGTCCGAGATGAAGGACGGAAGCCTCGTCTATAAGGATTACGATCTCGCCGACGTGAAGTTCAACAAAAACTGCGGCGGATGCGGCGGCGGTTGCGGCGACGACGAAAAACTCACAAAAGAGGAAATGGAAGCGCTTAAAAAACTATCCGAGGACTGATCGGACTACGTAAGCCTTTGCATTTTCTGCGTTAAAAACAATTAGATATAAGAAAATCCGAAACGTTAAACGGCAAAATCGCCGGATTTCGTTTCGGATTTTTTACGTCCTCAATAGTGAAAACAAATATACTCAATAGTGGAAGAATGTTTTCCGTTCGTCAACACCGATTACTTTACTCGGAAAAGATTTTCCCGGTAAGGCTTTTCTTTTTAAGTTTGGATATTACGACGATATAGCTTATCGTGAAGAATACCGCCCCGCCGAGCCAGGCGCAAGGATTCGAAAAGCACGCGCCCTCGAACCCGAACTCGGTTGCGAGAAAGGTCGCCGCGAAGAACCGCATCACGAGCTCGGTTATTCCGCCGAACACGGTGAGCAGTCCGTAACC
>CAKQKN010000075.1 GCA_934249215.1 uncultured Clostridia bacterium
CAAAGCGGCGATTTTTTCGTATTTTTTCACGGTCGGTTCCTTATTTGTCCTCGTTGTTTTCGCTTTCTTCGGTCGCCACGCTCTCGTCGATTTCGTCGTCCGATTGTTCGGATTCGGTTTCACCCGAGCCGGACGTGAAAACGTCGTCCTGCGCTGCGGCGGGAAAAGCGGCATTCGTTTCGGGTTCTGCTTCGGGTTCGTTTTTCATCTTGAAGAAATAAACGACGCCCGCGATGAAATAGTAAAGCGCCCATGCGTGGAACACGAGGTCGATAATGCTCGAAGCTGCGCCGGCAGCGTCGGTTGCTATAAGTAAGAGGAAATTATAGATGAAAAAAACTGTGTCAATCGCGAACATAACGAGCGCCGCGATCATCCAACCGACATGTTTTTTGCCGAGAAGGAAACAAGCTACGTATGCGCCCATCGAAACGATAAGAAAAACGATTGCGATTGTGAGTATTGCACTATTAGCTAAAGCCACTCCACTGTAAACAAGGTAATAGGGGAGAGCTGCGGAGAATAGGAAATATGTGTTAGATCCGGCTATGCACATTATCGCGTTCAGCACGGTAAACGCGCAAATTATCAGAATGTTATAGCGCGCGGTGTTGAAAAGTTGAGTGTAACGCTCTTTCGGCGTCATGGCGTTCATGTTTTTGTTCAGAAATCCCATCTTGATTCCCTCCGTCGAATAAAATGATCGGTATTTTCTACCTATCTGCTTTCTATGTTATTTGAAAAGCCGCGAAAAGTCAAGTTTATATGAGGGATTCTCATCATTATAATAAAATAAAAAAATAAAATGTTGAAAATAAGTCGATTTTTTGTCCGCGTTATGCTATAATTGTACGGGATACGGGGCGACTGCGCCTTTCTGCGCGCCCTGATTGTCGAAATTCACGGTTTGCCCGCGAAAACGCATAAGAAAACCGCGGGTGACGAATGAAGTCCGTTCGGAGGAACTATGGAAATCTTTTTGGTGTTGACCTTTTTGTTTTGCGTCGGAAGCACGCTCGGTTGGGTGATAGAGCTTGTTTTTCGCCGCATTGTACACAAAAAATGGATAAATCCCGGCTTTCTCGTCGGTCCGTATCTGCCTCTTTACGGAACGGGGCTT
Source organism: uncultured Clostridia bacterium (assembly GCA_934249215.1). Lineage (GTDB taxonomy): Bacteria > Bacillota > Clostridia > Christensenellales > Borkfalkiaceae > HGM11416. The sequence continues at coordinate 1,121 of CAKQKN010000075.1, forward strand.
ATTTTCTTGTTCGTCGTTTGTCGGTTTGACTATTCGTTTATTCAGAACGAGGTCTTAAGAAGTCTTTTCGTCATTCTCGTCATAACTTTTTTGATGACCCTTATCGAATATATCACGGGCGTCATCTTCATCAAGGGAATGAACGTCAAACTTTGGGACTATTCGGACAGAAAAGGCAACATTCAGGGGATAATTTGCCCGCTGTTCACTTTCTTTTGGGGAGTGATCGGCGCGATATATTATCTGTTCATCGACAAGGCGATTTTCGGAATGGTTGAGTGGTTCACCGCCAATATCGCATATTCTTTCGTTATCGGAATGTTCTTCGGCGTGTTCATCCTCGATATGGTCTATTCGTTCAAAGTGGTCGCGAAGATCAAAAAGTTTGCGGCGGAAAAGAAGATCGTTGTCAAATACGAAGCGCTCAAACTTTCAATTCGCGAAAAGGCGAACGAATTTAAACAGCGCGTTCATTATGTGTTCCCGATGCGGAGCGAAAGCGGACTTGAAAAGGAACTCGACGCCTATTGCGAAAAGAACGAAAGAAACATGAACTTAAAGCGATAAAAGGTAACGTATGATCATACTCGGCATCGATCCCGGGCTTGCCACGATCGGCTTCGGGATTTTGGAAAAAGACAAAAGCGGGCGGGCGAAACCGCTCGATTACGGGGTGATACTCACGCCGAAAGAAGAGTCCGTTCCCGTAAGGCTTGCCATGATCGAGGAATCCTTGTGTAAACTCATCGACAAGTACAAGCCGGACGAGATCGCGCTCGAGGAACTGTTTTTCAACAATAACCAGAAAACGGCGATCAACGTGGCGCAGGCGCGCGGAGTAATTCTTCTTACCTGCGTGAAAAAATGCGGCAGACTTTTCGAGTAAACGCCGCTTCAGATCAAGCAAGCGCTCACGGGGTACGGACGAGCGGACAAACGGCAGATTCAGGAAATGGTCAAGACCCTTCTTCACCTGAAATCGATACCCCGCCCGGACGACGCCGCCGACGCCGTCGCCGTTGCGCTGACGCATGTTTTCACGAACAGATTTTCGGGCGAGTTCGGCGTGAAATAATCGCAAGACAGCCGTTAATCGACTTATAGACGGACTTTACCGGGCAGTTAAAGATATTTGGAGAAAGATATGATCGGATATATATACGGAAAAGTGATCGGGTGCGACGGTAACACTCTTCTCGTCTTAAGCGGCGGGATAGGTTATGAAATCGTTTGTTCTTCGTCCGCGTTTTGCCGAATGACGGAAAAGCGCGAGGGCGGAATGTATACTTATATGCAAGTGAAAGAGGACGGAGTTTCTCTTTTCGGTTTCGACACGCCCGAAGAAAAGAAAATGTTTTTAAAGCTCATTTCGGTTTCCGGGGTGGGCGCTAAAATGGGCGTTGCGGTTCTCGGCGGCATGAGTTTAAAAGACCTTGCGGTCGCGATCGCCACTTCCGACGTAAAGACTTTGTCGTCCGTGAAAGGGCTCGGCAAAAAAACGGCGGAACGCATAATCGTCGAACTTCGCGAAAAAGTTTCTTCCGAGGACGCGGGACCTCTGCCTGCGGGCGTTTCTCCGACTCTTTCGGGGAGCGACGCGGACAACGCGGTTACCGCGCTTATGAGCCTCGGCTACAACAGAATCACTTCGGTGAAAGCGGTGAACGCCGCGCTTGCCTCGGGTGAAACGACGGTCGAGGGCATAATCGCCGCGGCGCTTCGTTCGCTCGCCTGATCGGGTTTCGGTCGGTCGCTTTGCGAACGCTTCCGAGAAATCCCGATTGATTCGAAACGACCGTCGGCGGGTGCCGACGTGAATTATCATACCGACGCAAATACTTAAAATAAGGACAGAGCATGTTAAACGACGATTTTTTGAACGACGACGGGCTTGAAAACGAAGACAGTCTTATCGTAAGCACCCGCACGGAATTCGACGAAATTGAAAATATTCTGCGCCCGAAATCGATGGACGGGTACGTGGGGCAAGAAAAGGTCAAGAACAATCTTGCCGTATATATGCAGGCGGCGAAAATGCGCGGCGAACCTCTCGACCACGTTTTATTGTACGGACCTCCGGGACTCGGCAAAACGACGCTCGCGCATATAATAGCCAACGAAATGGGCGTTTCGATCCGCGTGACGAGCGGGCCCGCAATCGAAAAATCGGGCGACCTTGCCGCGATTCTCACCAATCTCAACGAGGGCGACGTCCTGTTTATCGACGAAATTCATCGGCTCAACCACAACGTGGAAGAGATTTTGTACCCCGCGATGGAGGACTATTCGCTCGATATAATAATCGGAAAAGGTCCGTCCGCGCGCACGGTTCAGATACCGCTGAAAAAATTCACGCTGATCGGCGCGACGACGAAAGCGGGAATGCTTTCTTCTCCTCTTCGCGACAGATTCGGCGTAATGTGTCGGTTGGAAACCTATTCGACAGAGGACCTTTCCGAAATCATCACGCGGTCTGCCGCCGTTCTCGACGTTCCGATCGAAAAAACGGGGGCGGAAGAACTTGCTTCGCGCAGTCGCGGAACTCCGCGTATCGCAAACAGACTATTAAAGCGCGTGCGCGACTATTCGGTCGTTCTCGGTCACGACGCGATAACCGCCGCCGACGTAAAACTCGCGCTCGAGCGTATGGATATCGCTCCGCTTGGGCTTGACAGCGTTGACATAAGAATGCTCACCGCGATGATTGAAAAGTTCGGGGGCGGTCCGGTCGGGCTCGAAACGCTCGCCGCCGCCATAAACGAGGACAAAAACACGATCGAGGACGTGTACGAGCCGTATTTGTTAAGGCTCGGGTTCGTTTCCCGCACGCCGCGCGGAAGAATGTGCATGCCGAAAGCGTACGAGCACCTCGGCATAAAAATCCCGTCGAAAGCAAAAAAACAACTCTCGATTTTCGACGATACGGATAATTGATTTTGCCGATCTAAAACGATGGTTTTGCCGTTAAGGTAATTCAATCGCGCGCAAAAGCGGCTTAAACATGCCGATAATCGACCTATAGACGACTTTTTGCACAAATGAAAAAGGAATCGGACGGAAAAGCGCGCGAAGAAAGCGCGCCGGATTCAAGGAAAGAAAAATGCTTAAAACCAAAGATTTTTATTATGATTTACCGGAAGAACTGATCGCGCAGACTCCCGTTTATCCGAGGGACGCGTCCAGACTTCTCGTTTACGATCGCGAAAAAGACAGCGTTTTGCACGAACATTTTTACGATTTGCCGAAATATCTCAAAAAGGGCGATCTTCTCGTCGTCAACGATACCAAGGTCTATCCCGCTCGGCTTTACGCATACACCGAGCATGGCGGAAAAGTTGAAATTCTTCTTTTAAAGCGGATCGATCTCACTGACTGGGAATGTCTCGTGAAGCCGGGTAAAAAGGCGCGCGAGGGAGTGAAACTCGTCGTCAACGAAGAACTTTCGCTCACCGTAAAGTCGAGAACGCCGACGGGCGAACGAATCATATCTTTTTCGTTTGACGGCGTGTTCGAGGACATTTTGTCGCGCGTCGGCGAGATGCCGCTGCCCCCGTATATTCACGAAAAACTTGCCGATAAGGACCGTTATCAGACGGTTTATTGCAAAAAAGAGGGTTCTGCCGCCGCTCCAACCGCGGGGCTGCATTTCACACCCGAACTTATTGAACGCATAAAAGATATGGGCGTTCAGTTTGCCCGCGTTCAGCTCAACGTCGGACTCGGCACGTTCAGACCCGTCAAGTGCGAAAATATTCTCGACCACGAAATGCACGTCGAGTATTATAACGTTGACGAAGAAGCGGCTCGGCTCATAAACGCGGCGAAAGCCGAAGGGCGGCGGGTGATAGCCGTCGGAACGACGAGCATAAGAACGCTCGAAACGGTCGCGGACGAAAACGGAACGGTTCGCGCATGCTCGGGAAACACGGGCATTTTCATTTACCCCCCGTACAAATTCAAGTGCGTTGACGCGGTGATAACCAATTTCCATTTGCCCGAAAGCACGCTCATCATGCTCATATCCGCTTTCACAGGGCGCGAAAAAACGCTTGAACTTTACGAAACGGCTGTCAAGGAAAAATATAGATTTTTCTCTTTCGGCGACGCGATGCTGATTTTATAAGTCGCTCGCGAACTGCCCGTTAATCGCCTTATAGCCTTGTTTTTGGCTTTTAAGTTGCAAATTTGCTTTACGGGCGCACCGATTATGACGCCGATTATTTGAAAACGCTTTAAAATTTTAATCTATTCAGGTATTACGAAAAAAAAGGAGGACCGTGATTATGGCGGATTATCTTAACGGACTGAACGAAAAACAACTCGAAGCGGTTCTCGACACGGAGGGCTACGTTCTCGTTTTTGCGGGGGCGGGCAGCGGAAAAACCCGCGTTTTAACGACGAGGATCGCGTATCTCGTTAAAGAAAAAAAGGTATATCCGTCGAACATTCTGGCAATTACTTTTACGAACAAAGCCGCCGACGAGATGAAAAGCCGTCTTACCGATATGCTCGGCGACATCGGCGGAATGTGGGTTTCGACGATACATAGCATGTGCGTCAAGATTCTTCGTTCGAACGCTTCGCGGCTTGAGGGGTACGACGCGAATTTTTCCATTTACAGCGACGTCGACAAAACCAACGTCATAAAGCGCATTCTTCAGTCGCTCAATCTCGACGTCGAAAAATATCTCAAAAACGCAAAATATTACATATCCGACTGCAAAAACAAGGACGTTCTTCCCACCGAATTCAAGCAAACGTCCAACGTTCCCGACGCGGGAACTTATGCGGAGATATATTTCGCATACGACGAGGAACTGAAGCGTTCCAACGCGTTCGACTTCGACGATCTGCTCGTCAAGACGTTTCATCTTTTGTCGGACGACGTCGAAGTCCGCGAATATTACGCGAAAAAATTCCGCTACGTTCACATCGACGAGTTTCAGGATACGAACGTCATTCAGATGTCGATCGCGCGGCTGCTTTGCAGCGAATACGGAAATCTGTTTGCCGTCGGAGACGACGATCAGAGTATTTACGGCTGGCGCGGGGCGGAAATTCACAACATTCTCGACTTCGAGCATACGTTCCGCGGCGCAAAGGTGCATAAGCTCGAGCAGAACTACCGTTCGACAAAAAGCATCTTAAAAATCGCGAACAAAATAATTTCGGGCAACTCCGTCCGCAAGAAAAAAGAACTCTGGACGGACAACGACGCGGGCGAAAAAGTCGACGTCAAGATCGCAAACGATGGCGAGGAAGAAGCGTCGTTCGTTGCGCTGAAAATAAGGCAGGCGATGAATCACGGCGAAAAGGCAAGCGACTTCGCCGTCCTCATCCGCGTGAACGCGCTCTCCCGCGGGTTCGAGCAAGAATTCATCAAATACGGCATTCCGTATAAGGTTTACGGCGGTTTCAAATTCTTCGAACGAAAGGAAATCAAAGATCTGACGGCGTATTTCCGCGTGCTTACGAACCCGCTCGACAACGAAAGTTTGCTTCGTATAATCAACGTGCCCAAGCGCGGCATAGGCGAAAAAACCGTCGAAGCGCTCCGCATGTATGCGGTCGATAACGATCTCAGCATATTCGACGGACTGTGCGATGCGGACAGGCTCAAAATTTCGTCGGGCGCGAGAGCGAAACTCGTCGAACTCCGAAAACTTATAAGCAAACTCACCACGGCGGCGCAGGTTACCCCCCTTCGCGATCTGTTCGACGTCGTCGTGGAAAAAACGGCGTTTTTGTCGCAGTTCGAGGAGAATACCGAGGAAAACTACGGCAAAAAGATGAACGTCGGCGAATATCAGAACGCGATCGTGGAGTTCGCGAAACTCAACGAGGGCGCGAGCATTTCCGATTATCTTAACTCAATCACTTTGTCGAGCGATACCGACGAGATCGAGGACGGGAATTACGTTTCCGTCGCGACCATCCATGCGGTCAAAGGGCTCGAGTTTCCGACCGTTTTCGTCTGCGGACTGGAGCAGGGAATCTTCCCGCTTTCCCGCGCGCAAGACAGCGTTTCGGATATGGAAGAAGAGCGCAGACTTATGTATGTGGCGATCACCCGTGCGGAGAAGAAATTATATCTTACCCGTGCGGAAAACCGCTTTCTTTACGGCAAGCGGCAATTTATACGGCAAAGCGATTTTTTGAAAGAACTCGCGCCCGAACTCGGGATCAAGGATCGCGAACGCCCGTTCGGTCGCGACGGTTACGGCGAATCGTCCGGGTACGGCTCATACGGCGGAAGGTCCGGCGGTTCGTACGGTGGAAGTTCATATGTCGGATACGGTAGCGGTTCGTCATACGGAAGAGAAAAGTCAGGCTATAAGTCGTTTAACGACGATTACGGATTTAAATCGGACGATTCGGCAAGTTCGGATTCGTTTGAGTCCGCGGCTTCATCGATCGCTTCTTCCGGGTTTTCTTCGGGCGGGGCGCGTCGCGTCTTTCAGTCGTCGGCAGCCAAGCCGCAGATAAAGAAGTCGGGCGAAAAAGATTTTTCCGCATATCGTCCGGGCGTCAAAGTAAGGCACGTCAAGTTCGGCGAGGGAACTATCGTCAGCGTGAGCGGCGAAGGAAAAAATTTCATTGCCGTCGTTGCGTTCCCGGGGGTGGGCGTCAAGTCGCTCGCCGTGGCATACGCGCCGATGGACGTGCTGAAATAATCCGAGTTTAAAATCGGATCGGCACCGCTTCCGATAACGCAAGACTACATAACATTTGTATAAAGCGATTCGCATAAACGTATACGTACGTGCTGATATGCGCACTTGTTCGGCGTTAAACGCCCGCAAGAAAAAACGGCGTTTAAGCGGCGAATCGAAATAGCGGATAGAAATACAGTAACGGGTCGAAATATGGAAAATAAAAGAATGAGAGAACTGGTCGACGTTCTCAATAAATACGCATACGAATATTACGTGCTCGACGCGCCGACCGTGTCGGACAAGCAGTACGACGAGCTGTACGACGAACTGAAAGCGCTCGAAAGCGAAACGGGCGAAGTTTTGTTCGATTCGCCGACGCGCCGTGTCGGCGGCGATCCCGTTTCGGCGTTTTCCAAGCACGAGCATATAGCACGGCTTTACAGCCTTGACAAAGCGACGAGTGCGGAAGAACTTTCGGCGTTTTTTCAGCGCGTGGTAAAAGCGGCGGGATATTTCCCGGAGTTTACCGTAGAGTATAAGTTCGACGGGCTCACCGTTTGTCTTACTTACGACGGCGGGAAGTTCGTCCGCGCGACCACCCGCGGAAACGGAAGCGTCGGCGAGGACGTTACCGCGCAGATTCTGACAGTCAGAAGTTACCCGATGAAGATCGGCTACGAAGGGCTGTGCGAAGTAAAGGGCGAAGCGGTCATGCGGCTTTCCGTACTCGAGGAATATAACCGCACCGCGGCCGAGCCGCTCAAGAACGCGCGAAACGCGGTTGCGGGGGCTATAAGGAATCTCGATCCCAAGGAAACCGAGCGCCGCAAACCCGAAATTTTGTTTTACGACGTCAATTACACTGTGGACGGCGTCGTTTCGTCGCAGCTTCAGGGGATAGATTTTCTCAAGAAAAACGGATTTAAGGTTTTCGATTATTTAAGGGTATGCAAGACCGAAGAAGAAGTGCTTGCCGCCGTCGACGAAATCGAAAAAGGCAGAAAGGAACTTGACGTTCTGACCGATGGAGTCGTCATCAAGGTCAACGATTTTTCCGTCCGCGAAATGCTCGGCGCAACCGAAAAATTCCCGCGCTGGGCGATCGCGTACAAGTTCGAACCGGAGGAAACGACGACCGTCCTTCGCGACGTCGTGTGGCAGGTCGGAAGAACGGGCAAACTCACCCCGCTCGCCGTACTCGATCCCGTGGAACTCTGCGGCGTTACCGTTCGTCGGGCAACGCTCAACAATTTCGGCGACGTGGAGCGCAAAAAAGTCAAAATCAACAGCCGCGTACTTATTCACAGAAGCAACGAGGTTATTCCCGAAATTCTCGGCACGACCGAATATCTCGCGGACAGCCGCGACGTGGAAAAACCCGCGACTTGCCCGGAGTGCGGAACCCCGATCGAAGAAATCGGCGCGAACCTGTTCTGCCCGAACAAGGACTGCAAAAAGCGCGTCGTGCTGTCGCTTGCGAATTTCTCGTCCAAGGAAGCCATGAATATCGAGGGCTTTTCCGAAGCGACAGCCGTCGTGCTATATGACAATTTCGGCGTGCGCCGCTTTTCCGATTTATATAAACTCAATCGCGACGATCTGTTGAAACTCGAAGGTTTTCAGGACAAAAAAGCGGACAATCTGCTTGCCGCGCTCGAAAAATCGAAAAATTCCGAACTCGGGAAATTCATTTTCGCGCTCGGGATCGACGGCGTCGGCAAAAAAACGGCGAAAGACCTCGCTAAAAAATTCAAATCGCTCGAAAACATCGCTTCGGCAACGCTCGAGGACATTCTTTCGGTAAAGGACGTCGGAAGCGTCATTGCCGACAACGTGTTCCGCTATTTTGCCGATCCCGACAATCTCGCCGAACTCAAGCGGCTTGAGGAAGCGGGCGTCGTCGCGGGCTATGCAGACAAAACCGTCGGCGACACGTTCAAGGGCGAAAAAGTCGTACTCACCGGCACGCTCGAAAAATATAAGCGGTCGGAAGCGCAAAGAATAATCGAATCGCTCGGCGGCGAGATCTGCGGCTCGGTCAGCAAACTCACGACCATCGTTCTCGCGGGGGCGGAAGCGGGCAGCAAACTCGACAAGGCGAAAGCGCTCGGCATCCGCATTATGGACGAAAGCGAATTCGACAAGTTAATCAATAAATAAGCGATATCGATCTGAAATCGGAATAAGAGATATCGATAAATAAAGGCTACCCGATAAATAAGAGATATCGATCGGCAAAAAGCGCCGATTTACGAAATACGGAGAAAAAATGGACGAACGACTGCTGAAAAAACTCGATTTAATACTTCCATCCGTGGAGAAGCCCTCGCGTTATACCGGCGGGGAGTGGGGCGAAGACGAATTCGTTCCGTCAAAAATGAACTATTGCATATGTTTTCCCGACGTATACGAAGTCGGGATGAGCAATCTCGGGATCAAGATCGTTGCCGAAAGCGTGAAAAGCGTAGAGGGGACGGCTGTTGACAGATGTTTCGCTCCTTGGCCCGATTTCGGGAAGGCGCTCAGGGAAAACGGAATTCCGCTGTACTCGCTCAACGGCAAAAAGGGGCTTGCGGAGTTCGATATGATCGGCTTTTCGCTTTCCTACGAAATGAGTTTTACCGCCGTTCTATATATGCTCGACCTTGCGGGAATTCCGCTCAGGTCATGCGAGCGCGGCAACGATTTCCCGATCGTTCAGGCGGGAGGTCCGTGCGTTTGCAATCCCGAGCCGATGGCGGATTTTATCGATATTTTCACGATAGGCGACGGCGAGGAAGTTATGGCTTCGCTCGCCGAACTTAAAAGAGATATAAAGAACAAAACCGAATTTCTTCGCGCGGCGGCAAAGCTCGACGGCGTTTACGTTCCCGCGTTTATGACGCCCGTGTACGAAAACGGCAAACTCGTGCGTTTCGAGGGTAAGACGGACGTGAAAAAAGCAGTCGTGAAAGACCTCGACAAGGCGATTTTTCCCGAAAAATTCGGCGTCGCAAGCACGGAAGCGGTGTTCGACAGAGCGATCATCGAAGTCGCCCGCGGGTGCTACCGTTCGTGCAGATTTTGTCAGGCGGGCTTTTTATATCGCCCCGTTCGGCCGAGAAAGGTCGAAACGCTCACTCGTCAGGCTTGCTCGATCGTCCGAAACGGCGGTTTTGCCGAACTTTCGCTAAACAGCCTTTCGACGGGCGACTATCCCGACCTCGGCGAGCTTCTCGACTCGATAAACAAAGAACTTCCCGACGTAAAAACTTCGTTGCCATCCCTTCGCGTGGACAGTTTCAAGAGTTATTACGCTCGGTTCGCGCGCCAGAGTTCGGTTACTTTCGCGCCCGAGGCGGGAACGCAAAGACTGCGCGACGTCATAAATAAGGATATAACCGAGGACGAAATCAGACGCGGCGTCGAAAACGCGTTCGAACTCGTCTATTCGTCGATAAAACTGTATTTCATGATGGGTTTGCCGACCGAAACTGACGAAGATCTTCTCGGAATCGCGTCGATCGTGAGAATGATTAAGGGAATTTACGGAAGAAAACCCGCTTCGGCTCGCGCGCTCCGCGTTTCCGTCAGCGTTTCGACTTTCGTTCCCAAGCCTTTCACTCCTTTCCAATACGAGCGACAGATTTCGAAAGAAGAAGTCAGGCACAAAGTCGAACTTTTAAAGAAAGAATTGTTCATAAAGGGCGTTTCGTTCAGCTGGAACGACTTCGAACTTTCGCAAATAGAAGCGGTGCTCGCTCGCGGCGACAGACGTTTATGCCCGGTCATCGAAAGCGCGTATAAAAAAGGTTGCGTATTCGACGGCTGGCAACAATACTTCAAGCCCGAACTTTGGTACGAAGCTTTGGCTGAAAACGGACTGACCGCCGAGGACTACACCCGCGAGTGGGGCGAGGACGAAGTCCTGCCGTGGGAGTTCATCGACGTTTACATCGACAAGAAATTTTTGCTTTCCGAGCGTCACGCCGCATATGCCGAAAAGGTGTCGGGCGGGTGCCCGTCGGGTTGTAAGGCGTGCGGAATACAGCGGATTCACAAGTGCGATTTTTCTCGCTGTAAAAAATGACAGCGCGGCGCGCCGTAAAAAGCGAATTGTGAAAAACAGGGCTATAAGTCGATTATCGCAATAAAAAACGGTCGCAAAACGGCTGCGAAACGCGGTCAAAAGAATTTATTTCGGGTAAGAATATGATAGTTTTTCAATATACGAAAACGGACGGTGCGGAATACGTTTCCCACCTTGACGCACTGCGGCACATAAACAAGATAATGCGCCGCGCGGACATAAAGACGGGTTATTCGAAAGGTTTTAATCCGCACATGCACGTGTTTATGTCGGCGCCGATTGCCGTCGGCGTAAAATCGCTTGCGGAATATTGCTTCGTCGAGTGCGACGAAAGCGCGGAAGATTTCAAGGCGAAGTTCAATGCGTTCACTTTCAGAGGTTTTAACTGCCTTTTTGCCAAAGAAGTTTCCAAAAAAGTCAACGTCGCGGGGCTTATAGATCGCGCGGCTTACGAGATAACGGGGCTTTCCCGTCCCGACACGGAAGCGATTCTTGCGGGTGAGGAGTTCTTTATAACCGACAAAAAGGGCAACCCGAAAGAGGTCAGAAAAAAGATTTTCGATCTTTCTTTTGCCGATGGCGTTCTTCATGCGACGCTCGGCTTCGGGAACGACACCTTAAGACCTGACCTTCTCGCGCAGAAACTTAAGGAGCTTTACGGCGGCGGGAATTTTACGATCGTCAAAACTCACGCATACCACGGCGAGACCGAGTTTTCGGAGTATCTTAAAAATCTGACGGAATGACGCGCTTAAGAAAACGCGCTCAAAATCGCGCGCAAAAAGCAAGCGGAAATCGTGTAAGAAACGGGAGAAAAACGCGCGAAAATCGCGCCCAAAAAATCCGTTTAATTTAAAAAGTAGGGATATAGGTCAATTATCGTACATTTCGGACTTTCATCGTTGTTGCTTGATCGGTAATTTTGCCAAAAGAACGGAGAAGAGAATGGCAAAAAACATTTACGTTGACGGATATTGCGGAAGCATCATCGCCGCGCTTGCGGACGGGAAAAAACTTCTGGAATATCACATCGAAAAGAACGGCACCGTCGTCGTGACGGGGAGTATCTACACGGGCAGAGTTGAAAACGTGCTTGACGGCATGCAGGCGGCGTTCGTGGACGTCGGGCTCGAGCGGAACGGGTATTTATATTTCGGCGAACCTGCGTGCGACTGCGCCGAGGACGAAAAGGTCGTCGGGCAGAAAAATCTTAACCTCAAGCCGGGCGACCTCATCACCGTTCAGGCTGTGAAAGATCCTTTCGGCAACAAGGGCGTAAGGCTTTCGACCGAACTGTCTTTTGCCGGACGGTTGCTCGTATACGCTCCCGGTGCGATTGAAAACGTCGTTTCGCGCAAGATCGAGAACGAAAAAGAGAAAAAACGGCTCGTTTCCATTCTTTCGTCGCTGAAAATTCCCGGTGGATTCATTCTCCGCACCGCGTCCGAAGGCGCGCTCAAAGCCGACCTTATTTCGGAAGCGAAATATCTTTATAAGTTATATCTCGAAGTCCTGCAAAAAATCCCGAATTCGAAGCCGGGCGACGTGCTTTATTCTGAAGGCAATCTCGCCGTGCGCATGCTTCGCGACGTCTACACTTCGGAAATCGAAAAAATTTACGTTTCGGACGACGAAGTTTATGCCGAGGTCTGCCGCAACGCCGAAAAACGCGGCGAAGAAGTTTTGAACAAAGTCGTCCATTTCAACAAAAGAGTGGATATGTTCGGCTATTTCGGGCTGAGCAAAGAGGTGGACGCCCTTCTGACGAACAGAGTCGATCTGTCGAGCGGCGCATACCTCGTGATCGATCGGACGGAAGCGCTGACTTCCGTCGACGTCAACACCGGAAGCTATACGGGGACGGACAATCTCGAGGAAACCGTGTTCGAAACCAACTTGCTTGCGGCGAAGGAAATCGCGCGGCAAGTGCGGCTCCGCAACATCGGCGGAATCGTCATCGTCGATTTTATCAATATGGATTTGCAATCTCATCGCGACGCGGTGGTTTGCGAACTGACCGAAGCGCTCAAGTCCGACCGCGCGAAATGCACCGTTCTCGGAATGAATCAGCTCGGGCTCGTCGAATTTACGCGTAAGAAAAAGAGAAAGGAAAGCATTTCCCTTCTCGAAAAAAAATGCCCGTACTGTCAGGGCACGGGCTCGATTTTGTCCAACGACTACATAATTCTGAAGATTCGCGCGGCGCTGCTGGACGTTTTTGCCGACGGTTACAAGAGTGCGATCGTCGATCTTAACCTCGAAATAATGTTCTATATTCTCCAGCGCGGCTCGCTCCGGAAGGACGTATCCAAGATCTGGGCGGACAAGCGAATTTACGTGATTCCCCACAAAACCTATCATCAGGAATTCTTTACCGTGCGCGGCGACAACAACGTCGTCCTCGAACTTCCCGACAAAGCGCGGATTTTGTACTGAAAAGCGCAATTCTTGCCGAAGAACCTGAAGCCGGAAATCTTTAATCGTTTTAAGTGTGCGACGTTTTGAACGTGCGACGTTTTGAACGCACGGCGGAAATTGCCTAAATCAATTTTGATTTTCGGCGCGAGTTTTCTTGACTATGTCGGGCGATTGTTATAAAATGGCGTCGATAGCAGAGAAGTTGCGAAAGCGTGAGATCGGCGGAGTGATCCGAATGGTTCGTTCCGTTGTCCGTAGTGGCAATGCGGGGGATGACCGCCTTGCACGAAACGGCGATAGCCTGCGGTTTTCGTAACGGTCCGTTGCTTTCTTCGTCGCGTCATCACTCGCTTTTTCGGCTATTTGCGGCGAAAAAAAGATCGGACCTCTCGAATCGGGAGGTTTTTTTATGCAGAAAACAGCGCAAAACGAAGCACTCATTCACTCTGAAAACGAAAACGGCAGATCGCGCGGTATCCGTAAACTCGTGCTGACGGCGGCTTTCGTGGCTCTTTCCACCGTGGCGAACTCGTTCATCACCGTCCGAATCGGAACGTTGTTCAAGTTTTCGCCCGTCCTCGTGATCTACTTTTTCGCGGGTTACTATCTCGGCGCGCCGCTCGGTTTCTGCGTCGGCGCGATCGGCGATTTCCTCGGTTGGCTGCTCTGTACCGACGGCTTAGACAAGCCGCTCATCGGTCTTTCGAATGCGCTGTGCTGTGCATAGCCGGCGTTGTTTTTCGGATACCGCCGTCCGTTCGAAAAGCCGTTTTCTTTCGGCGGTTTCGCTTGGCGAAGCGGGGTCGGCTTTCTGGTGTGCTACGTTTTGTGTACGGTTTTATTGACATCCACGGGTATTTGGCTTTACACCGCTTTTATCCAAAGCAAATATCAGACGCTTCCGGCGTGGTACGTCTATAGGGCGGGGGCGCAGATTTTGAACAACGTTTCGAATTATCTGATCACTCTCGGTTTGTTCTGGCCGTTGAAGAACGTCGGTTTGCTCGAAAAATTCGTAAATCGCGGCTGACTTCGGTGTTTAGCTATGCCGACTTTGTCGTTTAACGGTAACGAATAATAAGTTTTTTTATAAAATAACGCGTATTTGCTTGAAAAAAATATCGCGATATGATATCATTTATCAAGCGAAACGCATTCGGGGGTATAGCTCAGTTGGTAGAGCGCTTGAATGGCATTCAAGAGGTCGCCGGTTCGACCCCGACTATCTCCACCACAGCTGAAAAAAACGAACTCTGATATTAAGACGGAGTTCGCTTTTTTCTTTTCAAGAGACTTTTTCGGCGTTAGATTTAAGTTTTAATCATAATATATTATCGAATAATTATCTTTTAGCAGGTATTGAGTGCCCGATATCTGCTATTTTACTGTAATCATTGTTAAGTTAAGGCATTTGCCCAACTTAAAATATGAATTGCCTAAAATTACAATAAATCGGGCGAACGAGTGTTTTCGCCAAAAACAGACTAAAAATTTACCGGTCATAGCCGCAAAACTCTTGATTTTTTGTCTTTGACAGGGTATA
>CAKQKN010000076.1 GCA_934249215.1 uncultured Clostridia bacterium
CTTTAAGACGAGCGGCAAAAGAATTTATGCTGTCGACGCTGTTATAAAGGACGAACGCCTGACCGCCGCGCGCAAGTTCCTTTACGAGCGCGTCGGTTATGAGTGCGTCCGTTTCTTCCGTGACAAAAATCTGAACGGGAATGCGGTCGGTCGGCGGCGTGTTGATGACGCTTATGTCCCTTATCCCCGTCAGCGACATGTGCAAAGTGCGCGGAATCGGGGTTGCGGACAGCGTGAGCGTGTCGACGTTTTCTTTAAGAAGTTTGAGTTTTTCTTTATGTTCGACGCCGAAACGCTGCTCTTCGTCGAGTATCAGAAGCCCGAGATCTTTGAACTTGACGTCCTTTGAAAAAAGTCTGTGCGTGCCGATTATGAGATCGATTTTTCCGTCCTCGAGCGCGAAAAGCGTTTTCGTCTGTTCGGACGGCGAGCGGAAGCGATCCATTACCGCGATATGCACGGGAAAATCCTTGAATCGCGACAACGCGGTCATATAATGCTGTTCGGCGAGAATGGTGGTCGGAGCGATGAGCGCGACTTGTTTTCCCGATTCGACCGCCTTGAACGCAGCGCGGAGCGCGACTTCCGTTTTTCCGTACCCAACGTCGCCGCAAAGAAGCCTGTCCATAACGCGGGTACTTTCCATGTCGCGCTTGATTTCCTCGATCGACTGAAGCTGATCGTCCGTTTCTTCGTACTGAAAAGAGTCCTCGAACTCGCGCATCATGGCGTCGTCCGGCGCAAAGGCAAAACCGCGTGCTTCTTTTCTGTCGCGGTAAAGTTTTTTGAGATTGATCGTAAGTTTGGCGATCGACGCTTTTACCCGCTCTTTGATCTTTTCGAATTCCTGACCGCCGAGTTTCGACAGCGTGGGTTTTTCATCGCCGCCCATATACTTGGTCAGACAATCCATTCTGTCCACGCAGACGTACAGCATATCGCCGCCGCGATATTCGATCGCGACGTAGTCTTTGGTGCTGTCGGTCGTGGTGATGCGCTCGATTCCTCGGACGATACCTATACCGTGCCGCTCATGCACGCAATAGTCCCCGACTTCGGGCGCGTAGTACACGTCACCGCGCTTACGCTTGATCTTCTTTTCGGCGTTTCTTCTCGAATAAAGATCGTTCGTGCCGATGACGACGAGTTTTGCGTCGTGATAAATAAAACCGCCGGACAGATAGAAACTCGTAATCTTTACGCCCGAAAAATCGGCGGGAAAATTGTCGCCGAGATCGGAATATATCTTTCGGTCCTCGAGGTAGCCGTGAAGCCTGGCGGCACGCTCGGAATTGCCGCAGCAGACAAGCACTCGATAGCCCGTCGCCTTCCAGTTCTTCACGTCGACGAAAAAGTCGTCTGGTTTGAGCGCGTAACGGGATACGGGCGTGCAATTTATGCGGTAAGTTTTTAGCGGGTTGAAAAAGCCTATCTGCGAAGTAAGGCTCTGCAAGGCGACTTTGCGCGGATAATCGAGTTCCTTAAAAAGTTCTTCCGGCGTTTTGTACTGCCCCGCAGAAAAAGCAAAATTTTCGCCGTTTGCCGAAAGTCCGATGCGCCGATCGGTAAATTCGTTCAAAGTGCCGCCGAGCGAATCGTTGAGAAGTTTGCACTCGTCGTAGACCACGACGGTGTTTTCGCCGAAAAAATCGCGCAAGCTGCCTTTCATTCCCGAGAGAAGCGGCAAGACGAACGACAACGCCGCGTCGGTTGAATCGGCATCGAGTTTTTCGGTCAGTTCGCGGGCGATATCGCGGGCGCGGGAAGCGTAAATCTGCGTTCCGAAAGCCGCGACGGACTCTTTGAGCGCGCTTTTTATCATCGCTTTTTCGGACGGATCTATCACGAAATCGACGGTGGGCAGAACGACGACTTTTTTCACTTCGCCGCCCGCGTTTCCCGCCGGGTCGTAATATACCATTTTTTCGATTTCATCGCCGAAAAAGTCAATACGCACGGGGGCGTCGGAACTGACGGGGAAAATGTGAACTATATCGCCGCGCACCGAAAAACGACCTTTTCCGTCAACCTCGTCCGCACGAACGTAGCCCATCTTTACGAGCTTTTCGCACAGCGCGGTAAGTTCGTATTCCTCGCCTTTTTTGAGTTCGATCGACTCGATTTTTTTCGGCATGAGTTGCAGAAGCGCTTCGAACGTGCAAGTTACGATATCGACTCCGCGCATCAACTGATAAAGCGCCGAAATGCGCGCGTAGTAATTGTCCTTGTTAAACGCCTTGTTATAAAGAAGCACGTCGTCTTTTGCCGGCAAAAAAACGACTTTTTTCCCCGACAACGCACGAAGTTCGGTCGCGGCGTTGTTTGCGACGAGCGCGTCGCGCGCAATGTAGATAACGGGCAGATCGAACATCGCCGCAATGTGATATTTTTCCGCCGATTGTACGCCAAAAACCGCGGCGGACATTCCGCTGCGGACGTCGTTTTTTAGCGAAAGAAAACTTTCGCCCAGATTTTCTGCGCTTAAATATTTATCCAACATAATCGATTCCGCCCTTTGTTTTTTCGACTAAAAAGCGGCGATAATCGACTTATAGGCTGACTTTTAAAACAATCTGCGCCCGACAATAAAAATCGGGCGCAGCGCTTAATTTCCGTTGTAAAGACAAGACAATCTGTCGAATGATGTTCCCGAAGCAAAATCGGCGACGAAATCTGCCGCTTTTTTTACCGCGGCAGACATAAGCGTGCGCTCGTCCTGCGGTATGTTCATAAGAACGTAATCGATTAGCGGAATTTCGGGGTTCGTGTTTTTCGAACCGACGCGGAGCCGCGGAAAATCTTCGCTTTTCAAGCAAGAAACGATGCTCCGCATTCCGTTGTGCGTGCCGGACGAACCATGCGGACGAAAACGCAGCCGACCTTTGTCAACGTCGATATCGTCGTAAATTACGAGTACGTCGGAAAGAGATACGCCGTAGTAATCGACGAACTTTCTTACGCACTCCCCGCTCGCGTTCATAAAAGTGAGCGGCTTCACGAGAAGCGTTTTTTCGCCGCCGAAAAACACGGTAGCGGACAAACCGTCGTTCTCCTTGCGAAAAGCCGTAATGCCCGACCTTTCGGCAAGAACGTCGATTACCATAAAACCCAGATTGTGATAGTTCAGCGCGTATTTCGCACCGGGATTACCTAATCCGAAAATGATCTTCATTTATTTCACCGTACGGCGATCGGAAACGGCAGATTATTCCTTATCGGTATCCGAATCGCTGTTGATATATACCTCGCTCATCTTGCGGTCGAGATAAATATTGTTGATTGCTTTTGCAAGAAGTTTCGCAATCGAAAGCGTTTCGATCTTGTCTATGCGCTTTTCTTCGGGCATATCGATCGTGTCGAGAACGACGATCTTTTTGATGGGCGAGTTTGAAATACGCTCGATCGCGGGGCCGGAGAAAACGGCGTGAGTGCAGCAAGCGTAAATTTCTTTTGCACCGTAAGACGCAAGAGCCTGCGCGCCTTCGCATATCGTGCCTGCGGTATCGATCATGTCGTCGACGAGCAGACAAGTTTTGCCCTTGACGTCACCGATTATGTTCATGATCTGAACCTGATTCGCACGCGGTCTGCGTTTGTCGATAATTGCGATGGGACAATTAAGAACGGATGCGGCGGCGCGAGCACGCGACACGCTTCCTACGTCAGGCGAAACGACGACGAAATCGTCGCCGGCAAGTTTTTTGAAGTGTCTGTAAAGGATAGGCCCACCCTCGAGATGGTCGACGGGAATATCGAAAAAACCCTGAATCTGCGGAGCGTGGAGGTCGATCGTGAGAATTCTGTCGGCACCGGCGGAAGTGATTATATCCGCGACGAGTTTTGCCGTGATAGGATCGCGCGGGCGGGCTTTTCTGTCCTGCCTTGCATAGCCGAAGTAAGGAATAACGGCGGTGATACGGCCCGCAGACGCTCTTCGAAGCGCGTCTATACAAACGAGGAGTTCCATAAGGTTTTCGTTTACCGGAGCGCTGGTCGACTGAATGATGAATACGTCGCGGCCTCTGACGGTTTCACCGATATGAACGCTTGTTTCGCCGTCGGAAAAATGCCCGACTTCGATGTCGCTCAAACTTTTGTTGAGTTCTTTTGCAATCGCTTCGGCAAGCGGTTTGTTTGAATTACCCGAAAAAATCTTGATCTCTGTGCTGTGTGTAATCATAACGCCCTCCGCAAATATGGATCGGACGGTTTCAAAGACGCGCTCCGATCTTTTCAATACTTAAATATCTTATAGTAAATCGCCGAAATAGTCAACTTTATAATCGCCGTAACCGCGATTTTGACAAACGATTTTTCCGAGCCGCGACGGACGCAACTTCGCTGGTCTCGATTTGCCGGGCGAAATGCGGCGCACGGAAAGAGCGCAAGGCTCACACGCCCGACGGATTTTTCCTTTTTTTTGCGAAAAATTCGGCAAGCACCGCTTTGCACTCGTCCTCGAGAATACCGCTTTCGACTTCCACGCTGTGATTCAGCCCCGAAGCCGAGGAAATATCGGCAACGCTTCCGAAAAAACCCGATTTAGGTTCTTTCGCACCGAAAACGAGCCGCTTTATCCGCGCGGAAACGATCGCGCCGCCGCACATAGCGCAAGGCTCGAGCGTGACGTACATTTCGCAGTCGTCGAGCCGCCATCCGAGTTTTTCGGACGCGGAAACGATTGCGTTTATTTCGGCATGGTAGACCGCGCAACCGTCCGTTTCCTTGCGATTGTAACCTGTTGCGACGATTTCGCCGTTCCGCGTTATTACCGCGCCGACGGGAATCTCGCCGAGCGCAAGCGCTTTTTTTGATTCTTTTATCGCAGCAGACATGAATTTTTCGTCGGTTTTTCTCTGTCCTTCGGCAAGTTTTTTGAGTTTTTCGATCTGCGCGGCAGACTGTTTTAAACCGTTCGTTTTTATCATCGATAGCTGCCCCTTTATTTGTGATACTTGCCGCCGCCCGCTATCATGAACGCGCGGTAAATCTGTTCGCAGAGCATAACGCGAAAAAGAGTGTGCGGAAAGGTCATCGGCGAAAAAGACAGAAGTTCGTCCGCGCTTTTTTTCACGCTTTCGTCGACGCCGTACGACGATCCGATTACGAAAGTCGCTTCGCCGACGCCATCCTTGATTTTAAGAAGCTTTTCCGAAAAAGCGGATGAACTCAAACTCTTGCCCTCGATCGCGAGAACGAAAACGTAGCCCGAAAGCTTTTTCAGAATTTCTTCGCTTTCCTTTTTCAACGCGACCGACGGCACCGAATCTTCGCTTCCGTATTCTTTGCATTCGTAAACGGAAAAATCACAGAATCGCTGCATTCTCTTTTTATATTCGTTTATCGCGTCGGAAAAATATTTTTCTTTTACCTTTCCGACGACGACGAGATTTACTTTGAACATATTTCACCTTTTTCAACTGAAAGCGGGGCTATAAGCCCGTTATCGCGGTTTTCGCGCGTGAGTTACGAAACGTATGTTACAAGTTCCGAAATCCATAATATCAGACAGACCACGCCGCCAACTGCCGACGAAATCATAAACGCGGCGCGTTC
>CAKQKN010000077.1 GCA_934249215.1 uncultured Clostridia bacterium
CGCTTTTCGGCGCGAAATCGTCGCTTTTAATATAGTTAAGAATGAATCTTGCCATACCTTCGCTCGACGGTTCGTTTACGTTAAGCCCCGTAAGGTTGAATCCGCAGACAAGCAGTTTACCGCCGCCGACTTTAAGCGAGAACAAATACCCAAAATCGCGCAGCGTTCTGTCCGGCATAATCTCGAGAAGATTGAAACTGCCCTTGTATGCGTCGAACCGATCGCGGCAACTTTTATCGATACCCGAAACTATGTTTTCGACCTTAACGGGAAAATCGTCAAGAACTATTTTATCACAATCTTCCGATAAAAGCGAATAATTGAAATCATAAAATTCATCGCTTGCAAAACCATGCTTTTTAAGCAGTTCGGCGTTGCAAAGTCCGCCGTAATTGGTTCCACGGTCCCAAATAACGGGCTTGAAACGATTCCAGGTCGCCTTAAACGCATACACGGGGCTTTGCTGCGACTTATTCGCGACATGGCGCGTCCATTCGCTGCGATAGACAAGACAAACGTTTTTGCCCGCCTCAAGGCTCGAAAAAGCCTTTTCTATATCGTCCGTTACAACGTTTTTGCCGTCGTCGTAGTTTACGAAGTCGTTATACGAAAGCGATTCGCCGTTCTCGTATACCCAGATCTGCCAGTTGTTTTTCGAATAAACCTCGCCGCCTGCAATAAGTTTTGCTTCAAGCGTCAGTTTTTCGGAACCGCAAACGCACGGCATACGCACCGCGATTTTGCAGATTTCATAAAGCCCTTTTTCCGAAACGTCTATATTGGGCATTTCTGCCGACGCGCAGACAGTTCCGTCCTCACGTTTTGCGGTAAACACGAACGTTGCAGTCCTTTCGGCGTCCGCGCCGCAGTTCGATAGGCCGAAAGACAGCGTAATTACGTCGTTCGCGTAAAAATTTCTGTATCCGAGATCGCACAACAACACGCGTTCGCCGTTAAATTGCAGAAAAAACTCCGGTGTAACGTAGTTTTCGTCGTCAAAACAATCAACTATGCCGTTCGAGTTTTCGTAAACGTCGGTATCGGCGAACTGTAAGAAATGAAAACCGCCGAGAATTTTGCTCGAACGCATCGCCTCGAACGCCGTTTTCCAGCACTCAGCCTGAAAATGCTTGCTCGCAAGATACATCTTGCCGTAACGTTCCGAATATCCTTTTTCTTCTATGAGTTTCAATTCTTCGTCTATCCACCACGGACAAGTCGCGCTGCTTTTTACAAACTTCTCTTTAAGTCTCGCAAAATCACGCAATGAGGTATAATGGCACACCTCATGCGCGATAAGCGGAACGGAAAAGTGCAACGTTCTTGACATTTCGGCGTTTAATCCGTCGGTTTTTAAGGGCTTATCTTCCGAATTCCCCACTACGAGCAGATTGTCGGTGTCGTCGTACATGTGCGCGTGTTTTCCGAACGGAAAGTAATAACTTAAATGCTGAACGTCGATATCTATATCAGGTCTGCCGTTCTCTCCCCAGGCGCATGTATCCAAAAACAGCCGAGTACCGTCGAGCGCGTCGATTTTTTCTTTTATCGCCCTGATTGTGCCGTCGGGCGCGTTTTTAATTTCGTTCCCTATGCAATAAACCGCAAGCGACGGATGATTATATCCCGTATTTATTACTTCTTCGAGAAAATCGTCGTTTACGACGGCGTTGCCCGTCGTAACCATTTCTTCGAGATTGTTGTATATATCATGCGGAGGACGAAGTTCTATATGTACGAGCATTCCGAGTTCGTCGGCAACGCTTAAAAACGTTTCGTCGGGCACAACCGAATGAAAACGTACCAGATTGAAACCGAATTTCTTCGCTTCCGCAATGTTTTTGCGGTAAAATTCCGCTTTTGAAAGCCCCGCGTTATTCGAATGTTCGTGCGCGGTCGCTCCGCGAATATACCCGCGTATAAAAATCGGCGCGCCGTTTACACAAACGTTTTTCCCGTTTGCGGAAAGCGTTCTGAACCCGAATTTACCCTCCGCCGTTTCATCGCCGTTTTCGGTGGAAATTCTTGCCGAAAAACCGTATAACACGGGAGAATCCAAACTCCACGGTTCGGGATCGGCAACATAAAAAATTGCTTGTGCAAGGTTGCCGTCAACGCATAAATCGACCGACGTTTGCTTATCGGACGGTTCTGACACCGTGAATTTAACGCCGTTTATACGGTTTTGACATTCAACGGTTACGCGCACATATCCGTCCGTTTCGGTTTTTATTTTTATAATGCTTTTCTTGTCGGTAATCATTTAATACAAACCTTTTTTTCATTTTCATACTTTAGCCAAAAATACTACGGGTATGGTGTGAACGGCATATCTGCCCTCGGCTTTCAACCTCAAATATAACGTGGTAACCGCGCCGCCCGTTTCGGGCATGGTAACGTGTATAGTAATATCGTCCGCCTGGCAATTTGCGGTAAGCGGCGTCCAGTGCGGCAAATAAACCTTGAAAGCAGGTTTATCGCAAGCAACGCCATCGGGTAAAAGAACTTCGGCGTTCACAAAGAACGGCTGATTACCGTACGCTTTTACGTTATTTATGAATTTAAGCGTTAAACTGCGCGTTTCGCCGCCCGCAACAAACGGTTCTTTATCGTAAGAAACCGCCACCGTGAACGCACCGCATTTCGCCGTGAACGTGTTTGGTTTAAGCGCGGCAAGCGAACGCCACATTTCGTCGGATTCTTCGCTTTGTCCGTAAGGAAGAGCGAATTTCTCGTAGATATCGGCTTCGATTTCGTTCTCGCCGTCGGTAAATTCGGTAAACACAACCTGCCTTTCGGCTCTGTTTTGTTCTGATACGACAGGCGCAAGACGAACCACTCTTTCGGTCAGTTCGGTGCATGTTTTAGGTCTTCTGAGACATACTCCCAGATTTATGCAACAAGTTATTATACGGTCGCCGATATGATTCGCCCAGTCTGCGGAAATACCCTTCGTGCCGTGCATAATGCCGAATATCGAGCCGACGGTCGCCGCCGTGCAGTCGGTATCGTCGCCGCAGTTAACGGCAAGAAGCATCGACTTTTTAAAGTCGTTTTCGCCGTACAAAAGCCCGAGTACGGCAAACGCCACGTTGGACGGAGCCTGAAACCATCCGTCCGCAAGATCCTCGTTGAATTTTTGAATGGCATTTCT
>CAKQKN010000078.1 GCA_934249215.1 uncultured Clostridia bacterium
CGCCGCTTGTACAAAAAACGACGATTCGTCCTCGAGCAGTTCGAGCAGCAGCGAAGTAAAAACGTATCCCACCGATACGCAATTACTTGCGAACGGCGACTTCGAATTCAGAACCTTCGGCAAAGAAAAAGGTTCCGACTACCCCGTCCGCAGCTCGATCAACTGGGATATCAGAAGCGATTCGATAGGTTCGTCCTCGGCTCCGTCCAACACGACTTACCCGTCAGGTATCATCGATACGAAAGACGAAGTGTATAACGAGATCCAGAACGTTCCCGAAGTTAACCCTCGCACCCCCGAATATTATAAACTCGTCGACAGTTCGGCGATGTATTCGATGGACGATTTCGAAGCGGAAAAGGACAACGAGGACAAGCTCCCCATGTCGGGAACGAAAATCCTTATGATCCACAACCAGACGTCGACTTCCGGCGAAGGTACCGCGCGTAAAGCGACTTCCGATTCGTTCACGATCGCAAGAAACGAGTTCGCCGAGCTTTCCGTCTGGATCAAGACCGTCGACATCACCTCGATGTTCCCCGAAAAAGTTGCCGGCAAGGACTTCGGAGCGTACGTTGCTCTGCAACCCACCGTTTCTTCCTCGACCAGTCCGCTTATCCTTAAAAACGTAAGCACGAACGGCAACTGGGAAAAATATACGATTTATCTCAACTCTTCCGACTTCTCGACTTCCTCTTTCAAACTGGTTCTCGGGCTCGGATTCGGTTCCTCTTACGTTGCCGACGAGTTCGTTCAGGGTTACGCTTTCTTCGATAACGCGTACCTCAAAAAACTGACGCTCAAGGAATATAACGAAGCGGTTGCCGCTACCGACGTCGGCAAAGTTGCGCTTTATAAAGAAAACGGCGGTCTTTACGAAGAAGTCGAAGCCGAAACTCTCGTCAGGACGCAGGAAGGCGTTTCGTTCAAGACCAACCTCAAGGAAGGCGAAAAAGCCCCCTATGAAGGCGAGTCTGACGAAGCAAAAGCAAAGGAACGCTATACCGAAGTCAAATATTCGCTCGACCTTACGAGAGCAAGCCTTTTGACCAACCTCGGCGATAACCTGCTCCCCTCTTCCCTTACCGCGGTCAAGAACGGAAGCAAAGCCGACGGCGAAGCCAAGGTTGACACGCTCGCAAACGCATACGCCGCTTGCGGAATCCAGGACACGACCGAAAAGACGAACAAGCTTCCCGGAGCAGCCGACTCGACGAAAGCGCTTTATTTCAACTTTGACAAAGCAACGTCCTATACGTTCTCGACCGACTCGTTCACGCTGTTGCCGAACACTTTCGTTAAGATTACGTTCTGGGCAAAGATCGAGATTTCGACCAACCCGATGCACAACAAGAACGCGTTCACCGCGACCTTGAAAGACCTCGGCGACGGTTCGCTTACCGGCTCCGATATCGCGTCCACGAAGATCATCGACAACGAATATACGAACGATTATGAAAACGAGGACTACGGCAATTGGAGACAATACGTACTTTTCGTTTCGAACACCATCGACGACACGACGAGAGAGTTTAAACTCGAGTTCAGGTTCGGACCGGACGCCGACACGATCAAGTCCAACCCCAACCTTTCCGATTGGGACTATGCGAGAGGATACGCCGTAATAGCCGATTTCGAAGGCTATTATTTGAGCGAAAACGATTACTCGATCGCCGACACCTCTTCCTATACTTACGCAAAGAAAATCGCCCTTTCCGCGGATCTTCCCAACGGAGCGGACGACGACAATACCGAGAAAGACAGCTACACCTTCTCTTATTCGGAAAGCGAAGCGGCTAACCTCGCGGCGACCGGAAAGACCTCGACCGTAAACGGTTATCAGCTCGTCAGAGCGAACACCACTCCCGTCGGCGGTTCGGTCACCGATCCGTCGCAGTTCTACGGCTACGCAACCGACGAAGTCGACGGCGGTCTTACGAAGAACGTTCCCGCCGGACTCCGTCCTTTCGGAACGAACACCGGACTTCTTTCGATGTTCATCTCCGCGACGGACAGCACGGCTTTCGGATTCGTAGGAAAATCCGCTACCCTCGCTTCTAACACGACGACGCTTATTTCCGTTGACGTTTACGCGACGAACGGCGCGATTGCGAACTTCTATCTCACCAACCCCGACGCGCTCGACAAGTTCACCGTTCTTTCGATGGCGCCGAAAAAATGCACCTTTAATAAAGACGATCTGTCCTATGAATTCGGCGATCCCGAGTTCGTCAAGGAATTCAACAAGACGCTCATCGGCAACAACGGAAAAGTCGGCTGGTACACCCTCTCGCTTCTCGTCACGACCGGAAACGAATCGATTTCTTACAGACCCGAATTCTGGCTCGGTTCGCGCGACGGCAAAACGACTTCGAACGGCGCGGTTTACTTCGATAACTACACCGTGACAACCGTCAACGAAGCGGAAAAGAAAGCGGAACTCGAAAATATGGGCGCAACGTTCGGCGAGAAGCAGGAATACACCCGCATCCCGACCGTCATCAAGACCAACGACAAAGACACCTACACCGAATATAAGCCGACGAACGTTTTCGGAGTTTACAGTTTCTCTAACTTCGAAACCGAAACCGACGACAAAAAGCTTAAATCGCTCGATATCTCTTACTTCAACTTCACCACGATCGACGTCAAACACGAAATCGACAAGAGAACGGATTCTTCCGACTCGTCCGACAGCAGCAGCTCCTCGTCGAGTAGCGAAACGACCAACGACGGCACGTCCTTTAACTGGGCGTTACAGCTTACGTCGATAATCATCGCGGCAGTCCTCATCGTTCTCCTTGTCGTCGTATTCGTCAAGATGCTGGTTGACAAATCGAAATCCAAGAAGTCCAAAGCGGTCGAATACTACAGCCGCGACTCGAGAGAAATCGCCAACGCGAAAGCGGAAGCGAAGAGGCTCGCAGCCGAAAAGAAGGCAGCGGAAGAAACAGAAGAAGACCCCGAGGAATACGATTACGACAACCCCGAGATAAACAATAACGACAAACTCGCAGACACAACCGAGGAAGCACCTGTCGAAGAAACTTCCGCAGAGGAAACGACCGAAGACACCGCATCCGAAGATAAGCCCGAGAGCGACGATTCCGGCGACGGAACGGACGGCGAATAATCGCTCGGTTTTTAAAAACTCAAACTAAGAACTCCCCTTTCGGGGAGTTCTTTTTACGCGTTTTTGTATAATCGTGATCCTGAGATGGGCTTATTTGCTCGGCGATTCTTCAGTCATTCCAAGCGTTACACCCAACCTTTTCCCGTCATCCTGAGCCTTGCTTTTTTATTCGGCTTCCGAAGGATCCGGGCACAACGTGCCGCACTCGTAACACAATCTAACTTTAAAAATTGCGGGGCTTACGCCCCCGGATCCCTCGTCGGTCGGTTAAGCGGCTTAGCTCGGGATGACGAGAGGTGTGTGTGCGGGGCTTACGCCCCCGGATCCCTCGTCGGTCGGTCAAGCGGGTTAGCTCGGGATGACGAGAGGTGTATGTGCGGGGCTTACGCCGCATAAAAAAGTGCAAAAAAGCCGTCGGGGTGCAAAAACGCAACTCCCGACAGCCGTAAATACCGCTTTCCGGTTGATTATTCGAGATTTAACTTATGTCCGAGTCTGTTGATCACGATAGCATACGAGCCGACGGCAAGACCTGAAACGCACAATATCGCAAGCCAGATGGTCACTTGCGCAAACGCGACTCCGTCCATACGCCCGACGACGAACGCCAGTTGCATATAAACGGCGAAGAGAATGCTGAGCGCAGTTTCGATCAGGAAGCCGACGAGAAAATAGCAGACGACCGCGCCGACCACGCGGTTTTTGAACGCCTGCCCGAGCGAAACCGCGAGATAGCCCTCGGAAATCGCAAAAAAGACGAGCGCGGCAAAGCCGATCAGGATTTCTATCGTATATAGCCACCAGAGCGGACGGCTGAAAATATTTTTCAGCAGCACCCCTATATGCTCGATAATTTCGAAACCGCTGTGCGCCTGACTTATGAGCGTCGCGACAAAACACACGACGATAGTCATCAGAAA
The DNA here is from genome assembly GCA_934249215.1 of uncultured Clostridia bacterium. GTDB lineage: Bacteria > Bacillota > Clostridia > Christensenellales > Borkfalkiaceae > HGM11416. Next base: position 4,054 of record CAKQKN010000078.1, read on the forward strand.
AAAGCAGACGGTCGTCAGCATTTTGCAAAAGACGTGTTCGCTCGGTTTCGTCGGCGTGCAGAGGGTGAAATATCCCTCGCTCGAATATAGATTACGGTAAAAGCGAATCGCCGAGATTATGAAGCAGAAAACGACCGAAACCACTTCAGAAAAGGACAAAAGCGCAATGACGGACACGTTGCCGGCCATAAAGATTGCCTTGAGAAAAGACGATTTTTCGATCGCGTCAGCCAAAAGATCGGTCATAATTCCGCTTAAACAGCAGACGACCCCGAGCCCGAAAACGACTATCCATGCGATAAGCATTTTGCAAAGCATCCAGCGAAATTCATATTTGAACAGTTTTTTCAGCATCTGAATTCCTCCCTGAAAAGCGCGTCTATCGACTGCCCCGTCTGCTGTCTTACGACGTCCGCGTCGCCCGCGAGAACGATCTCGCCGTCGGCAATGAACACCACGTCGGTAAGAACCTTTTCGACGTCTGCGATGAGATGAGTGGAAAGTACGATCGAAGAATGCGGCGAATAGTTCGCGAGAACCGTCGAGATGACGTAATCGCGCGCGGCGGGATCGACGCCCGCAATCGGCTCGTCGAGAAGATACAGTTTTGCGTTGCGGCTCATCGTTACGATCAGCGCGAGTTTTTCCTTGTTGCCCTTCGACAGCGTTTTGATCGTCAACTTTTCGTCGATGCCGAGCCTCCCGATCATTTCTTTCGCCTTATGCTCGTCGAAATCGTCGAAAAAGTCCTTGGTATAAACGAGAAAAGACTCGATCGTCATGCCCTCGCACAAAAAGTTTTTGTCCGGCAGATAGGCGACGAGTTTTTTCGTGTCCGTTCCGATCGGCGTGTCGCAAACGCGCGCTTCGCCCTTTTCGGGCGTCAAAAGTCCCGCAAGACACTTTAAAAGCGTCGTTTTTCCGCTTCCGTTCGGACCGAGAAGCCCGAGGATTCGCCCCTCTCCAAGGCTGTAAGTGACGTCCTTAAGCGCCTCTTTGTTCTTATAGCGCTTGCAAAGTCCGTCTATCGTGAGTATATCCATTTACACACCTCCTTGATAATATGCGATAAAAAAATCATAATTGCGGCAACTTAACGCATTAAAGCCGTTTTATAGTTTCGGTCAGCCGCGATTCGGTTAAATATTCTTTTTTTACGCCGCTTTCCGTCGGAAAAACGAAACAGATTCGCCCGTCCGAGTTCTTTTTGTCGCTTTTCATAAACCGAACGAGCGACAAAAGATGCGTTTTCGGCAAAAACTCTCTTTTCCCGAGATATTTTTCGTAAAGCGCGCCGAACCTTGCGTACTCGCCGTCAGAAACGATTCCGCAAGCGTTTGCGATCCGCATTTCTTCATTAAGTCCGAGCGCGACGGCGGTCGAATGATCCGTTGCGTAGCCGCTTTCGGCTTCGATCGCATGCGCGACGGTATGCCCCGCGTTGAGCGCACGCCTTTCGCCGAAGTCGAACTCGTCCTCCGCAACAAACCGCCCTTTTATTATAAGGCATTTTTCGATAATGTCAAGCAGGCTTTCGGAAAAAGATTCGTTCGGCAACTCCGTCAGATATTTTCCGAACTTTCCGTCGAGCAATGCGTACTTGACGATTTCCGATTTTCCCGCGTCGATAAGTCCTTGCGGCAAGTTTTTCATAAGGCTTCCGACGATAATCGCTTTTTTCGGGTGATGAAACGTTCCCCAAAAATTTTTTCTGCCGCCGAAATCGACCGCGGTTTTTCCGCCGATGCACGCGTCGACCGCGCAAAGAAGAGTCGTCGGCACGTTATAATAGTCCAGCCCGCGCTTATATACGCTCGCGACGAATCCGCCGAGATCGCAGACCGTTCCGCCTCCGAGATTGACGATTACGTCCGTCCTCGAAAAACCGAGTTCGTCGAGTTCGATCGAAAGTTTTGCGGCGTTTTCGACGGTTTTGCAGTTTTCGCCGTCGCCGACGGGAACGAAAAACACGTTTCCGCCTGCTTTTTTGAGCGCGGCTTTGATTTCGCCGGCGTCGCTTTCGGGTAGGTTTTCGCTCGCAAAGATCGCGATTTTCTTTCCCGAAAAATCGCCCGCGAAGGCGCGAAGATCGGAAAAATCGTCCGTAAACGATACTTCCGTGAACTTATTCTCAATCGTTTTCATCGCCGATTTCCTCGCTTTTCTGCGTTTTTTCCTTGCCTTTCCGCGAAAAAATTATAAACTTCGAAAATAGATAGTTCACGATTATCACGACGACGTTCACGCCGATCTTGCAAATCCAGAATTCGCAGTTCCACAAATCGACGAGCAGATACATGGCAAGCACGTTAAGAACGATCGCGCCGACGCGCAGTGCGTAAAAAAGCACTATTTCGCGGAGCAGGCTTTTGAAGTTTTCCGTCTTGCTGCGGAAAACGAAAAGTTTATTGGTCACGTAGGCGAACGTTATCGCGATCGCTTCCGAGATCACGTTCGAAAGGACGGTGTAGCCCTCGCCGAAAACGAAATAATACAGCGCTGAGGACACGCCCCAACTGATGAGCGTCGTGAGAACGCCGAAAAACAAATATGCGATCTGTTCGCGATATTCGGTCAATATCCGCTTGATAAATCCGATAAGTTTATTCATATTTTCCCCCGAACAACTTTAAAGCCGCACGGTTTAAGCCGTTTTGCGAAAAAAATCGACGGGCAGAAATTCATACCCGTCGATAAACTATTTACATTTTGTCAGCCTTTGCTCTTGGGCGTAACGTCGCCGTCGGCGCCTGCTTCCTTGGGCTTAATGCAGATAACGACGATGAGTCCGATGAAAGACAGAACGGCGATTCCGAGGAACACGACGGACAGAGTGTTGTTCTTGAGGAACATACCCCAGTCGCGAACGTATTTAACTCTGTTGAATTCGTTATTGCCGTTGATCGCGTAGGTGCAGAACGCGGTGTCGCCCCATTCGTTTCCGACTTCGCAGACTACGTAATAATAACCCTTTGCCGCAACGTTGAAATATCTCGTCGAGGTGTCGAACGCGAACGCTTTCACTTCGGTAACGTCGTAAACGCCGCTGTTCTTCGAGGAGTTCTTTTCGTTGTAAGTCTTGCCGTCGGCGGCGGCGATCAGAGCGGTCGCGTAATCTCTCTGCCAGTCGGCGGAACCATTGCTGAGGTTCTTGTCGGAGAAATACAGACGATATTTCGTCGTCTTGTCGCCCGCGGCGGTTATCGTGATAAGATTGTCGACGCTCTTGTAAGTAAGGTTATAATAAGCGTTGGGAACGTCGCCTTCGTCTTCGACGCTATAGTCGATACTTGAAACGTTGTCGTAAGCGAAAGTGAAGATCGGGCAAACGAACTGCTCGGAACCTTCGTTCATTTCGTAAAGTTCTTCGACGGTCACGCCGTTATATTTACCCGATTCGATTTCCTCCGCGGTCAGCGCGAGATCGACGGTCTTACGAACGTATTTAACTTCGTCGTCGGAATCGTAATATTTGATCACGCCCGCTTCGACCTTGCTGTCGGACGGCAGATCGACTGTTATGGAACTCTTTCCGAAACGATCGGCAAAAGTCATAAAGTAAGAATATTTACCGATGTTCGACAGTTCGATTTCCTTGGTCGTCGTTCTCTTGCTGAAAGAACTCGAGGTCGGAGTCGTATAGAACAAAGTCTGGTCGAGATCGGCATAGTCGAAATAGTCGACTTTCAGAAGATCGCGCAGTTCGGGAATGCGAAGATCGTCGCCGAACTTGACTTCTTTTGCCGCAGCCGCGAGTTTTTCAACGTAACCCTTATAGGATCTGTTATAATATTCGATGGTGAAACTGAGCGAAGCGTCGCTGCTCGAAACGGTTTCGAATTTGACGACGGCAAATTCCTTTTCGGATTTATCCTCGGCATCGCTGCTCTTCGGCGTGCGGTAAAGCGTCGCCTTATATTTGCCTGCCGTTTTGAAAACGATCGAAGACCCCGAACCTTTTTTGAGAACGTAGTTGACGCCGCTCTTTTCGGTTTCGACTTTCAGTTTGGTGCCGGAGTAATCTTTCTGCGCCTTTTCGGTAAGATCCGCGCGGTTTTCATCGGTAACGTCCTCACCCGTTATGGTCTTGATCTGTTCGTCGGTAAAGACGGGCGCGTAAGAGAAAGTATAAGAATAAGCGTCCAAATCGACGTCCACGGGCTGCGTTCCGTCGACAAGACGAGAGAACACGTACGTGCTCTTATACGATCTGTACCCCTCGATAAAAGCCGAGTCGGACGTATATTCCGTAACGGCTGGCGAGCCCTCGTCCGCTTTTACGGCGGCGGGCGCTAAAAACGAAAAAGTCGCCAATATCGCAACTATTGCGGTAAAGAATGCGGTAATTTTTCTCATTTTCATAAAGTAAAACTCCAAATTAGGTTAGCGGGCGAAGCAAAAATTCCCTTCGGCTTACTCTGCCACGCATAATCTTTCATAATATCTATTATTTTACACAAAGCTTTCGCCTTTGTCAAACGAATATAACGAAAAACGGAAAATGTTCTTATATATCGTCGTATATATTAACCGAATATAGCGGATTTTCAAATAATCCGCACTTTTACGTCCTATTCTTCCGTTTCGTCGGATTCGTCTTTTTTCTTTTTCCTGCCGATGATGTTAAGAAGCCCCACGCAGAGCGCAATGATCCCCACAACGACGAAAATGCAGAGCATTCCGATCCCCATATATTCAAGCGACTCGAGAAAAATCTTGCCGTTTACGTTTACTTCCAAAGGTTTGTATCCGTCCATTTTTATTCCTCCCGTCAACCGAAAAATCCGAGTATAAGTCCGCCGATTATCCACATCGCGATCATTTTCACGACGTCGCCCGCACTCATTTCCGCAAAATTATCGAGAATGAACGAGAACATTCCGCCAGTGCTTTCGCCCGCGGCGGCAAAATTTATCGAATTAAACATTTTTCTCCGTAAAATCGGTCAAAGGTCAAGACTCTTGAAGTCAGACGCTATTAAAACTTGTCGATGTATTTATCGGTGTCGAAAACGTTCCAGGGCGTTTTGTCGACGGGCGGTTCGATCTTGAACACCAGTCTTTGCCCGGACACGGGGTGAGTGAACGCAAGCTCGGTCGCCCAGAGCGCAAGATTGCCTTTCACCGATTTTTCGCCGCCGTAACGCATATCGCCGAACACGGGACAGCCTATCGCCGCCATCTGAACGCGAATCTGGTGCGTTCTTCCCGTGTGCAGAATCACTTTAAGCAGCGACAGTCCGCGGTTTTTCTGCAGCGTGAAATATTCGAGTTCGCAGAACTTCGCGCCCTCGACCGTCTGTCCGCAGACGTATACCATATTATTTATAGGGTTCTTTTTCACGTAGTGGCGAAGCACAGCCCGATCGTCATGCGGGGTGCCGACGACGACAGCCGAATATTTCTTTTCGAAATCGCCCTCGCGCATCTGCGCGGAAAGACGGGAAGCCGCTTTTGAACTTTTGGCGTATACCATAACGCCGCCCGTAACCCTGTCGAGCCGATGCACCAGCCCCGCGTAAACGTTGCCGGGCTTGTTCTCCTTAATGCGGATATGCTCTTTTACCACGGTGAGAAGATCCATATCTTTGGTTTCGTCCTCACAGCAAGGCACGTTCTGCGGTTTCAGCACCACGATCACGTGGTTATCCTCGTGGAGCACCACGAGATCTTCCGGTTTCATAATCATTTAATAAACTCCGTTAAATATCGATTCGGGCGATCGCTTCGGTTTTCCGCCGCGGTTCGCCGCAAAAAATCATTTTCCCGTAAACAGCCCGCTCGCCCCGCAAGGAAGAATAAGCCCCTCTTCGGTGGGAAGCCCGACTTCGTATGCGTCGGTTTCGCCCTCGTAACCTTTCATCGCGATGGTCAGAACGTTTCTGAGAACCTGCGGCTGCAATCCCGTCGTATAACTGTTGATAAGAAAGAACAGCGGTCTGTCCGAAAGGACGCGCGTGCAAAGATCGACGAGTTCGACGAGTTCGTTCTCGATCTTCCAGATCTCGCCGTTAGGACCTCTTCCGTAACTCGGCGGGTCCATTACGATCGCGTCGTAAGTTCTGCCGCGGCGGATTTCGCGCTGAACGAACTTTTTACAGTCGTCCACGATGAACCGCACGGGTTTATCGCCGAGCCCCGAAAGCCTTACGTTTTCGCCCGCGCGCTCGACCATGCCTTTCGCCGCGTCAACGTGGCAGACGGAAGCGCCCGCATTAAGACACGCGACCGTCGCTCCGCCCGTATACGCAAACAGATTGAGAACGCTTATCGGTCGCCCCGCGCCGCGTATCAGACCGCGCATGATATCCCAGTTGACCGCTTGCTCGGGAAAAAGCCCGGTGTGCTTGAAGCCCATCGGCTTGACCTTGAACGTCATGTCGTCGTAGGACACGGTCCATTCGTCGGGCATTTTACCGTAATAATTCCAGTGTCCGCCGCCGCTTTCGCTGCGCGTGTACTCGGCAACGAGCCCGTCGTATGCGGACATATCGATGGACGGTTTCCAGATCACCTGCGGATCGGGGCGAAGCAGAATCACTTTGCCCCACCGCTCGAGCTTATAACCGTCGCCCGTCGCGATTACCGAATAATCGCGCCATTTATCGGCTGATCTCATAACCGTCAACCTTCGTATTTTTCGACGGACAAGCTCACCTTGTCGTCGTTTATCGCAAATTCTTTCGCATAGCCGCTTTCCGAAACACCCTCGACGACTTTCGCCGCAAGCACGCTTTCCTTAAGTTCGGCTTCCTTGCTCCTGAGCACGGCGAGCGTTTCGCCCTCGGCTTTATATCCGAGCACGATTCTGTCGGTAACTTCGAACCCGGCTTCCTTTCTCATCGTCTGGATCTTGGAAACGAGTTCGCGCAAAATTCCCTCGGCGATAAGTTCCGGCGTCAGATGAACGTCGAGAACGACGGTAAGCCCGTTTTCGCTCGCGGAAACGTAGCCCTCGGCGCTTTCCGAACTGATGAGCAGATCGTCGAGCGAGAATTCGACTTCGTCGCCGTCGATCGTCGTTTTGTAAGTCGCCCCCGACTTAACCGTCGCGACGACTTCTGCCGCATTGCAGTTTTCGAGGAACGCGCGGATCGCGTTGAGTTTCTTGCCGTATTTCGGACCGAGCGTTTTCAACTGCGGTTTGATTTTGTAACTTACGAACCGACTTGCGTCGTGAAGCAGTTCGAACTGTTTTACGTTGAGTTCGTCGCGCGCTATTTCATAAAGTCCTTCGGTCAGTTTGACCGTTTTGTCGGTCGCAACGTAGAGTTTGGAAAGAGGCTGTCTGTTCTTGACGTTCGACATGTTTCTCGCGCTTCTGCCGAGCAGAACTATGCTTAAAACGTCCTCCATCCCTTCTTCGAGTTCGGGATCGATAAAGCTTTCGTCGCACTTCGGGAAATCGCACAGATGCACCGATTCGGGCGCGTCTTTAAAGAACTGCGGAACGAGATTGCGATAAATGCTTTCCGCCATAAACGGCGTGTACGGCGCGAGAAGTTTCGCAAGCGTAGTGAGAACCGTCCACAGCGTGGTGTAAGCCGCCGCCTTGTCCTCGGTCATCTCGCTGCCCCAATATCTTTCTCTTCCGCGGCGGACGTACCAGTTGGAAAGTTCGTCGACGAAACTTTCGATTGCGCGCGCGGTTTCGAATATTTTATATTCTTCCAGTCCGTCGTTTACCGTTTTCACGAGGCTGTTGAGTTTGGACAGCACCCAGCGATCCATAAGCGACAGTTTGCATTTTTTAAGGTCGTAAGCCGACGGATCAAACTTGTCGATCTCGGCGTACAGCACGAAGAACGCGTAAGTGTTCCACAGCGTGCCCATGAACTTGCGCTGGCATTCGCTGACGGCGTCCTCGTAAAATCTCGACGGCAGCCACGGCGCGGACGAAGTGTAGAAATACCATCTGACGGCGTCTGCCCCCTGTTTGTCGAGCACACTCCACGGATCGACTACGTTGCCGATGTGCTTACTCATTTTGATGCCGTTTTTATCGTTGACGTGCCCGAGGACTATGCAGTTCTTGAACGGCGCTTTGTCGAAAAGCAGCGTCGAGATCGCGAGCAGCGTATAGATCCAGCCGCGCGTCTGATCGACGGCTTCCGAAATGAAGTCGGCGGGGAATCTCTTTTCGAAAAGTTCTTTGTTTTCGAACGGATAATGCAGCTGCGCGAACGGCATCGAACCCGAGTCGAACCAGCAGTCGATAACTTCTTTAACGCGGTGCATTTCGCCGCCGCACTTGTCGCACTTGAACGTCACCTCGTCGATGAACGGACGGTGAAGTTCGACGCCTTTTTTGCCCGACAATTCGTAAAGTTCCTGTCTTGAACCGATCACGTGGATCTTTCCGCAGTCCTTACAAACCCAGACGGGAAGCGGAGTACCCCAGTATCTTTCGCGCGAAAGTCCCCAGTCGATGACGTTTTCGAGGAAGTTGCCCATTCTGCCCGTTCCGATCGTCGGCGGCATCCAGTTGACGGACGCGTTCGCTTTAAGCAGTTCGTCGCGGACCGCGGTCATCTTGATAAACCAACTGTTGCGCGCATAGTAAATGAGCGGCGTGTTGCAGCGCCAGCAATGCGGATAGCTGTGTTCGTACATGAGTTCCTTGAAAAGAACCCCGCGCTCTTTGAGTTCGGCGATGATATATTTGTCCGCGTCCTTGCAGAACATTCCCTTGTAGTCTTTCACCTGTTCGACGAACTTACCGTCGGGACCGACCATCTGAACGAACGGCAGACCGTAAGCCCGTCCGACGTTGGCGTCGTCCTCTCCGAAAGCGGGCGCGATATGAACGATACCCGTACCGTCGGTAAGCGTTACGTACTCCGCGTTGGTTACGTAAAACGCCTTTTCCTTGAACGAGCCGACTGCGCAGTCGTACATCGGTTCGTATTCCGCGTATTCGTAATCTTTGCCCTTTTTCGTCTGTAAAACGGTGTAGTTTTCGAAAAGCTTGGGCGCGAGCGCTTCGGCAAGAACGTATCTTACGCCGTCCGCTTCGATCTCGACGTAGTTTTCCTTCGCGTTCATACAAAGCGCGACGTTCGACGGAAGCGTCCAGGGCGTGGTCGTCCAGACGAGATAATATTTATCCTCGCCTTTCGCCTTGAATTTGACGTATACCGATTTTTCCTTTACGTCCTTGTACCCTTGCGCGACCTCATGCGACGAAAGCGCCGTTCCGCAGCGCGGGCAATAAGGAACGATCTTATATCCCTTGTAAAGCAGACCTTTTTCCCAGATCTTTTTGAGCGCCCACCATTCCGATTCGATATAATCGTCTTTATAGGTAACGTAAGGGTTGTCCATGTCCACCCAGTAACCGATACGGTCGGACATTTTCTCCCACTCGCCCACGTATTTCCAGACGCTCTCCTTACACTGCTTGATGAACGGCTCGATTCCGTATTTTTCGATGTCCTGCTTGCCGTCGAGCCCGAGTTTTTTCTCGATCTCGAGTTCCACGGGCAATCCGTGCGTGTCCCAGCCCGCCTTTCTCGCGACGTGCATTCCTTTCATCGTCTTGAATCTGGGAATGATGTCTTTCATAACGCGCGTCAGAACGTGCCCTATGTGCGGCTTGCCGTTTGCCGTGGGCGGTCCGTCGTAAAAACAGAATTCCTCGCCGTCCTTGGTCTTTTCAAGACTTTTTTCGAAAATGTCGTTCTCCTTCCAGAACTCGAGAACTTCTTTTTCTCTGTCCAGGAAATTCATCGACGTGTCAACTTTTTTATACATATGCTCTCCTCTCGAAAAGTATCGTTTCACTTTCCGCTCGCCGCGCTTTTGCCGCGTTTTGCAATTGCGCCTTTTCCGCGCTTTGCCGTTGCGTTTTCGCGTCCGACGAAAGAAACGATCGTCCGATATATCCGATAAAAAAAATAATCCCCGACTCGTAAAGAGACGGAGATACCGCGTTACCACTCTTTTTCGCAAAAGCGCCTTAAGCGCCCCGCGCACTCTTCTCCCTTTTCGCGGGATCACGCGACCGACTATCCCGTCCGCAAGCGCCGCAAAAAGTGCGAACCGCCCGCCCCGTTTTCGAAGGTCGTGCTGCGGAAGGATACCCGTCGGATTTTCACCGCGGGCTCTCACCCTCCCCGCTTCGCTGTGTAAAAACCGCCCGACGAACTTGTTTCCGTTAAGCGTCATATATCCGCGCCGACGGTCGGCGCGCGTTTACATGTTTATTTTAACATAGGATAATTTTTCTGTAAAGCGTTTTTCTCGTTATTTTTGCCTATTTTCGCTTGCAAAAAAAATTTTTTTGTTATAGAATGAGTGTGCTGTGCCAGGTGGGGAGTCAGCGGTGCCCTGAACTTGCAATCCGCTATAGCAAGACCGCAGGTCCGCCCCGGCGCATCGCATGGATGGCTGAGTCCGATAAGGAGCGTTGAGCTCAAGGTCTTATGCAACGGACTGCCGTGAACCGTGTCAGGATAGGGATATAGCAGCACTAAGCGGATTTGCTTCGTGTGCCATGAGGTTGCTTTGGAGGAGCCACCTGTCGAACCCCCGCATCGGTGCGATACGTCAAAGCGGATGCACAGCTCTTTTGAAAAAACGCCCTTTTTGCCCGAATTTTCGCCCGAAAAGGGTTTTTTCTTTAAAATCGATTCCGCTTCACCGAAAATTGCTCTGCATTTTGATGCATTTTTTAGCATAAACTTTCGGTGCCATCTTTTCGAAGCTAAAAATATGCGGAACAGAACACAAACAATAAAAAACGAAACAAAGACGAGGAGGGAAAAATGTACGACTTGAAAATATTTGCCGAGCTTATCGAGCCGACGGCGGTAAACCAGATTTACGAAACCGTTTCGAAACCGCCTTTCGTCGGCGCGAAAGTGCGCATTATGCCGGACGCGCACGCGGGCATCGGCTCGGTCGTCGGGTTCACGTCCACTTTGACCGACAAGGTTATCCCCTGCGTCATCGGCGTTGACATCGGGTGCGGAATGCTTACGGCGTCGCTCGGCAAAACCGAGGTTGACTTCAAGGCGCTCGACGATTTCATCAAAAGCGAAATCCCCTCCGGGAACGCCGTGTCGGACGACTGCGACGGCAAAGAATTCGTAGACAAACTCCTTTGCAAGGACAGACTGCGCGATCTGCCGCGACTTTACGGCTCGCTCGGAACGCTCGGCGGAGGCAACCATTTCATCGAGATCGACCGCGGCAAAAACGAAAACTATCTCGTCATTCACAGCGGCTCGAGAAACCTCGGCTTGCAGGTCGCGAAAATTTATAGCAAAAAAGCCGTCGACTATTGCAAAAACGCGCCGCTCGAAGAGCGCGAACGGATAATTTCCGAACTGAAAGGAAAAGGCGAAGTCGCCGCTATTCCCGACGCGCTCAAAGCTCTTACGGAGAAATATAAAGACCGCACGAAACTCCCGCCCGAATATTGCTTTCTCGAAGGCGAAGGGATGAGCGCGTATATGCACGATATGCGCATATGTCAGGATTTTGCCGTCAGAAACCGCAAGAAAATGTGCGACAAGATCATGAAATTCCTTAAAATCGGCAAGTTCGACTATTTCGAAACGGTTCACAATTTTATTGACGACGAAGGCATAATCCGCAAAGGCGCCGTCCCCGCGCACAAGGGGCAAAAACTCATTATCCCGATGAACATGAAAGACGGCTGTCTTATCTGCGAAGGGCTCGGCAACCCGGACTGGAACTTTTCCGCGCCCCACGGCGCCGGCAGACTGTACAGCCGAAGCGAAGCCAAACGCAAGTTCACCGTCGAAGAATTTCAAACCGAGATGAAAGGCATTTTCACGCCCACGGCGAACGCTTCCACCATCGACGAATCCCCCATGGCATACAAGCCGACGGAATCGATCGTGAACGCGATCGGCGACACGGTAAAGATTCTTTCCGTCGTCAGACCCGTCTATAATTTCAAAGCCGCAGATCTTTCGGACGGCGACAAATAAGGTAACAAATAATACGGACTCAAAGATAAAAAACAGCCGATAATCGACCTATACGCCGATTTATCGACTGTTTTTTGTTTTCTTTAATTCTTGTCGGTCGCCGCCATTTCGTCGAGTTCGGCGAGCATTTTTCTCGCCTCGTCGAAGTCTTTGAGCGTCGCGCCGCTCGCCTTTGCGTGCCCGCCTCCGCCGTATTTGACGGCTATCGGATTGATATTGAAAACCGACGAGCGCAGTTCGCAGAGAACGCCGCTTTCGCACTCGGTGAAGTTCACCCAGATATCGACGCCTTTCATGTCCGCCATTACGTTAACCATTCCGCGCGAGATCGTAAACGTATCGACGCCGAGCGCCGCCACCTCTTCCGCGGTATTAAAAAGATACCCCACCCCGTGTTCGGTAAAACGCGCCTTGAGCGTGAATTTCGCGCGGAGTTTCACACGTTCGGGATCCTCGCTGTAAAGATTTCTGTAGATCGACTGCGCGTCCGCCCCGCTGCCGAGAAGAACCGCCGCGCGGCTCATCGTTTCGGCACTGACCGAATCGTAACGAAATCTGCCCGAGTCTGTCACTATTCCCGTGTACAGCGCGGAAGCGGCTTTCGCGTTTATCTTCCACCCCGCGGCGACCGCAAACCCGACGATAAGTCCGCAACAACTTTCCGCGTCGGCATCGATTATCTCTTCGTCGCACCACTTTTCGGTAAAAATATGATGATCGAAACGCACGCTTTTGTCCGCAAGCGCATATCGCGCGTCGGCTATCATCGCCTTGTCGGGCGTATCGAGAACGATCGAAAGCGCACCCGCGAAATCTTCGTCCTTAAGTTCGGCGGGCAAACACCCCTCCACGAAAGCGTAACGCCCGGGCGCGTCGCCCGTCAGAAGCACGTTTTTTTCGGGGAAATTTTCCTCGATCAGATATCTCATTCCCGCCTGACTTCCGATCGCGTCGCCGTCCGGAAAAGCGTGGCGGTGAAGTATTATTTTTTCGTGTTTTTCGATCTCTTCGATTATCGGTTTTACGTTATATTCCATATTTTCCCCTTTGCGGAATCTGCCGCACGTTTTTATATCGTTATTCAAATTCCGTTTAATTTCTATTTGATTTCCGCGCCTTGTTTTTTCTTTACCGCGTTCATTTCGATCCGTCTGCGAGTGCCTTGAATAATAAGTGAAATCCACCTTATGCACGACGCTTCGCCGATCGCGAACAGTGCGCAAAGAACCCAGCCTCGCAACGAAACGGGGTTGATGTCGAACCAACCCGGAAACAAGATCGCGGCGAGCGCGAACCCGCTCACGCAGAACGCCATTACCGCAAAACGGTACTTATTGACGGGACGAATGATATTCCACATTATAATGAAGCCGCCGACCGCGAGAAGATACGTACTCGAAGTGCTTATATCGTCGTACGGCAAAGCGAACAAGTTGGAGAACGACACGAGCGCAACTATCGCGAAGAACGAAGTAACCGCCGCGGGAAACGACCGTGTGAGCGTTTCCACGATAAACTTGCCCCGCTGTCTGGCTTCGTTGTTTTCGAGCGTGAGCAGAAACGCGGGAATCCCGATATTGAAAAGGGAAATGAGCGAAATCTGCGACGGTTTGAGCGGATACAGTTCCAGACTTAAGATCGAGAACACGCCGAGAAGAAGGGAGAAAATGTTCTTATAAAGGAACAAAGTCGCCGTCCGCGTGATATTGTTGACGTCCCGCCGACCTTCCGACACGACGCTCTTCATATGCGCGAAATCGGAGTCGAGAAGGACGACTTGCGCGGCTTCGCGCGCCGCGTCGCTTCCGCTGCCCATCGCGATCGAGCAATCGGCTTCTTTCATCGCGAGAATATCGTTCACGCCATCGCCCGTCATCGCGACTTTAAGGCCGTTCGCCTTGAATGCGAGAACGAGTTTCTTTTTCTGTTCGGGCGTTACTCTGCCGAAAACGACGTATTTCAGAACGGCGTTCTTAATATCTTCGTCGGTAACGAGCGTGCTTGCGTCGATATATTTTTCCGCGCCCTTGATTCCGGCTTCCGCCGCCACCCGCGACACGGTGATCGGGTTATCGCCCGATATGACGCGGATTCCCACGCCTTGCTTATCGAAATAACCAAACACGTCGGCTGCGTTTTCGCGCAGTTCGTTTTTAAGACATACGAGCGCGGCGACTGCGCCGTCGCCATCTTTCACGAACGCGAGAACGCGCTTACCCTGCCCCGCGAAAACGGCAATCGTCTTTTCGTAAAGAGCGAACGTTTCCTTGGAAAGCACACGCTCCGGCGCGCCCAGTTTGTACGTTTCGCCGCCCGGCAAAATGATTTCGGAGCGTTTCGTGGACGAATTGAAGTTTTCCACTTTCGCGCCCTCGAACGGCATTCCGCCTACGAACGAGCGTTTTAGCGCGGAAAAAGTCGCATTTTCGTCCGTTATCGTAGCCACGTAAGACGCCAACATCTCTCTGTATCCGACCGCGCGCATGCCCTCGACGGGCGCGCCGCCGTCAAACACGACGAAATCGGTCACGGTCATCTCGTTTTCGGTGATCGTACCCGTTTTATCGACGCAGAGAACGTCCACCCGCGCAAGCGTTTCCGTGCTTCTCATGTCGTGAAGAAGAACGTTTTCCTTGCCGAGCCTGATCGCGCTGAGCGCGAGCGCAACCGTCGTGAGAAGATACATTCCCTCGGGAATCATTCCGATGATCGCGCCGACCATCGATTCAACCGCTTGTTTAAACGTCAGATGTTCCATTCCGAACGACTTGACGAACAGCGCGACGCCGACGGGAATTATCGCGATCCCGGCAAAAAGAATTATCCTTTCGACGTCTTTTATCATTTCGGACTTTTTATCCTTGATCTCTTTCGCCTGCGCCATAAGTTTTGCCGAATAGGAATTCTTTCCTACGGCGACGAGCGTCGCGCGGCAACTGCCCGAGATCACGAAACTGCCCGATTTAAGTTCCGAACCGACTTCCTTTTCGATTTCGTCGGCTTCGCCGGTAAGAAGCGATTCGTTGACGAGCATGCTTCCCGACTCCACGCGGCAGTCGGCGGGTATCTGCTGCCCGCCTTTTAAAATCACGAGATCGCCCAGCACGAGTTTTGCCGACGGAAGTCTGATTTCTTTTCCGTCGCGGATCACCGTATACTCCGCCTGTGCGAGCAAATTAAGTCTGTCGATTACGATTTTTGAGCGAATTTGCTGAAAAATACCGATCGCGACGTTCGCTACGATGACGGGCAAAAACGTAAGTTCGCGGTACGATTCGCAGGAAATGAGCAAAATCGAAATAATCGCGAATATCAGGTTGAAATAGGTGAACAGGTTGGAAAATACGATGGAAAAATAACTTTGGTTGCTTCGCCGTTTCACCTTATTGGCGTCGCCCGCCTTTTCACGCCGCGCGGCTTCCGCGGAAGTCAAACCGCCGCTTCCGCCGAGTTTTTCGGCTACGAGCTTTTTGCCTCGTTCTTTAATTTTCATTTATCTCCGTAAGGGGCTTTCGCCCCGTTAAATCTTTTTCGGGTTCGTCCGCAATTTCGGCTCGAACGCCCTATTATATGACGATTATATATATCATTCGCCAAAATGTCAAACGTTTTCAGCCCGTCCGTTTCCTTATCCCTTTCCCGCCCCCCCCACAACAATCGAATTTCAAAGCAACGCCGCTTTCAAAGCAACGCCGCACCGCCGCCATCGTAAACGCCACAACCCCGAATCGCCTTCGACAAAGAAATCGTTTGCAAAATTTGTCCGACAATGATATAATAAGTGTATTCGGGCATGCGAATCCGCGCGCCCGTCAGGGAGTCAACATGAAAATTGTTCTGGTCGGCTGCGGAAAAATCGGCAAAACGATTATCGACAGTCTTGTGAAAGAAAAACACGACGTTACGGCGATCGACATCAACCCCAAAGTTGTCGAATCGGTAACGAATTCGTTCGACGTCATGACTTTGTGCGGCAGCGCGACGGAGTATACCATACTCAAGGAAGCCGAGGTCGGGAAAGCAGATCTTTTCATCGCGGTCACGGGCTCGGACGAACTGAACATGCTCAGTTGCCTTTCGGCGAAAAAACTCGGCGCAAGCTACACCGTCGCAAGAATCAGAAACCTCGAAAACAATGCAGAAAGCCTCGAGTTCATGCAGAAAAACCTCAGCCTTTCGATGGCTATAAACCCCGAACTTATGACGGCGCAGGCGATCTATAACGTCATAAAACTCCCGTCCGCTTCCAAAGTTGAACTTTTCTCGAGCAGACATTTGAGAATGATCGAACTCGTTCTGCCCGAAAAGTCGGTCTTTAACGGAAAAACGCTCAAAGAACTGCGCAAAAGCAGAAAGGAACGTTTCCTTATCTGCACGATCGGACGCGGCGACGAAGTTTTCATCCCGAACGGCGATTTCGTGCTTCAGAGCGGCGACAAAATCGGTCTTATCGTTTCCGAATCGGACGTTCAGAAAGTTTTCGCCCTGCTCGGCATTCCGCATAAAGCAGTTACCGGCGTCATCGTTATCGGCGCGGGAATCATCGCAAGATACCTCGCCAATTTCCTCGCGGAAGATCATATCGCGGTCAAACTCGTCGAGAGCGACGAAAAACTCTGCGACGAAATCTGCGACGGATTAAGCCCCAACGTCACGCTTATCCACGGCGACGGCACCAACCAGAATCTGCTTATGGAAGAGGGACTTAAGTCCACCGACGCGTTTCTTACCCTGACCGGAAAAGACGAACTCAACATTCTTATGTCCTTTTACGCAAGGTCGCAGAACGTTCCGAAACTCGTCACCAAGGTCAACATAGACGAATATGCGTCGCTTGCCGAACAGCTCGGGCTGAACTGCATCATGACGCCGCGAAAAATCGTCGCCGACGCCATCGTCAAATACGCACGCGCGCTCGAAAGTTCGCTCGGCAGTCAGATCGAAACGCTGTATTCGCTTATGAACGGCAACGCGGAAGCCGCGGAATTTAAAATACTCGGCGACTTCAAGCACAACGGAATTCCCCTTAAACATTTGAAAATCAAAAAGAACCATATCGTCGCGGGAATAATCCGCAAAAGAAAACCGATCATTCCGAGCGGCGACGACCTCTTTATGCAGGACGACCACGTTATAGTCATCGCGGCGGGCGAAAAACTGCGCTCGCTCGCGGACGTTTTCGAGGATTGAGTTTTCGAGGATCGATTTATGAACTATAGGTTTATTTTCAACATGATCGGCAAAGTGCTGAAAGTAGAAGGTCTGCTTCTGCTTTTGCCGACTTTGACCTCGGCTCTGTATCGCGAAACGGCGTTCTTCTATCTCGGCGGCTCGGCAATCGTTACCTATCTCGTCGGAACGCTGCTCGCGTATTTCTGCAAGCCGACGAGCAAATATTTCTTCGCGAAAGAAGGCTTTATTTCCGTCGCGTCCACCTGGGTTGCCGTTTCTCTTTTCGGGGCGATACCGTTCGTCGTGAGCGGCGAAATCCCGAACTTCATCGACGCCCTTTTCGAAACGGTCAGCGGTTTTACCACGACGGGCGCGTCCATCGTTCCCGACGTCACCAAGCTCAGCTACGGCATGAACATGTGGCGGTGCTTCACGCACTGGGTAGGCGGTATGGGAATCATCGTTTTCGTTATCGCGCTCAGCGACA
The DNA here is from genome assembly GCA_934249215.1 of uncultured Clostridia bacterium. Taxonomy (GTDB): domain Bacteria; phylum Bacillota; class Clostridia; order Christensenellales; family Borkfalkiaceae; genus HGM11416. The sequence continues at coordinate 21,672 of CAKQKN010000078.1, forward strand.
GGGTGCCCGATCAGTCGATGTACGTTCTGCGCGCCGAAATGCCGGGTCCGATTATCGGTAAACTCGTTCCGCGTGCAAGACAGACTTCCGTCATTCTTTACGCAATCTATATCGCGATGACGGTGATCATGTTCATTTTTCTGCTCTGCGGCGGCGAAATGAACGTTTTCGAAGCCGCTTGCCACTCGTTCGGAACGGCCGGCACGGGCGGTTTCGGTATCAAAGCGGACAGCGCGGGAAGTTACGGAGCGTATTCGCAATGGGTTCTCGGCGTGTTCATGATGCTTTTCGGTATAAACTTTAACCTTTATTACCTTATTTTAGTCGGAAAATTCAAGAGTTTTTTCAAAAGCACCGAAATGTGGACGTACGTTATCATGATCGTCTGCGCCACGGGCATCATCAGTTACAACACCCTTTCGACGTTTTCTAATCTGCCGGAAGCCGTACGCCACGCATTCTTTCAGGTCACGTCGATTTCGACTACGACGGGCTTTTCGTCCGTCGACTTCGACAAATGGCCGACCCTTTCCAAAGCCGTGCTCTTACTTTTGATGTTTATCGGCGGTTGCGCGGGCTCGACGGCGGGCGGATTCAAGGTTTCACGGCTCGTCATCGTGTTCAAAAAGATCGTCAACGATCTCAAAATCATGGTTCACCCGAGGACGAAAACCGTCCTTAAATTCGAGGGAAAACGGCTCGACGACCAAACGGTAAACGCCGTCTGCTCGTACTCGATCGTATATTTTCTCATCATCGCGATCGTGTTTCTTCTCGTCTGTATCGACCCCAACGTTCCGCAGCAAGACGGGCTTGTCAGCAACCTTTCGGCGGTCGTTTCCTGCTTTAATAACGTCGGTCCCGCATTCGGCTTCGCAGGTCCCGCGTCGAGTTACGCAAACTATTCGGTATTTTCGAAAATTCTGCTCACTCTGTCGATGCTTCTCGGCAGGCTCGAGATTTACCCGATGCTGCTCTTCCTGATTCCGACGACCTGGCTCAACAGATAACGGGGACTTTCGGTTCTCGGTTTTCTGTTTGCCGTCCGCAGATTGCTCGGCTTGTCGCCCGACTCTCGGTCAGGTCGTCGCACGACTTGCCGAACGACTGCTTAATCGAACGCCAACTCTTAAAAAACGAATGTTTTCCGAAACAAAAGGGAGATGAAATAAAATGATAATAATCGATAAAAACAATTTCGACGCGGTCTATTCTCTTCTCGAGAGCAGTTTTCCGCCCGACGAAAGACGAAGTTACGAGGAGCAGAAAAAACTTCTCGACGAAAAAGAATATAAGATCTACGCCAAGTTCGACGGCGAAACGCTCGTCGGCTTCCTTGCGACCTGGAATTTCGGCACGCAGGCGTTCATCGAACATTTCGCCGTTTCGCCCGAATTTCGCAATAACGGCGAAGGGAGCAGAATGCTCGCCGAAACGATCGCGATTCTCGGCGTGCCCGTTTGTCTTGAAGTCGAAAAGCCGGAGGACGAACTGACGACCCGCCGCATCAATTTCTATAAGCGGAACGGCTTTTTCCTTAACCTCTACCCCTACGTTCAGCCCGCTTATTCGTCCGACAAAGAACCCGTTCCCCTCTTGATTATGTCGACGGGCTCTAACCTTTCTGAGGATGACTTTAAAAAAGTAAAGTCGTCTTTATATAGAAAAGTTTACAAAGTCGAATGAGTTAAAAACAATATAAAAACGCGGCTATAGGTCGATAATCGACTTATAACCGCGTTTTGCTTTATTTCGATCGCCCGTGCGTTCCGGCGCAAAGCCCCCCCGACTTATGCGGGTTGCCAGCCCATCTTCTGTCCGGAAAGAATATGAACGTGCAGATGCGGAACGGTCTGCCCCGCGTCGTCGCCTTGATTTATGACTAGCCGATATCCGTTTCCGAGCTCAAGTTCGTCCTTAAGTTCGGCGATTTTCCTGAGCATTCTGCCGACGAGCTCGGCGTCGTTTTCGCTCATCTCGGCAAGATATTTGAAATGAACTTTGGGAATCGCGAGAAAATGGTTTTTCGCAACCGGCGCGATATCCCTTATGATAATGAAGTCCTCGTTTTCGAAAACTTTGTCCACGGGTATTTCACCGCCCGCAAACTTACAAAACAAACAATCTTCCATGGTCGTTCTCCTTTTTTATAATCTATTTACTTTAACAAGCGCCTGTAAATCGGTCGCAAAACGCGCGATTATCGACTTATAGCCCGCTTTTTATTCGTTTTCGGCGACGTATTCGGCAAGCGCCCCGTCCTTAAACGGTTCTTTTAAGAGCACTTTCTTTTTTCCGTCTTTCATATCCCCCGCGATATAAACGCGGATATAGTTTTCGGTGTATCCCGTGACGTAACCGTCCTCGATCTCTTCGGGAATGACGGTGAGAATTTTGCCGATATGCTCGGAAATATATGCGCTTTTCAGTTCTTCCTTGAGTGCCATCAACCGATTAAGGCGCTCCCTTTTAACGTCGTCGGGAAGTTTTTTAAGTCGCGCGCCCGCCGTACCTTCCCGCACGCTGTACGGAAAGCAATGAATATCCGAAAAACCGACTTTCTTACAGAACGCGAGAGATTCTTCGAAATCCTCGTCCGTTTCAGTTGAATAACCGACGATGACGTCAGTCGTAATCGCCGCGTCGGGATAATATTTCCTTATAAGCTCGACTCGCTCGTAATATTCTTCCGCCGTATATCTGCGATTCATCGTCTTAAGGACGTGGTCGCTCCCCGACTGCAACGACAGATGGAAATGGGGCGCGAAGTCCTTGAGCTTTTTCGTCGCGTCGAGAAGTTTTTCGTCAACGACTCCGACCTCGACCGAACCCAGCCGAATTCTGCAATCAAGGGGCGAAAGTGCGGCTATAAGTTCGTTAAGTCCCTTTCCGTCGTCGTTATAAGACGAAATATTGATCCCCGTGATCACCGCTTCCGCGGGGGAAAGCGCCTCGATCTCGCGGATTACGTTCTCGATTTTTCTCGAGCGCGAACGCCCGCGAAGATAAGGAATTATGCAATAAGAACAAAAGTTGTCGCACCCGTCCTGAACTTTTACGTATTCGCGTATTCTCGAAGTTTTGCACGGCAGATATTTTTCGTAATAATCGTCGGACTTTTCGATAAACACGCCCTCGCTTTCGAGCAGTTCGATTATCTTGTCTTTCGATTTTGCGCCGACGACCACTTTCACGCCCTTCGATCTGAACGCCTCGGGGTCGCGCTGCGAAGCGCATCCGCAAACGTAAATCGGCGCGCTCGGGTTGCATTTACGCATACGGGCGATCGCCTGCCGCGATTTTTTCTCGGCTTCCGCCGTAACCGCGCAAGTGTTGATTACGTAAAGATCCGCCCGTTCGATCTTGTCGGAAACGTCGAATCCTTTTTCGATAAGTCCGGTCATAAGCGAAGCACTCTCGCGCGAGTTGACCTTGCACCCGAGAGTGAACACCACTGCCTTTGGTTTGTTATTCATAGTCGATAATCGCCTTATAGCCCTATATTTTGCATGACGAGCGCATACCACTCGCCTTTATTCACCGTCTTTATGAGTTTGAAACCGACCTCCGAAAACGCGTCGTCGACAAGCTTTATCCTCTCTTTTATGATTCCGCTCATAATAAGAATACCGCCTTTTTTGAGTTGCACGGATATTCCCGGCGCGAGCCTTACGAGAATTTCCGCCATAATGTTCGCCACCGCAAGATCGGCGATATCCTCTACTCCGTCGATAAGATCGGCTTTAACGATCCGACAGCGGTCGGAAACGCCGTTGATTTCCGCGTTATGCTTCGCGCTCAAAACGGCAACCGTGTCTATATCGGTCATAACCGCTTCTTTTGCGCCCAGTTTCACCGCCGAAATTCCGAGAATCCCGCTCCCCGTTCCGACGTCGAGCACGGTCATTTCGGGCGTTACGTACTCCTCGATCTGCTCGATACACATCGAAGTCGTTTCGTGTTCGCCCGTTCCGAACGCCATGTTCGAATCGATATAAACGACCTCTTCGCCCGCCTTCGGCTCATATTCGATCCACTTCGGGCAAACGACGATTTTCCCGTAACCGATGGGGCGGAAATGTTTGCGCCAGATCTCTATCCAGTCGTCGCCGTCCACCTCGCGCTTGGTGATCTCGAGCGAACCGCAATCGATGAACCCGCGCGAATTTTCTGCAAGAACGGCAAGGTCTTTCGTCAGTTTTTCGGACACGCTCGCCGTTTCCGACACTTCGGTATACGCTTTGACGAGCGTTCCGCGCCTTTTCGCGTCCGAAAGCGCATCGTCGATATAGTCGAACGTATCCCGCCGTTTTTCGATGAGTTCGACAACGTCCGCATAATCGCACACGGCAACGCCGTAAACGGTGTATTGCCACAAAATATCGGCAACGAGTTCCTGCGCTTCCGTCGTCGTCGATACCGTAAATTCCGTAAACTTCATGTTCACCTCGATCGCGGGCGTTCGCTTATTCCCGCTGAAACGAAAAGGCGCTCAAAGCCCTTGCCTGAAACCATTGCTCAAAGCCCTTTTTTCGTCTTGAAATTATATCACACGACGCGTCTTTTTTCAACTCAATAAGCCCTTTTCCGCTTTTTTCGACAAAAAAAACGACTTTCTCTCAATTTTCTCGTTCCGCGCTATAATATAATCGATTTACAAACGCACGGGCGCAAAAGCCGAACCTAAAAACGGAACCTAAAAAGTCGCCTTTTTCACGCCGGGTGTTTGAAAAATCCGCGGAATTGCGGAAACGAAAAGTTTCCGTCGGTTATTTCAATGAAAAAATTGAGTTATAAGAGCGTTTTAAAATATCTCGGCGCCGCCCTGCTGTTTTTCGTTGCGGACAAAATCGCCGTCGGCGCACCCATGTCCGTCGCATACTACGCGGCGCTTTGCCTTTGCGTATGTCTGCCCGTTCCCGCCGCCGTCGTTTACGTCGCGATCGCTTTTTTAACCAAACCGCTGTACGAAGCGGGCGTTCTGACCTTTTCCGTCGTTTTTCTGTGCGTGGTGTTTTCGGTCTATCGCTCGCTCAAAAAACGCCCGAAATTCGAACTCGTCTGCTTTTTGGCGGTCGCGCTTTCGCCTTATCTGTTCACCAAAAGTCAGGGTTCTTTCAACGAAAAGTTGGTCTATAGCGCGATTATCGCGGTTTTGACTTTCATTTTACAGCCCGCGTTCAACTTCTGTTTCGTCAAAAAACTAAAGCGCAAAGGCGAACCGTACGAACTTGCGGCGCTGTTTTTGACGGTGGTCTACACCTCGCTCGGCGGCATAAACGCGTTCGGCTATAAACTGTGGTACGATTTCGCGCTCGTTGTCGTTTTGTTCTTCTGTTATTATCTCAAAAACACGCGCGCGTTCATTCCCGCGTTCGTTCTGCCCGTCGCGCTTGCCATATATTGCCAAAGCCTCGAAATCATCGCTGTTTTTGCGATATATTGCGCGTCCGTGCTCGTTTTTTCGCGCACGTCGAGGCTTCTTTCCGCCCTTTCGCTCATCGTCGCGAGCGCGATTTACAACTATTTCGGCGGGAATTTCTTCACTTTCAAACTCGAAGATTATTTTTACGCGTTCGCGCCCGCCGTCATTTTTCTCTTCACGCCCGAAGCGTTTTACCGCTTGTTCAAAGACTGCATTTTAAAATATGACGAACCAGAAATCACCCGCGAACTCATAAACGCCGAGCGCGGCGAACTGTCCGCCAAACTATACGGAATTTCCGACGTTTACGCGCGGCTGGAAAGCTCGCTCGACCTGATCTCCGACGAATTCGACCCGTCCGACGCCTGCGGAAAAATTGCCGATGAAATCATTACTTCGATTTGCGAAAAATGCGAAAACTACCCGCGTTGCCGATCCAATCGCGTTCGCCGCGCCGAGGACGTCGAAAAACTCGCCAAAGCGGCGCTTTCCAAAGGCAAAGCCAACCTCGGCGACGTACCGAAAACTCTTTCCGTCGGGTGCGTAAAACTTAACGACCTGATTTTCGAAGCGAACAGACTCGTCGGGCTCGTGGAAGAGCGAACGGTCGAAAACGAACGCGTGAGCAAAAGCAAACGCCTTATCACCTTGCAGGCGGGCGGGCTTTCGGACGTTCTGAAAGACCTTGCTTATTCGTTTTCGGAAAAGATCGATTTCGGGCGAAAAAACGAAAAAATTCTTTTCGACAGGCTCGCCACCGAGGGCATCGTTCCCAAACAACTCGTCCGCGCCGGCAAGACTTATCATATGCTTCTTGCCCACGAAAAGACGGACTATAGCACGATTATCGCGATAATCACCGAATGCGAGGGGTGCCGATATCGCCTCTTTTCAAAGACCGACGTCGGCAGCGGAATACTCGCGATCTTCACCCCGTCCCCGTCGTTCGACGCGTGCTTCGGCTTCGCTTCAAAAACCAAAGCGGGCTCTGAAAAGAGCGGCGATAACTACGCCGTGCGGAAAATCGACGAAGGCAAATTCCTCGTTGCGCTCTGCGACGGAATGGGCTCGGGCGAGAAAGCCAACGAAAACTCTCTCGCCGTCGTTTCATTGGTCGAAAACTTTTTCGCCGCGGGGCTCAACCGCGACGCGATTCTGAACATTACCGGCGGACTTGTTTCCGCTTGTTTCGAGGACGGATTTTCGACGCTCGACAGCGCGGTGGTCGATCTTTACACCGGCAAATGCGACGTTCTCAAAATAGGTGCGACTTTCGGTTTCATCATCGGCAAAGACGGCGTGCGGATCGTGGAAAACAATTCTCTGCCCCTCGGCGTTCTCGAGCGGGTCGAACCCACCGTCAAAAACTATACTCTGTCGGACGGCGACGCGCTCGTCATTTTGTCCGACGGCGTGAGCGACGCGTTTTTCTCGAGCACGGATGCGGCGGATTTTCTCATCCGCGAGAACAGCGCCAACCCGCAGGTTTTCGCCGACAAAATTATGAGTTTCGCCCTTTCTCTCGACGAAAACGAAGCCAAAGACGACATGACCGTCCTCGTCGTGAAAATTTACGAAAACAAAGCCGATTGACTTTTTAAAAAAACGCCCATTAGCTCGCGAACGGAATGCCGATTGATTCTCGATAGCCCCCACTCACACATTTTCGCCGCGTTTTTTTAACCGCAAAACGACTTAAAAACTGTCATAAAAACGTTTAAAAAAAGAGCTTTCGATGGTATTATTCTTTTGCGTTTGGAAGGAGGAAACCATGCAGAAAGCTTTTTATTTAAAGTATGAAAAAAAGATAGTCGCCGACTTCGGCAAAGCAAAAAACGCCGACGCCGACGATTTTATCCGCGCATTTTTTCTCCGAAAGGAGGATTATGCAGACAGAACTCGTGACACTGCTGTCAAAATACAGCGTTGACAGCATCGCGGTGGCTCTCGCCGTGTTTCTCGTGCTGTATCTCGTCAAAAGGCGGTGTAATCCGCCGACGAAACTCAATCGGCTTTTGCCGTTCTGCTTTGCGTTCGCCGTTTACTGCGTTGCGGCGGCAGCCGGCAAAATAACGGCAGAAACGATCGTTTCGAAAAGCTTTACGGCGGGCGGTCTTGCGACCGTTTTATATTCGTTTTCGGGCGGGCTCAACACCGACGAAGAATCGGAAATCAGGCGGCTCGTCAAGACGGTACTTTCCGCACTTTCGGGGAGCGCGGCGTCGGACGAGCTTGCGGACAGAATTCTCGACGACCTCGCTTCGTCAGACACCGACGACGACGGACTGAAAACGATTCGGATAAGCGACCTCATTCGGGCACATTTATCCGAGGACGCCGATCCGGAAAAAATTCAATTCTTATCCGCGATATTCGTCCGCGCGTTCGAAAATCTCAAATCAAGATCGAAAACGAAATTTCCCTCGAAGCGAAAAAACTAACATAAATCGCGACAACCGAAATTAAGCACGGCTTGGCAATCACTCCCCGCTCGGAGCCCCGACCAAACCGTGCTTTTTCCATACAAAAAAAAGTACGCCTATTATCCTATTAGGTGTACGTTTTTGTTCTATTATATCAATTAAATCTTCAACCTGCAATTTATTACTTGGCTGATCCGATAAAAAGTAAAGTCAAACC
>CAKQKN010000079.1 GCA_934249215.1 uncultured Clostridia bacterium
CCTCGGCGATTACGGCACGCAGTTCGGCAAGCTGATTTACGCCTATAAAGCCTGGGGCGACGAAAAAGCCGTCGAAAAAGGCGGACTGAAAGAACTCACCCGACTTTACGTCAAATATCACGAGGAAGCCGAGAAAAATCCCGAGATGGACGACGCCGCGCGCGCTTATTTCAAAGCCATCGAGGAAAAAGATCCCGAAGCCGTCGCCCTTTTCGAAAAATTCAAGGCGATGACGCTCAAGGATATTTCCCGCATATACGATCTTTTGAACGTTAAGTTCGATTCTTATGCCGGCGAAAGTTTCTATAACGACAAAATGCAGCCGGTCATCGACGAACTCAAAGAAAAAGGCTTGCTCACCGAAAGTCAGGGAGCCATGGTCGTCAATCTCGACGCATACGATATGCCCCCCTGCATCATTCTGCGTTCGGACGGCGCTTCGCTTTACGCGACGAGAGATCTCGCGGCGGCGCTTTACCGCAAAAAAACTTACGACTTCTATAAGTGTCTGTACGTCGTCGCTTATCAGCAGAATCTGCACTTCAAGCAGCTCTTCAAAGTCCTCGAACTTATGGGGAAAGACTGGGCGAAAGACATGGTTCACGTCGCTTACGGTATGGTTTCACTCGAGGACGGCGCGATGAGCACACGCAAAGGCAAGGTCGTCTGGCTTGAAGAGGTCATCGACAAATGCATCGAAAAATGCTACCGCGTCATAAACGAGAAAAACCCCGATCTTGCGGGCAAGGACGAAATCGCAAAACAAGTCGGCGTCGGCGCGGTTATCTTCGGAGCGCTCTCCAACAACAAAATCAAGGATATCGTTTTCTCTTACGATCGCGTGCTCAACTTCGACGGCGAAACAGGGCCGTACGTTCAATACACCGCGGCGCGCTGCTACGGCGTGCTGTCGAAAGCGACCGTTTCCTATGCCGATTACGTAATGCCAGACAAGCTCGAAAGTGCCGAATACGAACTTATAAGCCAACTTTCGCAGTTCCCACAGACCGTCGTTTCGGCGGCAGAGAAATATGAACCGTGTTTTATAACCCGCTACGCGATCGAACTCGCCAAGTTATATAATAAGTTCTATATCGAATGCAAAATTCTCACCGCGGAGGACGAGAGCAAAGTAAAATTCAGACTCGCGCTCACGAAAGCCGTCCGAATCGTTCTCGAAAACGCGCTTTCTCTCCTCGGAATCGCGACGCCCGAAAGAATGTAAAAACGGGCTATAAGTCGATTATCTTACGGTATGAAGAAAAAACTTGTCGTTTTTGACCTCGACGGCACTCTCGTCGACACAAGCTACGGGCTCAACCGCTCGATGAACGAAGCACTGAAAAAGAACGGACTTTCGCCGATCGGAATCGACGATACGCGCCGTTTCGTCGGCAACGGAATAAAAATGTACGCAAAAAGAGCGGTCGATTCGCTCACGAAAGAAAACGATCCCGAAAAAGATCGATTGACGTTAAGCGTTTATAACGATTTTGTCACCGATTACGGAAAGAACGCCCTCGACGGAAGCACTCTTTACGACGGGATCGACGAAACGCTCGTCGAACTCAAAAAAAGAAACGTAAAACTCGCCGTGCTTACGAACAAAGCGCAGTTTGCAACCGATTTATTCGCAGAGCGTCTGCTTTCCGAATACGGTTTCGACAAGATCGTCGGTCAAAGCGACGGCTTACCTCTTAAGCCCTCCCCCGACGGCTTAATCGTGATAATGAAAGAAATGAACGCCGAAGCGGACGAAACGCTTATGGTCGGCGACGGCGAAACAGACTTTCTGACCGCAAAAAACTGCGGCGTAGAATGCGTTTCCGCGCTTTGGGGCTTCCGCGAAAAAGCCGATCTCGAAAAGTTCGGCGCAAATATTTTCATCTCGCACCCGAACGAACTATTGCACTATATCGGCGACTGAAACGATCGATAATCGACCTATAGACTCATTTTTACTTATGTAAAATAAATCATGGAGATGTTTTTATGAAAAAGAAACCAAACACTTTTCTGAAGGACTTCAAGACCTTCATATCGAAGGGCAGCGTTCTCGACCTCGCCGTTGCGACGATCATCGGCTCCGCATTCGGGCAGATCGTTTCTTCCTTTACGAACGGAATCATAATGCCGATCATCAGTTTGCTCTTCAAAGTCGAGAACCTCGACAAAATGGTGCTCACTTTGAAAGACGAAGTTCTGAACGCCGACGGCACCATAGCCGAAGCCGCGATAGTCTGGCAATACGGTACGTTCATTCAGGCGATCGTTAACTTTCTGATCATCGCGTTTTTCCTTTTCGTTCTCGTTCGCTTCGTTAGAAATATTCAAAAACAGCTTGATTTCGACGCGCAACTGACCGAAACAGTTCAGCGCAAACTCGACGCAGACGAAGCGCTTACCGAATTCGAAGCAAAATGGCTTGCTAAAAAGAAACATAAAGATCCCGACAACGCCCCGGCGAAGAAGCCCGAACCGGAACCCGAGCCCGTTCCCGAGCCCACGCCTACCGAAAAAATGCTTTCGGAAATCGTCGAGCTTTTGAAAAACAAAGGCGAATAACAACTGAGATTCCATTCCTTATCACTAATTACCGAAAACAATGGATATTCTGATCTTTTCGGGGCAAAGCAATATGCAAGGCTCCACGGGCAAAAGATGCACCGAACCGCAAGTTGACGGCGCATTCGAATATAAATATCTGACGAACGAACTTGCTCCCCTCCAAAATCCCGTCGGCGAGGACATAAACGACAACGTTTTGGCGCGTTCCGCTCTGGGCAACGGCTCTCTCGTCCCCTTCTTTTGCAAAGAATACGTTCGCTTAACAAAAAAACAGGTTACGGCGATTCACGTCGCAAAAGGCAACACGACTCTCGATTCCTGGCTAAACGGCACGGAACGATTCGACCTGGCGACGAAAAAAATTCTTTGCGGAATTGAAAAAGTAAGGGAAAACTTCCCCGTCGAAAAGATTTACTTTATCTGGCTTCAAGGCGAATCGGACGCGATAAAGCGCACCGGCACGGTGGCGTATGAGAAAATGCTCGTCGAATTCAAAAACGCGTTGAAAGAAAGAATATCTTTCGATAAGTTCGCGATAATTCGTCAGGGGTATTTTTCCGAATTTGCGGACTGGGTAGACGGAAGCGCGGAAGAAAAGCGAAAAGATGACGAAGATATCATGAACGCTTTCGAACTTGCCGCCGAAGAGGATGACGATTTTCTCGTTCTGACAAGGATTTGCGCGGAGCTGTCAAGGCAGCAAAAATGGCTCAATCCGAAAGAGTTCGGCCCGCACTATAACAATGCGGCGATGAAAATTATCGGCACGGACGCGGGCAAAAATCTTGCGGAATATCGGCTCGGCAAAAATTAAATCGCCGATCGAACTTGCGCCTGCGGTAAAATTGTACGCGCCCCGACATATTTTCTATCGTTATCCCAAGCTATCCCGCTTGACTTACTTACGATGTATCTGGGGGGCAAGCCCCGCACTTTTGAAAGTCAAACCGTGCTTTCGCGCGGCACTTCGTGCCAAGATTCCTCGAAAGCCCGTCAATGAAGCAAACTCGGAATGACGAAAACGAAGCCGAGTAAAGAAGCAATGCTTAAGATGACGTATGAAATCCCTAAGTCAAAAGCTGTCGCATTAAAAAAATGCGACAGCCCTTTTTTTATCAAATACTTAATACGCTCGCTCAAAGCAGAGTGCGAAAACGCCCCGCCGAGGCGCCCGAGTCGTCCGAGCGTTTGAGCGTTCAAGCGTTTTCCCACGTTAAAAGGCTGCAGCAAATAACGCTGCAGCCTTCAACTTCAAATGACTAAATCAAGCATTAAGCCTTTTTAACGATTTCTCTTACGGAAGCGGTGTCAAGACCGATCGCAAGAACGAGGCAGTTGCCGTTAGCATAGCCTGCGTCAACGAGCGACTGATAGAACGCCTTCGCGTCTTCGCTGTTTTGAATATCCTTGACAGCACCCTGCGCGGTGTTGCTCTCTTTATAGAACTCGAGCATATCTTCGGTAGCCTTGAATTCGAGAATCAAAACTACGTTCTTGCTCAAAAGATCGCCGATCGTGGTATCCGTCGTGGTTTTCTTATAGAAAACGTGAACGTTGGTGACCATTTCGCCGTCTTTGCCCTTGAGTTCGTTTTTAATCTTTTCGCTCCAAGTTTCGACTTGTTCGCTTTCAGTATAGCCTTCTTTTTCAAAAGCTTTCTTGAGTGCGCCGTACTTGCTGGAGCAAGCGACTAAACTGAGCATGGATACGACAACGAGTAACGCTGCCAGAATTTTTGTCATTTTCTTCATTGTGGTTAGTACCTCCTTGTTTGTGACTGTAGTTTATCACATTTTTATCACAAATACAACACATTTTGCCTAATATTTAAAAATTCTACTTCAATAATTATTGATAATCCATTAGGGATATATTCCTTACCCCTATATGTT
>CAKQKN010000080.1 GCA_934249215.1 uncultured Clostridia bacterium
AAAAATATAAGAAAATATTTGGCGAGTATATGATTTATTTAAACGACAAGCCGGTGCTTCTCGTTTGCGACAACACGGTTTTCGTCAAAATCATTCCCGCTACGACGGAATTTCTGACTGCGCCCGAAACGGGATATCCTTATGACGGAGCAAAACTGCATTACGTGATCGAACCCGACGACGGCGATACGCTCAACGAACTCATCGGGATCGTTTACGCAAATACGCCCGCGCCGAAGCCGAAAAAGCCGAAAAAAACGGAATAATGAAAATCTGTGAATATAAGAAGTCGAGGTATTTTGCAATTTAAACGACGTGGAAATTATGGACAACGTTTTCGTTACGTGGAGTTTTGAAAACGCATTTGAAAACGACGATTCGCCGTTGAAACAGATTCTTCCGCAAAGTTCGAAAGACCTTTAGTTTTTGCTTCGCAAGTTTTATTACTTGGAAGCGCGTTAGGCTGAAAAGATTCGTTGCCGAAAGGGGAAAATACCGCTTGCCGTGCGGGTTTTTGCCGAATTTTGGGAAATTAAAGAAACTTGCGCCTTTGGATGGGAATCCGTTGGTGCGAGTTTTTTTGTTTGTGCAGCGCTTGCGGCGAATGCGGCGCTTGCGCGCCTAGATCCCTCGGAAGTAGGGAAAGGAAGCGAGACTCGGGATGACGAAGAAAAGTGTGTTGGGATGCCCTCATCCGTCAAATCTTCGCGAAAGTCGCTCGATTTGCCACACTCCGCTTACGCGCGGCGCGCCCCTTTTGTCGCGTTCCGCGACATTTCCCCCGTTTGGCGGGGGAATCGCCCCGAATTGGGGAAGGCTGAAAGTTTGAAAATGTTACGAATGCGGCGCTTGCGCGCCCGGATTCCTCGGAAGTTCGTCAGGGGGCGAGGCTCCGGATGACAAAAAAGAGGAAAGGTGCGGCGAGTGTGGCTTCGCCCAGATATTTCGGGGTAGGGGCAAGAGGTAGGGCTCGGGATGACGAAGAGATGCAAAAAGACTATGGGATGGTCAGAACTTTTTGAACAAGGTGTGGAGTTTTTTGTACAGAAGAAAAGTCGTGATCCCCGTCAGCGTCGTTTTTATCAGATTGAACGCAAGCGTTAAAAGAAGTGTCGTTGTCATCGTGTCTTTGTTCGTTATGCCGAAAGCGGGAAGCAGGATGAATGCGTTGCATAAAACCATGCTTACACAGAAAACTATGCCGCTCACGACGAGGGAGATTACCGCTCCGCGCTTGTCTTTCCTTATTTTATAAATAAGCCCCGCGGTGACTGCGTATAACGTGCCGCTGATGAGATTGGAAAGATCGCCGACAAAGCCCGTGCTTGTGCCGCGGATAAGAAGGGCTATGCCCAGTTTTACCGCGTTTACCGCCGTTCCCGAAATCGGTCCGAACATAAAGGACGCGAGAAGGGTCGGGAGATCCGACAAGTTTAGTTTCAGCCATGGGGTGGCGGGAAATATCGGAAATTCCACGAACAGCAGTATTGCCCCGAATGCCGATAATATGGCGATTTTTGCGAGGAACGATGCCGATCTGTATTTTATGCTTTTTTTGTTTTCGTTTTTTTCCGTTTCGAAATTTTTCGTGTCTTTTTTGTTTTCCATGTTTTTTCGGTTATGAAAGTTTTTTTTGTGTGGGTTTTTCTCGAGTTGGGAAAGAGTGAAAGTTGAGAGTGCGGCGCGGAAGTTAGAGAGTGCGACGAGTGCGGCTTCGCCTGGATCCCTCGGAAGTTCGGCAGGGGGGAGAGGCTCGGGATGACGAAGAGAAGTGTGTTGGGATGCCCTCATCCACCGCAAGCGGTCCCCCTTCCCCGATTTGGGGAAGGCGAAAGTTGAGAGTGCGGCGCTTGCGCGCCCGGATCCCTCGGAAGTCTGTCAAGGGGTAAGGCTTGGGATGACGAAAAGACGTTCGTCAAGAAAGTAAGGCTCGGGATGACGAAGAGAGGAGATGAAGGGAAAAATAAAGGCGTTCCGATTTTTTCGGAACGCCGATAAAGCAGAGATATAATATCCCTAAACTGCTTATCGTTCTTTTCTCATCCGGACTTTACCCGACGTCGCAAAAGTTTTGCGGTTGCCGATTGAAATCGGCAGAGTCGGGGGAACCGTCGGCGCGGGAATTTCACCCGCTCGGCGCGCGGTTTGCGCGTTCATAGGCTGTACTATCGGTGTGGAATCTCACCACGCCCCAAAGAATTTTATTAAGTTGAGTTTGAAGTGCGGCGCTTGCGCGCCCGGATCCTTCGGATGTCCGTCAAGGGGTAAGGCTCGGGATGAAGGAAAAGAAGTGTGTTGTGATGCCCTCATCCACCGCAAGCGGTCCCCCTTCCCCGATTTGGGGAAGGTAAAAGTTGAGAGTGTGGCTTCGCCTGGATTTCTCGTAAGAATTTCATGCGGAGCTGAACTCGGTGACGGTTACGGAAGGGAAATTACAGGCATTCGCCGGCGTGACCCGCGCAACCGAGAACGTCGACGAGTTTGTGCTTGACGAGTTCTTTGATGTTCGCTCTTGCGGGTTTGAGATATTCTCTCGGGTCGAATTTCGAGGGATAGTCGTTGAAGAATTTTCGGATCGTTCCGGTCATTGCAAGACGGAGGTCGGAGTCGATGTTGATCTTGCAGACGGAAAGCTTTGCGGCTTCACGCAGTTGTTCTTCGGGAACGCCGATAGCGTCGGGCATCTTGCCGCCGTTGTCGTTGATCATCTTTACGTATTCCTGCGGAACGGAAGAGGATCCGTGGAGAACGATGGGGAAGCCGGGCAATCTCTTGCTGACTTCTTCGAGAATATCGAATCTGAGTGCGGGGGGAACGAGGATACCCTTTTCGTTTCTCGTGCACTGTTCGGGTTTGAATTTATATGCGCCGTGGGAAGTTCCGATCGCGATCGCGAGGGAGTCGACGCCCGTCTTTTCGACGAATTCTTCGACTTCTTCGGGTCTGGTGTAAGAACCGACGGCGTGGCTTACTTCGTCTTCGATTCCGGCAAGAGTTCCGAGTTCGCCCTCGACGGTTACGCCGTGTGCGTGAGCGTATTCAACGACTTTTCTCGTTACTTCGATGTTTTCCTCGAAAGAATGAGCGGAACCGTCGATCATAACGGAAGAGAATCCGCCGTCGATGCACGCCTTGCAGGTTTCGAAATCCGGACCGTGGTCAAGGTGAAGCGCGATGGGTATTTCGGGGCATTCGAGAACGGCAGCCTCGACGAGTTTTACAAGGTAGGTGTGGTTTGCGTATGCGCGCGCGCCCTTGGATACCTGTAAGATAACGGGTGCGTTTTCTTCTTTGCAGGCTTCCGTGATACCCTGAACGATTTCCATATTGTTTACGTTGAACGCGCCGATCGCATAGTGATTCTTGTAGGCTTGTTCAAACATTTTCTTGGTTGTTACTAACGGCATTGGTCAGTACCTCCGATAAAATATTTACATACGGAAGTATATACCATTCGTCGGATTTTTGCAATTTTTTTTCGGCGTTTTTTTGACAAATTCGCCTAAAAAGCACTTCGGATGAACTTTTGTCTCGTTTCGGACAGCGTTTCGATGAATTTCGGCGGACTTTTGCAAAAGCATTTTGACGTTTTTAAATGTTTTTTCGAAAAACTCTTGATTTTTTTCCGGAAGTATTATACAATGGTTACACAATTGAAGCGTCCCCATCGAAGCGCGCTTTAATGCGCCCCGAGAGTAAGACAGGTTTTTGCTAACCGCCCGAACAGCACGGTATTCCGTTCGTTTGGCCGGCGATTTGTTTTTGCTCTTTTTGTTCGGGGAGCGCGCGTTTTGTTCGGAAATCCGGGCGTTTTAAGGAGATTTTTGTATATGAAACTCGGTGTGGTAGGAATAATAATAGAGGGCAACAGAAGCGTGGCGACCGCCGTGAATACTATTTTGTCCGAATATTCCGATCTTATCATCGGAAGAATGGGTTTGCCGAACAGAGAGGACGAAATATATCTCATCAGCGTCGGCGTGAAAGGGTCGGCGGAACGCATTTCCGCAATGACCGGAAGAATCGGCAGGCTCGACGGGGTTAAGATCAAGTCCGCCGTGAGCGACGTCGATATCGACTGAACTTCGGATAATTTCATTCGGGGGCGGAATCTTTCCGAAAGGAAACGCTTTGACCGAAACTCTTATAAAACGAAAAAATAAAAAACGGAGATATATCAAAATGAAAAAACTGTTTGCTCTTTTGTTGACGCTTGCCGTGGCTTTGTGTGCGTTCGGTTGCGTCGAACCCGATGATTCGTCCGACGTGACGAAAGCCGAATACACGATGGTTATGCCCGACGGCGCGCCCGTGCTTGCCGCGATCAATCTTATCAAGAACTATCCCGAAATCGACGGACATAAGATGAATTATCGCGTCGTTCCCGCATCGAATATCGGACAGGAATTCGTGAAAAACGACATTGCGATTTTGCCCACGAATGCGGCGGCGAAACTGTATAATCAAGGAATCGACTTAAAACTTGCGTCGGTCAACGTTTTCGGCACGATGTATATGATAGGCGAAAAGGAGTTTACCTCTTTCGAAGAACTTAAAGGCAAGGTCGTTTACAGCATCGGACAAGGTAACACGCCCGAACTTTTGATGAAATATTTTCTTAATCTGGCGGGAGTGGAATATCTTACGAGCGACACGCCTGTCGAAGGGAAAGTCGCGTTCCGGTACGTAAACGAGGGTCCCGAGGTTATTCAGGCGATGCTCAAATATCGTTCGGGCGTTTCGAACAAGCAGGCGGATTACGGCGTAATCGGACAGCCCGCCGCAAAGAATGCGCTCGCGAAGATTAGCGGGACGAAGATCGTTCTCGATTTCCAGAGCGAATGGAAGAAAACGAACGAAGCCGATTATGCGCAGGCGGGCGTTGTCGTTAAGGGCAACGTGGCGGGGGACGCTTCCTTTATCGCCGCGCTCAGGAACGCGCTCGCGGAAAACTATGAGTTTATCACCGAGAATCCCGACGCTATTACCGAGGTTCTTACCGCGAACGATTCATCGCTTAAGAGCATGACGTTCGATAAGGCGCTCATCGATTCGTGCAATATCGGGTATCGCTCGGCGGCGGACGTTAAAGCCGAACTCGAGGCGTATTTCGTGAAAGCTACCGATTATGACGAAGCGGCAAAGGTTTTCTACGGAAATAAGTTGCCCGACGATAAGTTCTATCTGAAATAAGCGAGTTAATAAGCGGGCGTTTTTGCCGCTGAAATAAGCGGGCGTTTCGGGCGCTGAAATAAACCGACGGTTCGGTCGCGTTCGGATAGGATACGGATAGATTTTAAGTCGGCGAGTCTATGGGTGCGGCGCTTTGCGCCTTGATTCCTCGGAAGCCGAACGAGTAAGTCGGGCTCGGGATGACGAGAGAATATGACTGACGGCGAAGTAATCGAAAGGCTCGGGCCGACCGTGAATGAAACCATGTAAGTACAAGGGAATTTATAATAAAAGTAATGAAGAAAAAAGGTAGCGTCGGGGGGCTTTGCGGCGTTTTGTATCCGATTTTGTCGCTCGTCGTCGCAATTGCGATCTGGTTTGTCGTTGCGGCGGTGATCGACGTCGAATTTCTTTTGCCGTCGCCCGTTTCGACGATTAAGAAACTATTTCACCTGACGGGGCAGTCGCGGTTTTACCTCGGACTTTTAAATACGACTTTACACGCCGTGTTGTCCTTTATCGCGGCGTTCGTCGCGGCGGCTGTGTTTGCCGTTCTTGCGGGGATGAGCAAAACTTTCGAGCGGCTTTTGTCGCCCGTCGTTCTCGTCGTTCGCGTTGCGCCCACGATGAGCGTGATTTTCATCGCGATGCTGTGGATCAGTTCGGAAAAAAGCCCGTATCTCGTGTGCGTTTTTATTCTGTTTCCGATGCTGTATTCGCGCATTTTGTCGGCGATCCGTTCGGTTGATCCGGAGCTTAAGGAAATGGCGGCGGTGTATCGCGTCGGGAAAATGAAAGTCGTTCGGTGGCTTTATTTGCCGCACGTTTCGCGGTCGGTGGCGGACGAGTGCCCGGGAATTTTGTCGTTTGCGATAAAACTTGCGGTGTCGGGCGAAGCTGTCGTTCAAAGCGGTATGACGATCGGAAGCCTTATGTATTCGGCAAAGGTGAATTTCGATACCGCCGAACTTATCGCATATACGTTTGCGGCGATCGTGCTGGGATTTTTGCTCGAAATTTCGTGCAAAGCGGCGATCGCTCTTTTCGGGAGGATAAGACATGCCAAAACTTGTCGGAATCGGTAAAAAGTACGGCGATAGGTCGATTTTCGAGGGCTTCAACCTCGAAATGGCGGACGGGAAAGTGAGCGTTATTATGGGCGCTTCGGGCGTCGGAAAGACGACGCTAATGAATATTCTCGCGGGGCTTTTGCCGTTCGACGGGGAAGCCGTCGTTGCTCGCCCCGTTTCCTACGTTTTTCAATCGCCGCGGCTTATCGGCGGCGTTTCGGTGAGAGATAATCTGCGGTTCGTGCTCGGAAAAACCGATAAAGCAAAAGCCGACGAAATCATTTCGGACGTACTCGGAAAAGTCGGGCTCGGCGATAAAGCGGACGCTTTTCCCGAAAACCTTTCGGGCGGGGAAAAACAGCGACTCAGTTTTGCGCGCGCGTTCGTTTACGAGTCGGAAACTCTTCTTGCGGACGAGCCGTTTTCGTCGCTCGATTATGCGCTGAAATTGCAGATAATGAACTTATTGACCGACTTATTGAAAAATTCGCCTAAAACTTCGATCATCGTTACGCATGACGTGGACGAGGCGCTTATGCTCGCAGATGACGTTTACGTACTCGGCAAAAACGCGATCGTTTATTCGGTAAGTCTTTCGCATTCGGACGGGCTCAGAGATCTTTCGTGCAAAGAAGCGGTCGAAGCGCGAACGGGATTATACGCCGCGCTGTCCTCGATTTTTCCGGAAGAATAGAAGAGTAGTTAAGCGTTTAAAGAGTATAAGTTCGAAAAAACAAGTCAATAATCATAATACGCAACGAAACTACCGCACTGCGGCATAAAATATAACGGGGCGTATTTATATTATGGACTGCGAATTACATCTTATTAAAAGAGGCGAACTGTATTACGCCGATCTCAGCCCCGTGGTCGGTAGCGAACAGGGCGGAGTCAGACCGGTGCTGGTGGTGCAGAACGACGTCGGAAACAAGTACAGCCCGACGGTGATCGCCGCCGCGGTGACGAGCAAACTCACGAAAGCCAGACTGCCGACGCACATAGAACTTTGCGCAAGCGCTTACGGGCTCGCGAAAGACAGCGTGATACTCCTCGAACAAATCCGGACGATCGATAAGCGCAGACTTAAAGAACGAATCGGGTCGCTTTCTCCCGAGGTTATGGAAGAAGTCGACGACGCGTTGCTTATAAGTCTGGGGTTTGCGAAAGAATATTATCGCAAAAAAGCCTGACGAAGAGTTTATTCGGCGGCGCGATGAAAAGCGTTGCTGAAGGCGTTGCGGAAAAACTTACGGAAAGCGTTAAGAAAAGCGCGAAAGCTGACCGCGAAGCGCGAAAGCTGACTGCGAAATGGCGGGCGATGCAATTTGCCTTGATATGGTAACTTACTAAAGACGATTTTTAATTCGATTTACGACGATTTTGATTCGTTTACGTCGAAAAGAAAATCGTTTTTTTTTAATTATTTTTTGGCATTTTATGCGGAATTTTCGGCGTCGATAAAAATTTTTTTTGAAAAAGCGTTGACAAACGGAAAAAACGTGCTATAATATTAGCAGTCAATGAAAGAGAGTGCTAACAGTCAAGTGAGTTGAGTGCCAAACACCTTTGATTGGCGAGAAAATAGAATTGTTAATAAGGAGTGCATATTATGAAAAACTATCTTACCGAAAAAAATAATAACAACGATTTGTTTACCGAGATGTTCGGAGATTTCTTTAAACCGGTGTTTTACGGCGACAGCTCCGTTTATATGGCGACGGACGTAAAAGAAAAAGAAAACGCGTATGAGATCGAGATCGAAATGCCTGGCTACGACAAAAACGAGATTTCGGTTGACTTCGAAAAAGGGTATCTTACCGTCAGCGCAAAGAAAGACGAAAAGCAGGAAGAGGGCAAGAAATATATCAGCCGTGAAAGACACAGCGTTTGCAGACGTAGTTATTACGTAGGCGAGATCGACGAAAACGGCATTTCGGCTAAATATGAAAACGGCGTTCTTTCCGTCGAACTTCCCAAACGCGTCGAGGAAAAACCCGCAACGAAACGTATCGAAGTTAAATAATCGGTTAGTTAATGCTATGTCCGTCGGGTTCGGCGGATATATGGCAAAGTTCAGGACTGCAAGCGACCGCGGAAATTTTCCGCGGTCGCTTTTTCGTCTTTATTCGTCTTTATTTTGTGTTCCGAGGGGCCGGGCGGATAGACTTTATTTGCGGTAGTTCTTTTACCGGGGGGCGCGCGGTGTTTATCGGCGTGCGTACTTTTTTGCTT
>CAKQKN010000081.1 GCA_934249215.1 uncultured Clostridia bacterium
ATCGGCTTTCCGTCCAGAAGCACCTCTCCGCCGTTTGCGGGAAACACGTTCATAATAATACGGATAGACGTCGTTTTGCCCGCGCCGTTTCTGCCCAGAAGCCCGAAGGCTTTGCCGCCCTCTGCCGCGAAAGAAACGCCCTTGAGAACTTTCTTCTCTCCAAAAGATTTATCGATGTTTTTTAATTCAAGTATCATATTTTCTTTTCTCGCTGATTGTAAATTTTTTACCGACTAAATTGATTCAACAACGTCATTGTGTTTTTATGATGTCATATTTATCATCAATCACGCGGCTTTTACCGTTACAATACGTTATGGATTAAGCCCGTTGTCTTTTTGTAATTCATTTTCTTGTCGTTAGTTTCTTCGAAAAAGAAAAAGCGCAAGGGAAAGTCCTTTCTCTGCGCTTGTAATCTTATTGTGTTTCATAGGCGGTTACCTCCCGTCGAGAGTTTTTGTCTTTTACAATTTGTTGGTTTTTGTTCTGCCTCTTTACCTTGTTCTTGATGTTTCAGTATCACTATACGAGTGCTGTTTAACACATTATAGCACAAAGATCTTAATTTTTCAAGCTTTAACGCGTTATGCTATGTGAAATATATAAAAATCATCTCTTTATTATGTTTTGAAACATTTTGCTGTCAATATTTGAACATATAAACAGGCTCGTCGGCATAAGATTATGCCGGAGCCTTTTGTTATGCTCTTTTCCGTTGGAGAAAGAATAGTAAACGAAGCAAAGTATATCTGCGAAACGGGTGCGACCGTGCGTCAGACCGCGCCGCTTTTTGGCGTGTGCAAGTCCTGCGTGCATAAGGACGTAACCGTGCGGCTTAAAGAAATCGACGAAGAACTCTATCGTCGGGTAAGGGGGGTTCTCGAAAAGAATTTTACCGAAAAGCATCTGCGTGGCGGCAAAGCGACGAAAGAAAAATACGCGCATAAGGAGCGTTGAAGTATAAAAGCGCGAGTTGAGTTGAGGCGCAAAAAATACAATGCGCGGTAAAATTCGAAAGAATAAAAACGCGGGGATCTCCGTCAAGGCGATTCCCGCAAAACTAATCATTATTTAAGCACATGCGCGTCATGCGCGTGCGCAGAAGTATATCCTTATAACGGTATATCCTTTGAACGCCGCGCGTCTGTCAAAAAACAAAACGCCGAAACTAATTGACGGAAACGCCGTCGGGGGTTATCACGAAAATATTGTTTTCGATCTCGCACAGCCCGCCTTTAAGCGCGTAAACCGCGCCGCACAGCAAATCGATCACACGCTGGGCGGTTTCTTCCTTAAGGTCGTTAAGGTTGACCACGGCTTGTTTTCCGACGGTGAGCAGATCGATTATCTCGCGCACGTCGTCGTATGATTTCGGGTAGTAAATATTAACGCCCGGTCTGCCGGACAAACTGCTGTCCGTGTTCTGGTTGAAATTGAGATTAAGTCGAGGGCTGTTTGCCGGTCTTGCGCCGCTTTTTTCGCCCTTTTTCGTTTTGTCCGGTTTATCCGTTTTAGTAAAGAAATCAAACATTGCCGATTCCTCCCGTGTCGTATTTTCTTTCTCCGAAAAGGAGCCTGCCGATTCGCAGCATATTACTGCCGCATTCGACCGCGATTTTATAATCTGCGGACATTCCCATCGATAAAACGTTTATCCGCTTGTCGCTCACTTTGATTTTATCATAAATTCCGCGCATTTGCAAGCAATAATCTTTTATTTTCTCGTTTGAAACGCCGTCGATTCCCGCTTTCGGCAAAACGGTCATAATTCCGCGCACGTTTACGCCCGGAAGCGCCCGAACGTATTTTAAAACGTCGAAAAAGTTTTCGGGCATAATTCCGCTTTTCCGGACTTCTTTTCCGATATTGATTTCGAGCAGAACATCCTGCGTCAAACCGGAAGCGGAAGCGAGCGCCGATATTTTTTCGGCGAGTTTTTCGCTGTCGCAGGACTGAATAAGAGAAACTTTGCCGATAATATATTTGACCTTGTTCGTCTGAAGGTGCCCGATGAAATGAAGTTTGCAGGGCGGGTATTCCGCTTCTTTCTGCAAAAACTCCTGCACTTTGTTTTCTCCGATCTCGCGGAGTCCGAGCTCGGTCGCTCGCGTAATATCGGCGGGAGGAACGGTTTTGACCGCTCCGACGATCGTAATCGCTTCGCCCATCGGATTGACTTTCGGCAAGGAATCGAGAACGTCTTTGAAATTGTCTTTCATACCTCAAATTATATATTGAAAAAAAGATATTGTCAAAAAAATCGTCGTTCGATATACGAAATTTAACTAAATTTTAACTTGATGCGGCTATAATGT
>CAKQKN010000082.1 GCA_934249215.1 uncultured Clostridia bacterium
AATCAACCTTACGATGCGCGAACTTCGTCTTAATATCGAAACGTACAATCGTAAAAAAGTTGCGGTCGATGGTTTAGTTACTTATATTTATAATAACGGCTGTTTTGTTCAAGATTACGATCCGGAAACCGACACGACTTACGGCGTCTATGTATATTACATGATGTCAAACGGATATACGAAAAAAATCCTTAAACCCGGCAACTATGTGCATATCGTCGGAACGACGACACAGTTCGAAGCTACGGGACAATATCAGATTTCCGGTCTTGTCGATTACAGCCCGTACGACAAAGATAATCCCGAAATCACGCACCTTATTAGTTCTGACAATGAGGTTGATTTCCCCGTCGTTGACGCGGATAAATATCTCGGAAAAGATAAAATCCAACTCGAAGTAAAAGACGAAACCGATCCCGAAAAGACCGTTTTAAAGACGATCGAGGACGATTTTGCAAGACTGCACTTCCACACGACGATTGCGATGGAAAACCTCACGGTTACGAGAGTGTCGACGACTGCGTCGAACGGCGCGATGACGCTCACCTGCACCGTCAACGGCAAAACCGTCAAAGTCAGAACCGATACGCTTTACGACGAAAACAACGAGATCGTTACCGCCGATTATTTTGAAGGCAAAACGATCGACATTCGCGGAATCGTTAACTCTTATAAGTACAACGAGGACGCGGAAGAACAGTTCCAGATACAGTTGCTTACGTTATCCGACGTAACTATTAAATAAAAAAGGAGAAAAAAAGACTGTATGAAAAAATTTCACCTTTCATTAGTGCTTGCTCTCGTATGCTGCATGATGGCGTTTGCTGCTTGCGGCGTAAGAAGCGACGTTAAGACGCTTGATGATGCAAGAGCGTACTATCGCTCGATGTATCGTGAATTCAACACCACAACCACCGGGGATTTCGAAATGGTTTCGGTTCTCCGCCTTATGGGCAACAACGGCACGGAATTCGTTTTTAACGTTGACTATACCGTCGAAGTGCTTACCGAAGGCGCCCCCGCGAACCTTATTACTCAGCAGAAAAATGATGACGGTTCTTTGACGAAATTCACGTTTGCGACAGATCGAACCCAAGATTACGAGTACAAACTTACTGCGACCATCAGCGACGCCGACGGTAAAACGGCAACGTATGACTTTGGCACATGCAAACTTCCGCAATTCGTAATTTCCTCGTGGGAGGATTACGTTAAGGCTTGTGAAGCGGCGGACGGTAAAACTGTCGTTTACGTTAAAGGTTACGTTACCGCAGTCAACGCCGATCCCTCCTCTTCTTCCAAAGGTTCTGTTTGGGCAAGAGATGCCGAAGGTCATGGCTACTATGCTTATAAACCCGAACTCGATTCCGCTATTACTAAAACCAGAGAATCCATCAACGCCGCGTTCCCCGTCGGAGCTGAAGTTATCATCGGTGGTACCGTAGGTAATTCGTTCGGCTATCAGCATAACAGCGGATGCACCGTAACCAAAACCGGTAAAACGGCTCCCGAAGGCTGGAATACACCCGTTGATCAGACCGAAGCTTTCAGTAATGCTTCCGGCTTGAACGATACAGCCGCGCTCCAGCAATACTATGGTTCGATCGTTACCCTCAAAAATATCACGATGGGTCAGCCGGACGGTAACAACTATTACTTCACGATCAACGGTAAAGAATATATTTGCTATAAGAACATCTACCTTATGGATAGCGAAGCTTCCAATGCAACCGTTGCTAAATGGGTTGTCGGCGGCAAAGCTAACCTCACCGGTCTTGTAACGACTTATAGCAAAAAGTTCCAGATCTATCCCTATAGCCCGGAATGTCTTGACGTTATACACGAAGATCTGACGGACGAACAAATCGTTGAAAGAGCAAAGAATGCATTGCTGTTCAATACCAACCACGTAACTAAAGCCGGCAAACTCGAACTTACTACCGCCGTTACCGGTTATGACGTTGAAATTACCTGGGCGCTCGACGCGACCTATAATTTCGCTACCGTTTCGGAAGGTATTCTTAATATTACCGAACTTCCCGATGAAGCGACCACGATCAAAGTTGTTGCTACCATCAAAAAGGGCGAAAAATCCGCCACGAAAGAATTTTCTATCGACGTTGACGCTAAGCCCTCGGCTGATATCAAATCTATCGATCTGACTGTTGACGCTCTTGGTTTGGAAAATAATAACCGCTATGCTGATGGCGAAGCAACCTTCAAAGGCGTTTCATTCGAATATGTTGAACTGTGTAACAATGGCAACGGTATTCAAATGCGTACAAATAAAAATGATTCTACTGTTAAGTCAAAACTCTGGAATACGACAGCACTTCCGAAAGGAATCGTATCTATTAAGATTGCCTTGAATAAAGATAAAAACGTATTTGATAATACAGACGTTTGGGAAATCAAGTTTGGTTCTGCAGCCGACTCTTTGACCGAAACAATCAAATTAAGCACCGTAGCGGATCAGCGTGATTACACGATAACTCCGTCTGTCAGCACTTATACGTTCTTCACTTTCAGTAAGATTATTGAGTCATATTCGTTCTATGTTGACTCTATCAAACTTGTATTCGAGGACGGCGGAACGACTCCCCCGACACCGTCTCACGTATGTGAACACGTTTGCCCGACTTGCGGTAAATGCACCGATACGGCTTGCAACGATCCCGCTTGCGCAGATAAGTGCCAAGGTCACTCCACTGCTCCCGTTGTAAAAAATGTTACGTACAACTTTGCTACGAGCGCAACGAAAAACGGAAAAGAACTTACAGCAACTACTGCTCTCGACTTATTTAAAAATTCTTCGGACGCAAGCAACGTTCTTACTTCCGTTGCCGTGACCAAAGTTTACGAAGGGAACGGCGCCGGTGGTGCATTTGAAAATAAAACCGGACTTCTTAAAACCGGCACGGGTAAATTAGCCGGCAAACTTGTTTTGACTTTTGAAGAAGGTAAGAAAGTCGCGAAAGTTGAAATTAAGTGCCACGACTTTTATGTAAAAAATGCTGACCATCTTACCAATTCCAACACTGTAGCCGTTAATAACGGCACGCCGGTTTTGGCTCCGTATACTGAAGATGGTACACCTGCCGTTATGACGTTTAATTTGGACGGAACTTCTAACGTAGTTACGATTGATTTCGCAAAGAGAGTGTGTATTTTCGAAATCGTCATTACTTTTGCGGAATAATCTAATCACAATTTGAAACAATTTGTTTCAATACGAAAAAGGCTTTGCGATTGCAAAGCCTTTTTTATGCCCTGTTTTGCGTATGATCCGCTCCCGGCGCTACGCGCGGAAAGTTAGATTGTGTTAAGAGTGCGGGGCTGGCGCCCCTAGATCCCTCGGAAGTCCGTCAGGAAAGCAAGGCTCGGGATGACGGGATAGAGATAAAGCGCACGGCGTGTATAGGACTTCTTGCCCTCATCCACCGCAAGCGGTCCCCCTTTCCCGGAGTGGAAGGCTAAAAATGAGCAAGGCTCGGGATGACGAGAGAGAATGTGAGAGGAATAAAAAAAGTCGGTTGCTCATTACTCGGGCAACCGACTTTTTGGGATAATTGGAAAATGAAAAACGTTTCAACGTTTCACTGAACCGCGATTCAGTAAACGGTTATATAGCTTTCTCTTTCGGCACCGACCGATACGTACTTGATTTTGCAGTCGGTCGCCTTCTCGATATAGCGAACGTATCTGACGGCGGCTTCGGGCAGATCTTCCATCGTTCTACACTTGGAAATATCGCACTTCCAGCCGTCCATATATTCGTAAACGGGTTTTGCCTTGGCGAGCGCTTCGCCGCTCGGGAATTTCGTCGTTTTTTTGCCGTCGATTTCGTATGCGACGCAAACGGGAATCTTGTCGAGATAAGAAAGAACGTCGAGCTTCGTGAGCGCGATTTCGTCCGCACCCTGCATTTTTACGCCGTATGCGGAAGCTACGACGTCAAAGCCGCCGACTCTTCTCGGTCTGCCGGTCGCTGCGCCGTATTCGCCGCCTGCCGCTCTCAACGCTTCGCCCTCTTCACCGAAAAGTTCGCAAGTGAAAGGTCCTTCACCGACGCAGCTCGAATATGCTTTCATAATGCCGACGACCTTGTCGAGTTTTTTGAAAGGAATGCCCGCGCCGATCGGAGCGTAAGCCGCGATCGTGCTTGACGACGAAGTGTAAGGATAAATACCGAAATCTATGTCGCGGAGTGCGCCGAGCTGCGCTTCGAAGAGAACGCTTTCACCGCCCTTGATCGCTTCGTCGAGATATTCGGTCGTGTCGGTTACGTAGTCTTTGAACGGCAACGCGTAAGTTTTCAGCCAGTCCATAACGGCGTCGAGCTTTATCGCTTCGCTCTTATAGCCGCCCTCGACCGTCAGATTTTTCCATTCGATTATGCCCTTAAGCTTTTTCTCGATTCCGTCGAAATGAAGAATATCGCCCATTCTCAACGTTTTCTTCATATATTTATCGGCGTATACGGGAGCGATTCCGCGGCGGGTAGAGCCGAATTTCGCGTCACCGAGTCTGTCCTCTTCAAGGCAGTCGAGAAGAACGTGATACGGCATGCAGATCGTTGCGCGGTCGCTTATTTTCAAGTGCTTGGGTGTGATTTCGACGCCCTTTTCGCGAAGTTTCGCAATCTCGTTGAACAGATGCTTTACGTCAATGACCATACCGGGACCGAGAACGTTCACCGTGTCGTCGCGCAGAATGCCCGACGGAAGCAGATTGAGAACGACTTTCATATTCCCGTCGTCGATGGTGTGTCCCGCGTTGTTGCCGCCTTGATAACGGCAAACGATTTTGTAGTTGCGCGACAAAAGATCGACCATTCTGCCTTTTCCTTCGTCACCCCAGTTTATTCCGACAATCGCTGTTAACATTTTTTGTACCTCTGTAATTTTATTGTGTTTATTCGTTTGTAGCGAGCGACCGAACGCCGCTCTTGAGTTTCAGACTTTGATATCAGATTTCAAGCCGAGAAATTCTTCGTTTTTTTCGAGAACGGGCTTGACGTATTCGGCAAGGAACGCTTCGGTCTGTGATTTGGCGCAACCCGTGAACGAGAAATCGCTCAAAATGCTTTCGAGTTCGCTCATCGTGAGATTAAAAACTTTGTCGTTTACAATCTTTTGAAGAACGTCGTTGTCTTTGCCGTAAAGCTTGACTTCTTTTGCGGTTTCGACCGAATGGCGCCTTATCGCTTCGTGCAGAACCTGTCTGTCGCCGCCCTTTTCGACGCAATACATAAGAATGTTTTCGGTCGCCATAAAGGGAAGTTCGTCGCGGAGATGCCTTTCGCACATTTTCGGGTAAACCGTTCCGCCCGAAATCACGTTGAGATAAAGTTCGAGAATGCCGTCGATCGCAAGGAACGCTTCGGGAACGCTGATACGCCGATTTGCGGAGTCGTCGAGAGTGCGCTCGAGCCACTGCGCCGAAGCGGTTACGGCGGTGTTCATGCAATCGCAGATAACGTAACGCGAAAGCGATGCGATGCGCTCGCTTCTCATCGGGTTACGCTTGTATGCCATTGCGGACGAGCCGACCTGCCCGCTTTCGAACGGTTCGTCAAATTCCTTGAGATGAGAAAGAAGTCTTATATCGGAAGAGAATTTTGCCGCGCTCTGCGCTATCCCGGACAAGACGGACAGCACGAAGT
>CAKQKN010000083.1 GCA_934249215.1 uncultured Clostridia bacterium
CTGTTTTGGGCGCGGGAAGCGTCGTATTTACCAAAAACTTGCTCGGCGACTGTATTCTGACGCCGGAACTCGGCGAAATTCATCTTTCGTTGCACGATATCGATCCGATAAGACTGGGCGATGCGGAAAGGCTTATCAACGAGATCGACCGCAAATACGGCGGAAAGGCTACCGTCACGGCGAGCCTTGACCGACGCGAAGCGATGCGCGGGTCCGATTTCGTCATCAACACCGTTCAGATCGGCGGGTACGAGCCGTGCACCGTTACCGATTTCGAGGTCCCCAAAAAATACGGTTTAAGACAGACGATCGCCGACACGCTCGGAATCGGCGGCATTTTCCGCGCGCTTCGGACGATTCCTTTCCTCGAAGAGGTGGCGGACGACTATTTCGCGGTCTGCCCCGGCGCGATGTTCCTTAACTATACCAACCCGATGGCGATGCTCACGGGCTATCTTCAGAAATATCTCGAGATTAAAAATTCCGTCGGGCTTTGCCACAGCGTTCAGTGCTGCGTTCCCGGGCTTCTCGGTGCGGTCGGAATGGACGAATATATCGAAAAATGCAAGTGGGAGATTGCGGGTATAAACCATCAGGCGTGGCTCACGCGGCTCACCGACCTTGACGGCAACGACCTCTATCCCGAGGTCAAGAAGAGATCGCTTTCGGGCGAATATGCCGAAAAGATGAAAAACGATCTCGTTCGTCACGACATTATGCACAGATTCGGCTATTATAACACCGAGTCGAGCGAGCATACGTCCGAATATAATCCGTATTATATAAAGGCGAAATATCCCGAACTCATCGAAAGATTCAACATTCCTCTTGACGAATATCCCCGCCGTTGCCGCGAGCAGATCGAGAAGTGGAACAAAATGCGCGAGGACCTTTTCAGCGCCGACTTCAAGCACGAAAAGAGCAAAGAATTCGGTTCGTATATCGTCAACGCGGTCGTTAACGATCAGCCCATTCGCATTCACGGCAACGTGCTGAACAAGAACTATATCACCAATCTTCCGAACGACGCGTGCGTAGAGGTCGCATGCCTTGTCGACAGACAGGGTATCCATCCGACCGTATACGGCAATCTGCCCGAACAGTGCGCCGCGCTCAACCGCACGAACATAAACGTTCAGAACATGACGATCGAAGCGGCAAAAGAACGCCGCAAAGACCTCGTTTACATGGCGGCGTATCTCGATCCGCACACTGCCGCGGAACTTTCCCTCGACGACATAAAGTCGCTCTGCGACGATCTCTTCGAAGCGCACGGCAAGTGGATTCCCGAGTTTAAGTAAGATATTGTGATTATAAAAAAACGGTTTCGCGAGGGATTTCGCGAAGCCGTTTTTTGTTTTATCGTTTTATGCTTTTAAGCCTTTGAATGAGTTGAACTCGTTGTTAGATTTGTTGTTTTTTTGATCGTACATTTTTTTTGCGCGATTTATTAAAATCGTTCGTTTTCGGGCACACCCAAAAGGTCGTAAACGCTCACTTCGTAAAGTTTCGACAGTTCAAGAAGTTTTTCGTATTCCGGGCGAGAAATATCGTTTTCCCAATCGCTCACGTTCGATTGATGAATCTTCATTTTGTCTGCAACTTGTTTTTGTGTATAGCCGCTGCTTTTGCGCGCATTTTTAAAGAAAATTCCGTAATTCATTAAGTCCATTTTACCAAAAATGTGTGTTACACATTGACAAATATGTGCAATGCACATATAATATAATCATGGTAAATTGTAAAACAAACAAAACAAATGATAGCAAGTCGCAAATAAAATCAAAAAAGCGGGTGGCGGATCACGGCGAGGTTTTTACCAACGAGAGGGAAGTGAAAGCCATGTGCGATCTCGTCGCGCAGGAATGCGAACGAATCGACAGCAGATTTTTGGAGCCTGCGTGCGGGACGGGAAATTTTCTTGCCGAAATTCTTTCGCGAAAACTCGCCGCAGTCAAAAAAGCGTATAAAACCAATCCGTACGATTTCGAACGGTATTCCGTGCTTGCGATCTCGAGCGTTTACGGCGTGGACATTCTCGCCGACAACGTGAAAGAGTGTCGGGAGCGGCTTTTTAAGATCTGGGACAAAGAGTATAAAGCCGTTTGCAAAAAAGCGGCGAACGACGAAACGCGCGAAGCGGTGAGATATATTCTTTCCAAAAACATTTTGTGCGGCAACGCTTTAACGCTTATGCGTGTGGACGAAAACCAAAAAGATCTCGATCTGCCGATCGTTTTTCCCGAATGGAGCCTGATCCTCGGAACGAAACTCAAGCGGCGCGATTTCCGCCTCGACGTGATGCTGAAAGCAAACGACAAGCCGAAAAGCGGACAACCCTCTTTGTTTGACGTGCCGGAGGAAATAAGGAAATATTTGTCGATCAACCCGACGACGAAGGAATTTATGGCGGAGCCGATATGTGAATATCCGCCCGTACATTACAGGAAGGTACAGGAGAATGGCTGAAACTTTTTTTGACAAAATCTACAAAAACAAAACTATGCACACGCCCGACGTTTTGTCGTGCCTTGCGAACCTCAGTAACGACGAAGTATTCACGCCGCCCGACGTCGTGAACAAAATGCTCGACCTTTTGCCGCAAGAATTGTTTTCCGATCCGAACGCCACTTTTTTGGATCCCGCTTGCAAAACGGGCGTGTTTTTGCGCGAGATAGCAAAGCGTTTGCTCGTCGGGTTAAAGGACAAAATTCCCGACCTTAAAAAGCGCGTCGATCACATTTTTCACAAGCAGCTTTTCGGGATCGCGATCACGGAACTCACGAGTTTATTGTCCCGCCGCAGTTTGTATTGTTCAAAATATCCTAACGGAAATTATTCCGTTTCCCGTTTCGATTCGCCCGAGGGAAACATTCGTTTTCGCCGTATCAACCATACGTGGGTGGGCGATAAATGTAAGTTTTGCGGAGCGAACAAATCTTACGACCGCGGCGAAGAAAAAGAAACCCACGCTGACGAATTTATACACACGACGACACCGGAGAAAATTTTTAATATGAAATTCGACGTAATAATATCCAACCCGCCTTATCAGCTATCCGACGGCGGCGGCACGGGCTCAAGCGCAATGCCGATATATCAATATTTTGTGGAACAAGCAATGAAATTAAGACCTCGCTATTTAACAATGATCATTCCGGCAAGGTGGATGACGGGGGGAAAAGGGCTTGATTATTTCCGTGAAAAAACAATACATGACAGGCACTTTACGGTGTTGCATGATTTTGCAAATGCGGAAGATTGTTTTACCGGTGTAGATATAAAAGGCGGGGTATGTTATTTTCTTTGGGAACGGGACAAGGAAAAAATGTGCGATATTTACAGACACGACAACAACGGCACGAATTTTTCTCAACGCTATTTAGTTGAAGATGATGACGATATTTTTATTCGTTATCCGCAACTTGTTTCAATTAAACATAAAGTATGGAAGAATAATGCCGTGTCTTTTGAAACGATCGTATCATCGAGAAAACCTTATGGTTTAGCAAGCGACTTTTTCGTTAATCCGTCAAAATTCGGTTTGCCGTCGATAAGTGATATTCCCATAAAAGGCGGGTATAGAGTAATAGGACTTGTGGCATTAAAAAGGGTAACAAAATATATTCCAAAAGACTATCCTATTCCTCGGATAGGTAACTTATACGGGTATAAAATATTTATATCGAAAGCTTATGGAACCGGAGAATTCGGGGAAAGTCCGGCTATGCCTATAATTGCTTTTCCAAAAGAGTTATGCACGGAAACTTTTCTTGAAATAGGGAGTTATAATACGAAAACAGAAGCTGAAAACACCTTATCATATTTGAAGACGAAATTTTTTAGATGTTTGGTGAGTATACGCAAACAAACTCAAAATTCTTCATCTAAAGATTATCATTATGTTCCAATGCAAGATTTTTCAAAGCCGTGGACGGACGAAGAATTGTATAAAAAATACAACTTGTCGCAAGAAGAAATCGATTTTATCGAATCGATGATTAAACCCATGGAGTGATAAAAAATGTGTAAAGGATATTTAATAAAATTTATAAAAGAATGTTATTTGGATGATTTGCTTGATAACTTTTTGTATATGAATGCAGCCGGTTTTTTCGCTAACAGCACATTAGAAAATGCACAAGGGGATATTTATGAATGCCCGGCGAGTAATAAAAATCAAATTTTTATTGGTAGGAATTATCCAATATGGTGTTGCTCATATTTTGAAAAAAGTGAAGTTGAAGAAGGTTATATTGCTTTCGATAAACGTATAATTTCAGACTTTTTCGATCAAAATGATAAATTTTGTTGTGTCATCATGGAGGAATCGAGTTTTTCTCATTTATTTGAGGAATGTTTTAAAAAGAGCTCTTTCAGTAGGTATTCCTGTGAATATGGTTCTGTTGATTATATAAAATTAGGTCGCTCAAACCAAAATGATGCTATGAAATATCTTTTAGCTGAAAACAAACTTGAGGTATTATTTAGAAAAAGGAGTGATTATGCTTATCAAAGGGAATATAGAATTGCATTTGCTTGTTCGGTAGAGGATAATGGAATTTATCATCCATTAAAATTTATAATGCCCGGAATAAGGAAATTTGCAAAAGTAGAGAAAGAATATATTTGTGATTCTGAAAAGATATACATAAAATTTGAATAAAAAGAGGGAACAATGGCAAATAATATAAGTCTTTCGGAGATATTACATAACAGACCGGCGGTTGTGCCGACAATTTACGGCTACGTTTTGCCCGGGGTGAAAGATCACGACGGTTATATCAAAATCGGTTATACTGACAGACAAAACGTCGAAA
This sequence comes from uncultured Clostridia bacterium, assembly GCA_934249215.1. Lineage (GTDB taxonomy): Bacteria > Bacillota > Clostridia > Christensenellales > Borkfalkiaceae > HGM11416. The sequence goes on from CAKQKN010000083.1 coordinate 4,821, forward strand.
TGCGCATACGTGAACAGTTGCACACGGCGGCATTGAATTTCAGAATATTGTTCAAAATTTCGGCAATGCGTTCCGACGGTACTTGTATTACCGACAAGGACATACACCGTTTGTTAAAGCGCAAAGGTTTTTTGCAACTGAACGAGGGGTCGGACAGAAACGAATGGTTCCGTTGCACTGCGCAAGACGCGCTTACGGCGATCGAGGAATTGCGCACGGAAACGCGGTTCGAAGGCAACCGCACTTGGGATTTTTCCATGCGCGACGAGCAAAAGCAAGCGGTCGAGATGACCAAAACGTATTTTTTGCAAGCAAAGGAGGACGATCCCGCGCGCCCGCCGAAATTTTTGTGGAACGCGAAAATGCGTTTCGGCAAGACTTTTGCGACCTATGAACTTTGCAAAGCGATGAATTTCAAGAAAATTCTCGTGCTTACGTTTAAACCCGCCGTGGAATCGGCTTGGCAAGAAGACCTTTCCCGTCACGTGGATTTCAAAGGCTGGCAATTCGTAAGCAACAAGGAAGCGAAGTTCGACGCGAAAAAACTCGACGAGCAGTTCGACGCGTGCGATAAAGCGGCGCCGATCGTCGTGTTCGGTTCTTTTCAAGACTTGCTCGGCACCAACGACGCGGGCGGGATAAAGGCGAAAAACGAATTTATTCACACAACGAACTGGGATATCATCGTATTCGACGAATATCATTTCGGGGCGTGGCGGGAAAACGCGCGGAATCTGTTCGAAAAGTTCGACGAGGAAAACGACGATTTCGACCTTGAAAAATATCAAAAAGAAGAGGCAGGCAACGCCATAAACGAATCTTTCCTGCCGATCACTTCAAAGCATTATCTATATTTATCCGGCACGCCGTTCCGCGCGCTGAACTCGGGCGAGTTTCTGGAAGATCAGGTTTTCAACTGGACTTATTCGGACGAGCAGTCAGCGAAGGAAAAATGGACCGAAGCACGCGGAGAGAACCCGTATGCCGCGCTTCCGAAAATGGTTATGTTGACGTATAAAGTGCCCGATTCGATCACAGCGAACGTTGCGATAAACGAGGGGTACGACGAGTTCGACATAAACGAGTTTTTCCGTGCGGAAATGCCCGAAAAGGGAAGAATGGAATCTGCAAGGTTCGTTTACGAGGACGACGTTCAGAAATGGCTCAAAATGATTCAAGGCACGTATATGCCGACGGACGGGCTGAAACTCGGAGCCGAACGCCCGCCGATGCCCTTTTCCGACACGACGCTCTTGAACGTTCTGACGCACACGCTGTGGTTTTTGCCGAACGTCGCGAGTTGCTATGCAATGTATAATCTTCTTCGGCAAAGGCAAAACGTGTTTTTCGACGATTACGAAGTAGTCGTGTGTGCGGGAACGAAAGCGGGAATCGGGCTTGACGCGCTCGCGCCTGTGCTGAACGCGATGGGTGATCCGCTCGAAACCAAAACGATCACGTTGTCTTGCGGAAAACTGACGACGGGCGTTACCGTTCGTCCGTGGACGGGCGTGTTTATGCTGCGGAACTTAAAATCGCCCGAAACGTATTTTCAAACGGCGTTTCGTGTGCAATCGCCGTGGGAAATCGTGAACGAACACGGCGACAGAGAGATCATCAAAAAAGAGTGTTACATTTTCGATTTTGCATTGGAGCGCGCATTGCATCAGATTTCCGATTATTCTTGTCGCCTGAAAGTGGACGACGTAAGCCCCGAGCAAAAGGTGGCGGAATTTATCTCGTTTTTGCCCGTGCTTGCGTTCGACGGCTCGTCGATGAATCGGATCGACGCGCAGGACATTCTCGACATAACTTATGCGGGAACTTCCGCGACTTTGCTTGCCAAACGCTGGCAAACGGCGCTTCTCGTTCACGTCGACAACGACACGCTAAAAAAATTGCAGAACAATCCCGAGGCGCTCGACGCGCTTATGCGGATCGAGGGTTTCCGCGCGCTGAACGCCGAAATCCAGACGATCATCAATCGCTCGGAAAGGGTGAAAAAATTGAAAAAAGAAAAGGGGGACGTTCTTACGCCCTCCGAGAAAAAAGAACTTTCCGAGGACGAGAAGAAAGCGAAATCTTTGCGAAAGCAAGTTCAAGAAAATCTTTTGAAGCTCGCCGCGCGGATTCCCGCGTTCATGTATCTCACCGATTATCGCGAACAGACGATAAAAGACGTCATCACGCAGATCGAGCCCGAACTTTTCCAAAAAGTCACGGGGCTTTCGGTCAAGGATTTCGACGTGCTTTGCTCGATCGGGCTGTTCGATTCCGAAAAGATGAATCAAGGCATTTTCGGGTTCAGAAAATACGAAAATTCGAGTTTGTCATACACGGGCATCGACATGCACGAGGGTGAATCGGTCGGCGGTTGGGATACGGTGCTTCGCCGCGAGGAATACGAGGCGCTTTACGGCAAGCAACAGGCGACTATGACCGATTTCGAGAGTATTCTCATTCCGGAAAGATACCGCGCGGGCAAAGAAAATGCTCGTAACGAGGCGGTAAAAACGGAAATTGCCGTAACCGATACTGTTTCCGTAACCGATGCGGTTTCCGTTGCCTATACTGCGCCCGTTGAGAACGATTTTGCCGAAAAAGAATTGGAAGAAATGCTCGCGAAAGTTGCGGTCGGCGCCGTTGTCTCGCACAAAAAATTCGGCGACGGAACGATAACGTGGATCGACGACGCGAAGAAGTATCTGCGCGTCAAATTTGTCATCGGTGAAAAGGTATTCGCTTTCCCTAACGCTTTCATACAAGGTTTTCTGGAAGTAAAATAACCTCGCAAAGATAAGCAAGTAATCGATAATACCATAAACAAAATACATTAACCTATTGAAAATGCCCGAAAAATATGATATAATATGTTTGGGAACATAAAAAATGCGGACCATGCTTAATCGATAGTCCGCGGCGTTTTCCGAAAGGCTCAAAAGGGTACAAAAAAAGTCCTGCGGTGCAGAACCATTTGCTTCGCCGATGCGAAAAGTGATTTGACAAAGTTTTATTTGAACTCGCTTTGTTATTTTGTACCTTTATTTTACCACGAAAAAAATTGTTTGTCAAGAGAGGAGATGAAAGAAAATGAAAAAGTTTTACATCGGAACGGACATAGGCACAAATTCGGTGGGAATCGCTTGCACCGACGAGAACTATAACCTTATCCGAGCGAAAGGCAAAGACTGTTGGGCGGTTCGACTGTTCGAGGAAAGTAAAACCGCGGCGGAGCGCCGGACTTACAGAACGGCAAGGAGAAGGCTTGCGCGCCGCAAACAGCGCATAAATTGGTTGCAGGAGTTGTTTGCGCCTTTTATTGACGACAAAACTTTTTTCATTCGGCTTAACAACAGCCAGTTCCTGCCCGAAGATAAGGATGAATTGCTGTTCGGCGATAGAAACAATCTTTTTGCGACGGACGGAGGGGATTCTAAGTTTCACAAAGCCTATCCGACGATTTACCATTTGCGTAAGGCGCTTATCTGCGGCGGCGATTTCGATATCAGACTGTATTATCTTGCGATTCATCACATAATCAAATACCGCGGACATTTCTTGTTTGAGGGGAGCGCCGAGGATGTACGCGATTTTTCTAAACTAACGGAAAGATTGCGCGACGCCGTCACTTCCGTTTTCGGCGACGAAGTCGCTTTTGAATGTCCAGATTCGGCAGCGGTCAAATATGTGCTGCTTGACGGCGGGAAAGGGCTGAGAGATAAACAACTCGCGCTCGAAAAAATGTTTTCGACAAGCGGGAAAAGAGAAAAGGAAATTTTGAAAGGGATCACGGGCGCGAAAATTTCGCCGTCCGCGCTTTTCGGCGATGAATATAAAGAAGAAAAGAGTTTTTCGCTCAACGATCTGACAGACGAGGCGTTCGAAGCGATGCGCGCGGATTATGACGAATATTTCGAGCTTCTTGCGGCGATGCGCTCGATCTGCAGTTTCGTTCGGTTCGAGAAGATTTTCGAGGGCCATTCGTGCATATCGGAAGCGATGATCGCGGTGTATGAAAAGCATAAAGCCGATCTTAAAATTTTGAAAAAAATTGTTCGCGGGCGCTCGGCAAAGGATTATTATAAAATTTTCAGAAGCGCTTCGGAACCGAATAATTACGTAAGCTACGTCGGGCACACAAGCACGGACGGAAAAAAGACGAAAGTCAAAAGATGCAAAGAAGACGAGGACTTTTTTAATTATCTCAAAAAATATCTCAACGGAATACTGAACGACCTTGACGACGGAGACAAAGAAATCGTCGAACGAATCCTTGCCGATCTGAACGACGGCGAATTTCTGCCCAAAATTCTGCACAGCGACAACGGGTTGTTCCCAAAGCAGGTGAACGAGGCGGAACTTAGCGAAATCATCCTTAACATGGTGAAAAATCACCCCGAAACCAAGGATGCCGCCGCCGCGATTTCCGCGCTTTTCAACTATCGTATACCGTATTACGTCGGACCGCTTACGGGGAGCAATTCGTGGGCTGTTTTAAGGTCTGCCGAAAAGGTTACGCCTTGGAATTTCGATTCTGTTGTGGATAAAGCAAAGAGTAACGAAGAGTTTATGCGGCGAATGACGAACAAATGCTCTTATATAAGGGGCGAGGACGTCTTGCCGAAAGCTTCGATTATCTATCAGAAATTCGACGTGCTTAACCAACTCAACAAATTGCGGATAAACGATGTGATCGTTTCGGTCGAACTCAAGCAAAAGATTTTTAACGAGTTGTTCCTTAAATATCCGAAAGTGTCCGACAAGAAAATTAAGGACTTGATCGTTCGTGAGGGGCTTGAGTCGGTTTCGGGTTCGGAAGAAATCACGCTGTCCGGAAAAGACGGTGAATTCAAGGCGTCAATGTCGTCGTACATACGGCTTAAGAGCATTCTCGGGGATTTTGTCGACAAAGATATCGAAAGCGGCGGCGAAGTTTGCGAAAACATCATTTTGTGGCATACGCTTAATACCGATAAAAACATTGTCGATCGTCTTATCGAGGAAAAATACGGAGAGATTCCCGAAATCAAAGCCAATCTTAAACGGCTCAAAGGCTTGTCGTTCAGCGACTTCGGACGACTGTCGGCAAAACTTCTGACGGGGCTTCGCGGCGTTGACAAAACGACGGGCGAAATGCTCACCGTTCTCGACGCGCTGTATCAGACGAACGAGAATCTGAACGAGATTTTAAACGACGAAAAATATAATTTCGGCGAGCTTATCGACGGAGAAAACGACGCGGAAGCCGACGCGGTAACGTATGAGTCGGTTGAGGAGTTATACGTTTCGCCCGCGGTAAGGCGCGGAATCTGGCAGACGCTTTCGATGATCGACGAATACGTGGGCGCGATCGGCAGACAGCCGGACAAGATTTTCGTCGAAGTCACGAGAGAGGACGGAAAGAAAGGCGACAGCGGCAGAACGGAGCCGCGAAAAAAGCAGCTGCTTGAAAAATATAAAAACGTCGGCGAGGCATATTCGGACGTTATCGCCAAACTCGGCGACGAAAAATATACTGATCTTAAACTCAGACAGGAACGGTTGTATTTATATTTCCGTCAGCTCGGAAAATGTATGTACACGGGTGCAACTATAGATCTTGACGAACTGAACGGAAATCGCTACGACGTCGATCACATTCTGCCGCGCACGTTCATCAAGGACGACAGTCTTGACAACAAAGTGCTTGTCTGTCGCGAGGCGAATGCGAAAAAATCGGACAAATATCCGCTTTCGACCGAATTTGTCAATCCCGAGATGAAAAAGCACTGGCGAATGCTTTATGAAAAAGGGCTTATTTCAAAAACGACTTGGGATCGGCTGACGAGAACGGAGCCGCTCAAAGACGGCGATTACGAAGATTTTATCAATCGTCAGAAAACGATCACCGATCAGACGGCAAAGGCGGTAATTCAGCTTCTGAAACGCAAATATCCGTCCGCAAAACTCGTTTTCAGCAAGGCGAAAAACGTAAACGATTTCAAAAATCGATTCGATCTTTTCAAATGCCGCGAAACGAACGATCTTCATCACGCGCGCGACGCTTATCTTAACGTGGTTGTCGGCAACGTTTTCGACACCGTTTTTTCGACGCCGATGTCAATGTTCAGAAAAGACGGCGACGTCTGGAGAAATTATAACCTTAAGACAATGTTCGTGCGTGACGTTGCGGGCGCTTGGAATCGCGACAGTATAGGGATCGTGAAAAACACTTTCTTCAGACATTCGATGATTGTCACGAGATATGCGACTTGCAATAAGGGCGGGTTCTATAACGAAACGATTTACGGCAAAGGCGGCTCCGGCATAACTGCGCCGAGAAAGAGCAAAGGTCCGCTGTCCGATACTTCGAAATACGGCGGATATATGTCGCAGGAAACGGCATATTTTGCTATTGTGACGTCGGTCGGAAAAAAGGGAGAAAGGATTAAAACGATCGAAGCGATTCCGACGCTGGTTTCTTACAGACTGAAAAACGATCCCGACGCACAGGAAAAATATCTGTCGTCGTATCTGAAAGATTCCGTTATCGTCGTTCCGAAAATGAAAATAAAGCAGCTTGTTTCATATAACGGAAGTCTTTGTTATCTCGCGGGGGTAACGGGCAATCGAATTATTGTTCATAATGCAAATCAGTTGTTCAGCGACAACAGAACCGACGAATACGTCAATGGCTTGACGAGTCTTTCGGGAATGTTTGACAAGAAGATGATTACGGGTGACGAGCCGGAGTACGTGATAAAAGCCAATCGCGAGGGCGTTATGAAACTCGTTGTAAACAAGGAAAACAACGAAAAGCTTTATCGCGACTTGAAAGAAAAACTCGGCAGCAAAATTTACGAGGGGCTTTCGGCTTTTGCCACTTTCAGAAAAAATATGGAAAATGGTGAAGAATTGTTCTGCTCGTTGAGCGTTTTCGAGCAATCGAAAGTACTTTTGCAAATTTTGAAAATGTTCAGGTGTAATGCGGAAACTTCAAATATCGTTGCAATCGGCGGCAGCGCGCATAGCGGAATGATATTATTCAATAAGAATATTACCGACGTCGATTTTAGACTAATCGATCTATCGCCGGCGGGGCTTACGAAGCGGATAAGAAAGGTGTGATATGGGCTTTCGCACGGTGATCGTAAACACTCGGTGCAAGCTGGAACACAGACTTAATTTTCTCATCATACGCGGCGAAACCGAAAGACGGGTTTTTATCAACGAAATAAATACGCTGATCGTGCAAAGCACGGCGGTTTCGCTGACGGCTTCGCTTTTGTCCGAGCTTGTCAAAAACAACGTCAAGATTATTTTTTGCGACGAAAAGTGTAACCCTTCGTCCGAACTTTTGCCTTATTACGGCGCGCATAACACGTCAAAGCGCATAAAAATTCAGACCTGCTGGCAAAACTCGACGAAGGCGAGGGTGTGGAAAATACTTATCGAAAGAAAGATTCTGGGGCAAAGCGAACTGCTTTTGAGAATGGGCTTCGCAACGGAGTCCGAGATGCTTTGCGGCTATGCTTCGGAAATACTTGACGGTGATCGCTCGAATAGGGAAGGACATGCGGCAAAAGTGTATTTTAACGCTATTTTGCCGACGGGCGTAACTCGCCGAAGCGTCGGTTTCATCAACGCTTGCCTTAATTACGGCTATGCGGTATTGCTTTCCGCGGTAAACCGCGAAATCGTCGCGAGCGGGTGTGTCACGCAACTCGGAATTTGGCACGACAACGAATTTAACGAGTTCAATCTCGGCTCCGACTTAATGGAACCGCTTCGTGTGATTGTCGACGAAACCGCGCTTTCCGTTGCCGCCGGCGATTCGTTTTTCAAACGAAAAATGGCAAATATTCTCAATTACGAGGTGATTTTCGGTGGAAAAACGACGACTTTGGATATTGCGATCCGCCAGTACGTAAAGAGCGTTCTGGCGGCGCTCGAGGAAAACGACGTTTCGCTGATTACTTTCCCGCAAGACGTGAAAATCGTGGTATGAACAACAAATTTATGAGAATTTTGATTTTTTTCGATCTTCCCGTCGAAACGTCGAAGGACAGAAAAGAATATTCTGTTTTTCACAAGTTTCTGATTAAAAACGGCTTTATCATGATGCAGAAATCCGTATATTCGAAACTCGTGATAAACAACGTCACAAGTCAGGCTGTGAAAGCGAAAGTATATGACAATTTGCCGTCGTCGGGAACTGTCGCGCTTCTCGAAGTTACCGAAAATCAGTTTTCGCGGATAGATTATCTCGTGGGGGAAAAACAATCGCTTGTCGAGGAAAGCGTTGACAGATTGATTGAAATATGATAAAAATCGTCCACAAAAACATCGAAACGCCCATCGTTTTGGATTGCCTTTCGCCGTTTGTTTTGTCTGTCGAAAGTTCGAAAGAATATTATAATTTTGTCGTCCAGCTCGAAGATGCGTTTACTGCAAAAGAAAGCGAGTTTTCGTTTTGGGAGGGTGATAAGTTTGTTTCGCCCGATAAGTGCGGCGAAATGATCGCGAATCCCTTTTGTTTCGACGCCACCGACAAAAAAATCGTCAATCTGCTTTACAAAAAACTGCAAAACAATTATAACGACGGCAGTTTTATTCTGAAATTTAACGAAATCAATACGTCGATCGAAGATTTTTTATACGATCTTTGCTCTTCTGTGGATTTTTCGATCGATCATGAGTGTCCGTCTTTGGAAGATTTGTTGAAGATTTGTTCGGTAAAGCCGTCGAAAACTTACGACGGTCTTATCGAAAAACTTATTTGTTACATAAATATTTTTGCCGAACTTAAAAGGACGGAGTTTTTTGTCTTGGTCGGGATAAAGGACGTTTTGACCGAGGAAGAAATCGAATTGTTATACAGGCATTGCGCGCTCAATAAAATTGCATTGTTTTTGGTCGAGCGAAGAACCGAAAAGCGCAAAAAAAACGAGCGAAAGATAATAATCACCGAAGATCTTTGCGAAATAGTTGAAAATATTCCCGAAATGTGATAAAATACAGTCGATATAGAAGCAAAATAACCGCGCGGTAGCGTGTGCTTTTGACCTTATTTGAGGTTTGAGAGCTTTGTTGTTTTGGAATACTCTTAAACTCACCTCTTTTTAAAATACTTATAAAGATCGTTTGAGAGCTTTGTTGTTTTGGAATACTCTTAAACTGCCATAACAGAGGATGTAGAAGATAAACTGTTTGAGAGCTTTGTTGTTTTGGAATACTCTTAAACCTTGACTTATAGTGATGAAAACTTACGTTTGTTTGAGAGCTTTGTTGTTTTGGAATACTCTTAAACGGACGGGATAATTTACACCGTCAACCTTTTGTTTGAGAGCTTTGTTGTTTTGGAATACTCTTAAACTTATATGTTCCTTCGCTTATGTTGAGTGTGGTTTGAGAGCTTTGTTGTTTTGGAATACTCTTAAACCAATGGACTATAAGTCTGCAAAGTCCTAGTGTTTGAGAGCTTTGTTGTTTTGGAATACTCTTAAACGCTTGAAGACTTCAAGACGGTAATTGATAAGTTTGAGAGCTTTGTTGTTTTGGAATACTCTTAAACGGCAAGAAGAGGATTAAGACCAGCCGCATTGTTTGAGAGCTTTGTTGTTTTGGAATACTCTTAAACCTTGACGTATTCCGATGATAATTTACTCTTGTTTGAGAGCTTTGTTGTTTTGGAATACTCTTAAACTGTGCACTTCTCCTTTATATCGTTTTAGCAGTTTGAGAGCTTTGTTGTTTTGGAATACTCTTAAACTGGTTTTTTTGTTGATGATGATCAAAAATCGTTTGAGAGCTTTGTTGTTTTGGAATACTCTTAAACAACAACCGTATAAACCGTATCATCAAAGAAGTTTGAGAGCTTTGTTGTTTTGGAATACTCTTAAACCTTTACATTACCACAATTACAAGCCACGGTGTTTGAGAGCTTTGTTGTTTTGGAATACTCTTAAACTGATCCTGGTTCTACTTTACCTGCGGCGTTGTTTGAGAGCTTTGTTGTTTTGGAATACTCTTAAACAGCCGAATTCATCGTATCATTTGCGATTTGGTTTGAGAGCTTTGTTGTTTTGGAATACTCTTAAACACATACCCCTTTAACTGCTGCCGAAGAACTGTTTGAGAGCTTTGTTGTTTTGGAATACTCTTAAACATTTTTCGACGATGACATTCTAACACGTAGGTTTGAGAGCTTTGTTGTTTTGGAATACTCTTAAACGAGTATCATTTAACATCATTTCGAGTGCTTGTTTGAGAGCTTTGTTGTTTTGGAATACTCTTAAACTATTGAGCAGTTCTGCACATGTGTTTCTATGTTTGAGAGCTTTGTTGTTTTGGAATACTCTTAAACAAGAGATTTTATACGTCATTACATAAGCTAGTTTGAGAGCTTTGTTGTTTTGGAATACTCTTAAACTTCAATCTGCTCATACGGCTAATATAGCCGGTTTGAGAGCTTTGTTGTTTTGGAATACTCTTAAACTTATCGACCGAACTATTACTAACCCGAACCGTTTGAGAGCTTTGTTGTTTTGGAATACTCTTAAACTAATAGGGTACATAACATTTAATACTGCGAGTTTGAGAGCTTTGTTGTTTTGGAATACTCTTAAACAGCCAAAAGAACACACAAACTAACAACGCTGTTTGAGAGCTTTGTTGTTTTGGAATACTC
>CAKQKN010000084.1 GCA_934249215.1 uncultured Clostridia bacterium
ATCGGTAATTAAAATGACTTTATCGTGCGGCTTGTTCTTAATCAGAATCCTGATTGCGGGAACGCTGAAGTGAATGGTATCGCAAATAATTTCGCAGGTATAATCGTCTAAAAGCAATGCGGCGCCCACGACGCCGGCTTCTCTGTGCGTAAATGCGCTTTGCGCGTTATACGTGTGCGTTATGCCCGTGGCACCCCATTTCAGCGCTTCTTCCGTAAGGGCGAATTTCGCCGACGTATGCCCTACGCTTGCTCTGATCGAATGATTCTTCAAATACTCTGCAAATTCCTTGCTACCATCGCTTTCGGGGGCAAACGTAACGATTTTTATGTTATTTCCCGAAAGTTTATTGTAATTTTCGAATTGTTCGATTGACGGATTGCAGATGTATTGTTCGGGCTGCGCTCCGGCTTTGGATTTATTGATATACGGACCTTCGAGGTGTATTCCTAGGACTTCTGCGCCGTTCGGCTTATTCTCGGACAAATAAGAATTAACCGCAACCATCGCCTTTGAAATATTTTCAGGGCTCTGCGTCATCGTCGTGGCTAAAAAGCCGACGGTTCCTTCGCAGGCAATCGAATTCGCGATCGTAGCCAAAGCTTCGGTCGTCCCGTCCATTGCGTCGCAATTTGCCGAGCCGTGAATATGCTCGTCGATGAAACCGGGAACAACGATTGCATCGTCCGGAATCTCGTAGTATTCGTCGGGCTCGACGCCTGCTATTGCGGAAATTTTGCCGTTTTCGACGGTAAGAGAAGTCTTTACGATTCCTTTACCGTAAACATAAATCGAAGCGTTTTTGAATCCTTTCATTTTAATTCCTCTTATATTTTTTACGTTTTTACGCTATAATTCGATAACGCACGCGTACATATTTTATTTTTTGTACGGTTAAATTATATCATTTCGGATTATAAAATAAAACAAAAACGAGTATATAAAAGAAAAACAATGTGTATATAAAAGAATGATTTTTTTATATATTAAATCTATTGCTTGCTTGCAGACGAGAAAGAATGTATAATATGTGATAAATAGAAAATCGTGAGGGAAACAAATTGAGCGAAGTCATTCTCGATGCACTGCTTGACAGTTTTAAAATATTTGCGTTTGTATTTGCTTTCAATTTCGTTTTTTCGTTTTTCGGGAAAAAAATCAATCGGAGCAAAATGTCGGTTCCGGTCGGAGCGGCACTCGGACTTCTTCCCCAGTGCGGATTTTCCGTTATCGCGGCGGAAAGATATAAAAAGAAAAAACTCAGTCCCGGAACGCTCCTTGCCGTGTTTATCGCGACGAGCGACGAAGCAATTCCGATTCTTCTTTCGAACACTGATAAATTTTCGTCTATCGTAGCGTTGCTCTTATTAAAACTTTGCATTGCGATTATCGTCGGCTATATTGCGGATTTTCTTTTATTTAAGAATACGGATAAAACGATCGTCGTTGAAAACGGTCAGAGCGAATCGAATAAATCGGAAGAATCTCAAGAGCATCACGCGGACGAAGAATCGGTATTATGCGGACATAAACATCACGCCTGTTGCGGATCGAAAAACGGAGATCACGGAGGGTTCGTTCATGAACATCTGCTTCACCCGCTACTCCATTCGCTCAAAACTTTTTTGATCGTACTTGTCTTTAATCTGATTTTTTCCGTCGCGGTATTCCTTATCGGCGAAGAAAACTTCTCCGCTTTTCTTAAAACGAACGCCGTACTTGCCCCGTTGTTTTCCATTCTAGTCGGACTTATCCCGAACTGCGCTTCGTCGGTTATCATATCGCAATTGTTCGCAGGCGGCAACTTGTCATTCGGTGCTTGCCTCGGAGGCTTGATTGCAAACGCGGGCGTCGGTTTGACGGTCCTGTTCGGAAAAGGAGCAAACGCAAAAGACGTTTTAAAAATCGTTCTGACGCTGATCATAACCGC
>CAKQKN010000085.1 GCA_934249215.1 uncultured Clostridia bacterium
CGTCAGGATATACCGTCCGAACATTCCCCCCGAACAGATCGAAATCACGGGGGTCAGGGACGTCGATACCGGCGAAAAGATCGAAATTCAGGTCGATCAGAATCCGGACGCGAAAATCAAAAAATACATAAGAATCAAGTGGCGCGAGGGAATTAAACTTCGCTTGCAGGTCGAAATCTCGCCCGACGAAACCACCCGCCGCGAACTTCTTTTCGAGTTCGGCAAAAACGGCGTGTGCGAGGTCGTTTCGAACGGAGGTGGCGGCATTACGCAAGAGATAGACTTCGCTTTTCTGAAAAAAGACAGCCTTACGATTACGGTAAAATCCAAGGACGCGCCCACGGTTTACGATAAAATCGAAATCAACTTCAGCCGTTGATTTGCGGCGTGCAAGTCAAGTCTCCGAATTGCGGCGAGCAAATTAAAGCGAATTAAGTTGTTAATCAGAAATAAAAAATAAAAACATAAAAAGAACAAGGAGCGAAAAATGAAAAAACTTTCTGTGATTCTTCTTTCGATACTGTGCGTCGTTTCTACCGCGCTTATGTTTGCATGCGCGAAAGATAAGACGAAAGTGACGGAAATAACTTACGTTTCCGGTATGAAAGAGTACGTAAAACAGGGCGAAACTCCCGACTATTCCGATCTCGTCATCAAGGCGAATTACAGCGACAAGACGGAAAAAACTCTTCCTTACGACGCCGGCAAAATGACCGTTTCTTTCGATAACGCGACCGTTGGAGACGACGTTACCGTAACGATTTCTTACGAAGGGAAAAGTTGCACCGCAAAGATCGACGTCATAGCGGCGGATACCGAGATAACCTCGCTCGAATACGTTTCGGGGCTTCCGACCACGATCAAGCAGGGCGAAGAACTCGATTTTTCGAAACTCAAAATTAACGCGATTTTCTCCGACGGCAAGACGAGAACGATTGCTTATCGCGCCGCCGACTTTAGCGTAACTTACGATAAGAAAGCGTCCGGCAACGTCGAATTCACCGTTGCTTACGGCGGAAAAACCTGCAAGACGGAAATTACCGTCATCAAGTATGAAGTTCAGAAAGTCGAACTGCCCGCGTTTGCTTCCGCATACTATGCTGCAATCGGCGACAACACGGAGTTTAAGGACAAAAACAAACCTTATTACGTAGGAACCGAGAACGATTTCCTTTTCGTTCCGCAGGCAACCGCGTTCGCGACCGGCGACGACGGCAAGGACGTGCGTAAGGAACTCAACCAGAGCGGCGACCTCGCGTACGTTGCAAACGTTCAAGTCGCGGAGAACGGCAGATACGTCGAAATCGACGATCCCGATTCGTATTACTCGTTCAACGAAGAAATGGCGACTTTCCGCTTCACCGAGAAGGCGGGCGAAAAATCGTTCAGACTGTCGCTTCGTCCCAAATTCCTCTTTGACGATCAGATCGAGGACGCGGAAGAACTTGCGAGCATGACCGTCGAATTTACCGTCACGGTAAAAGCGGGGTACTACAACGTATATGATCTTCTCGATCTTTACGTAATCGACAACCGCGCCGAAAAAGGCGATACGTGCAGGGAAGCGGTGCCCGTCAAGGAATACAGAGAGTCGCACGGTATCACCGTCGATACGACCACACTTAAAGGTATCGCGCTTCAGGGCGACATTCAGGTCGTGAAAGAGGGTTTGCCCGAAAGTTTCTTTTGGACGAAAGAAGAAGTCGGTTCGAGAGATTACCTCGTTGGTTCGCTTAAAGATTGGACTTACATTTTTGGCAGGAAACTCGACAAAAACGAAACGTTTACCGTTCTCGGCAACTATTTCAATATCGACGCGAGCAAGATGCCCGACGTTTTGGCCGATGACGAACTTAAGGACGACGAAACGCAGGGCGGAACCGTTATTTCGAACGCTAAACTTTTCCAGGTTGATGGCAATTCGGAAACGGACGACGTTGATAACGGCGAAGAATTCTTCTTCGAGGACGCGTTCCTTATCGGTAACAAAAACCGTCAGGAAAACGTTAAACCGGGCGGATTGATTTTCATTCAGTTTAGCGGTGCGAAAGGTAACGTAAACAACAGCATTGCCCGTCGTTGGTATATTTCCGTATTCTCGACCAAGACCAATTCCACGAGTTTCGTTACGGTCAAAGACTGCATTTTTGAAGATAACTTCAACTCGATTTTCTACCTTTCGGGCGGTATAATGAAGGTGTTCAATTCGGAAGCGAACGGTGCGGGAGGTCCCGTATTTATCGCCGACCATGTGGACATGACAAAGAGTGACGGAAGAAACGGCGCGGGCGGATGGACGAGCAATATCATTCTCGACGACTATACTGCGGCGCATGTGTCCTCTTTTGTTTCCGGAAGTGAAGGATGGTTTAAGCAGATGGGCGCGACCGAGATAGTTCCGAGCATCCTCGCACTTGATCAAGTGTTCAATTACGGCGGTCGTACTTTCATCAAAAACGACACCGACGAACAGGGTCATACGAAGAAACTTATGAATATAGTTGCCGTTTATAAATCGGGCGACGCCACGAATGCGACGGCGGCTTTCACCAGCTATCCGGACGGATACGGAACTTTCGGAACGAACAACGTTTTTGAAATGAAAAACGCGGTCCTGACTGCGATGCTCAATCAAGAAATTCCTTTGGGCAGCACGAAAGTTACCGCCGCGGCAACCGGTATGCCGCTGTTCTATGGCAAAGATTACAGTTCCGCGTTCGTTTATACGACGCAGTTTTTTAACAACGTTCCCGTAACGTTTTCCGCAAAGGGCGCGCATATGACCGCAGAGAGCGTCAGAAGTATGGATATTTATAAAGACGAAAGCACGTTCTTAAAGACGCTTTTCGCTTTCCCCGGGGCGCCCGGAAGACTCGGCATCGTATTCGGTAACTTTACGACTTTAACTCAATCTAACTAATCTAACAACAAAAGGGCTGCCGCATTGTTTTACGACAGCCCTTTATATTTTGTTGTTTGTTTCGATTTTTGTTTTGATTTTTATTTCGATTTTTGCGCGCATTTCACGCCTGCACGCTTTGATTTTAAAGCGCGCTTTTAAGTACGCTTTGTCGATCGGGAAAACGCTCCCCAATGGGGGGGTGTTTTTCAATTATCTCATTTCGCTTATCGATTTGACGAGATCGCCGACGCTCTTTTTTGCTTCGCCGGGGAGATTGCGATAATTGCAGATGAGTTCGCTCTCGTTCTTTGTCAGAACGGTAAATTCCTGATCTTCGGAAAAGAACTGCGAGAGTGTGAGGCCCATTGCGTCGCAAATTTTTTCGAGATTCTGAATCGACGGAACAATTCCGCGCGAAAAGGTGTTGGCGAGCGTCGATTGATTAACGCCCGACAACTCGGATAACCTGTATACGCTCAGGTTTCTTTGCAATCGTAAATCGTTTAGTCTTTTTATAACGTTCATGATTTTCACCTTTGTATGTGGTTTTTGGTCTGCCGAACATATGAAAACCTTACATACATTATACAATGAAACGCCGTGCCGGTTATAGTGTATTCTAAACGATAACATAGTTAATTTATGCTAATGACGATTTTCGCCGAGGCGGTGCGTCGTTCTTTTTGCAAAAAATGCGTCTTGACAAATCATAGTCGGTGAAGTATAATGAAGTCGGGAAAAAAGAATCGAAATAATTGTTGTTCGGAGCGTGGGGATGAAAAAGGCGGATTGTTCGAAAAATGTGAATTTCGATATGAATTACGAAGAGTTTTTTATCGATAATTTTATTTTTGAAAGATATCGCGAGCGGCTGCTTTTTGAATTTCGCGACGAGAAAAAGCGATTTTGCGCGATTGAAAGATTCTCTCACGATTCTGCAAAATATTTGGATAAAGCTAAAATATCTTGCGCGGGCGAAAAAATCACTCAATATGAACTTTTGCCGATGTTGAAAGAGATCACTTCGTCAAAGACCGCATACGTGATTTCTCAAAACTCGTTCGACAAAACGATCATGCCTTTGCGGGACGCCGTATTGATGGCATACGGTGAATATTCCGCGGTGATTTTGGTAATCGACGAAAGGATTTCTTTTGTGAAATCCGAAGTCGAAAAAAGCAGTTGCAAAAAATATGTTATGTCGCGCGAAAAAATAACGTTTTAAGGGTGGATTATGAAAGAAAAATTTAGAAAAGTATCGCCGAAAGATTATGCGGAAAAATTGAAAGAAGAATACAATAGGAATTCCGAAAAGTGGTATGAGTCCGTTGATTTTTCGTCGGGTGAGCCCTTGAATGTGTCGATAATCGACTTATAGCGAGAGTTTAACACGGTTTTTAGTGTTTTTAAAGATGGTTTTTATTCGGATCGGTGAGAAATATGAAGAAGCGAGCGTTTTTGAAAGAGAAAAGACTGAACAACTTGGTTTTTAAATATAAAAAATATGACTTTGTTTACGATGACGAGAACGCTTTAAAAAGCGTGGTGATTGACTTGCTTGGGTTGTTAAGGCAAGATTTATTTGTCGTTAAATTGTTCTCTTCCGACGATCTGAACGGCGTTTTTGCGTTGCGACAGTGCCAAAAGTTCAGCTCGGGCAATTTCAATTATTACGTTTTGAACGATGATTCCGCTTTGGCACAAATAGACTTTTGTGATTTACGTTTTATGGAGATACTTTTAATTAACGAATCCGATTTCGGGGATTGCCCGATCAAGGACATTTCAAAGAAATCGAGCACTGTATTGTCGTTGGATAATTATCTCGAAACGACCGAGCTAATTATCAATCCGAAAAAGTATGCCGCAACGCTCGCCGATTTGTTATCGGACTTCACTATTAGATAAAAGGCGGCTATAGGTCGATTATTTGGGGTTTTGGAGTTAGATTGTGTTGGACGTGCGGCGCGGGGCGCCTAGATCCCTCGGGAGTTCGTCAGGCGGGTTGGCTCGGGATGACGATTTAGTTAATATTTGGCTGTCCTCTCTCGTCTTTTACTCGCATTGCTCGTAAAATCCACTCCGCTTACGCGCGGCGAGCCCCTTTTGTCGCATTCGCGACATTTCCTCCGTTTTGCGGGGGAATCACTCCGAAGGGGAAAGCAAAAATCAGAAAAATGTAAGAAGTGCGGCGCGGGGCGCCCGGATCCCTCGGGAGTTCGTCAGGCGGGTTGGCTCGGGATGACGAGAAGAGCCGAGCAAGAAGGCAAGGCTCGGGATGACGGGAAAAGAGAATTATAATGTCGATAATCGACTTATAGGCGGGCTTTTTTTGTGGGATAATATAAAACTGCCGCTTGAGGCGACAGTTTTTTCTATCGGACAATTATGTTCTATCGGATTTTCTATCAAACAGTTTTTTTATTGCGATGGCTATTTTTTACGATAGTTTATTTATTGCGATGGCTATTTTCTACGATAGTTTTTTTGTTACGACAACTGTTTCCCATCAGACAGTTTTTTCTGTTGCGGCAATTTTTTATTCGGGGCGGGTTATCGTTCTTGCTGCTTTTTCCATTCGGAGGCGTAGACGCCGTGCTTGTTGTGGAACGCAGTGTTGAATCCGTATACGTTTTCATAGCCGACCGCGGAGGCGACTTCCTGAATCGTGAGAGTTCCCGAACGGATGAGTTTTTCCGCGCGTTCGAGCCGCTTTGCGATGAGAAGTTGCTTGAAATTTTTGCCGAAGATTTTTTTTGTCAGCCTCGAAAGATATTGTACGTTCACGCCGAGTTCCCGCGCACACGCCGAAAGGCTTCCGCCGACGAACTCCGTCGAAACGTATTTTCTTATCGCGATTTCGTATTTTGCGTCACGAACTTCGGGAAACGCTTCGGAAAAATCGGTCGTGTTTTTCTGATATACAATCTTTTCCGAAAAAGACGAGAGAAGTTCGAGCAGAAGATATACCGTGTCGTTGACGGCGGCGTTTTTGATTTTCTTTTCAGACATAAAAAGTTCGGCGAGGTTCTCGATAAGATTGCCGATCAATCTGCTTTTGCCGGCGCGGAAAACGGCGAAAGACGGATCGTTGCAGGACTTGAAACTCTCCTCGAAAAAGCGTTTCAGAATTTTGTCGTTGGAATTCTCCGCAAAAGAAAGGATGAATTTGTCGGGCAGAAGGATATTGAGCCCGAGGTCGTTTTCGCCCGTGTTGTCGATCGAGTGCCGGACGTATTTGTTCAAAACGATCACGTCGCCGGCGTCGAGCCGTATTTTTTCGGCGCCGATGCGGTGTGTGACGGAGCCGGAAAGAACGGCCATGACCTCCGTGTAGTCATGCCCGTGTTCGGGAAATTCGGCAAAGCGCGGGTGACGGCGCATAAAGACTTCTTCGCGCTCCTCGAAGTATTTCGAGCCGCTGATTTTTTTACTGCGCCGCTTCGTGTAGTCGGTGATGACGATTCGTCCGCTTTTTATTACCTCGGATTCTTCGGGGGTGATTTTCAGATATTTTGCGATAATTTCGTCGTTCAAACTCTTTTCCCGCCTCTTTTTTTTCTTTTCGTTCATTATAATTCACGCGAAAACGAATGTCAAATTCTGAGAGTAAAAATGTCAAATTTTTGCATTGCAAAAAAGCATGGCGGGTGATATAATTTTCTTGAAAGAGCGAAGAGATTTCGCCCGAAAGGACGGAAAGCGGTGATAAAATGAAATATTATCTTGCAATCGATCTCGGCGCGTCGAGCGGCAGACACATCGTCGGTTACGAGCGCGACGGGAAAATATTCCTCGACGAAATTTACCGTTTTAAAAACGGTATGAAGCGCGAAAACGGAAGCCTTGTCTGGGACACGGAAGAGATTTTCGGGCACGTCAAAAACGGCATTAAGAAAGCCGCGGAAAAATACGGCAAAATCGAGAGTTTGTCGATCGATACCTGGGGCGTCGATTACGTGCTTCTGGACGGAGATAAACCGATTTATCCCGTTTACGCTTACCGTGACGAGAGAACGCGTGCGGCGAGCGAAAAAGTGCATGAAATCATACCTTTCGACGAGTTATATGCGAAAACGGGTATACAGTTTCAGGCGTTCAACACCGTTTATCAGCTTTTCGACGACAAGCAGAAAGGGCGGCTCGAGAACGCGACGGACTTTCTCATGATTCCCGAATATCTCGAATATTTGCTGACGGGAAAGAAAATCAAGGAGTATACAGACGCGTCGACGGGGGCGCTTCTGAGCCTCGAAACGCGAGAATATGATAAAGAGATAATCGAAAAACTCGGGCTTCCCGCAAAATTGTTCGGGCGGCTTTGTAAGCCGGGGACGGTGGTCGGGAATTTTAAACCGGAAATCGCGGAAGAACTGGGTTGCGACGTAACCGTCGTCGCGTGCGCTTCGCACGATACGGCAAGCGCGTTCGAAGCGATCGATTGTCCCGAAAATTCGGTGATTTTGTCGAGCGGAACCTGGTCGCTGATCGGCGTTAAGATTCCCGAGGCGAACTCGTCCGAAACGTCGATGCGTTCGAATTTCTCGAACGAGGGCGGGAACGGATATTATCGCTATCTTAAGAACATAATGGGAATGTGGCTGGTGAACGAAACTAAAAACCGGCTCGGCGTTTCCTTTGACGAGATATTCGCGGCGGTCGGGGCGTCGGAGTATGAAGAGATTTTCGACGTGAACGACGAAACGCTCGTCGCGCCCGAGAATATGGCGGAAGCGATCGGAAATCTTCTTGAGAAGAGCGGAAAAAAGAAGCCCGAAAACATGGGAGATTTGTTTAATTCGATCTTCCACTCGCTGGCGTTCAGTTACGCGGAGGCGACGCGCGAGATCGAGAAAAATCTCGGGATCGAGGTGAGCGCCCTTTACATTATCGGGGGCGGCGCGAAGAACGACTATCTTAACGGGCTGACAGAAAAATATACGAACAAAAACGTTATACCGATGCCGATCGAGGCAACTGCGCTCGGTAATTTAAAAATTCAGATGAGGTGTAAAAAATGAACAGATTCGAAGAAACGAAAAAAAGATACGCTTCCGTCGGCGTGGACGTCGAAAAAGCGCTCGAGCGGCTTGCGATGATTCCCGTGTCGATGCACTGCTGGCAAGGGGACGACGTGCATGGATTTTTGTCCGACGGCGAACTTTCCGGCGGTATCCAGACCACGGGGAACTATCCCTATCGCGCGCGTAATTTCAAGGAACTTATCGCCGATATCGACTTTGCGTTTTCGCTTATTCCCGGGAAAAAGCGCATAAATCTTCATGCGATCTATGCCGTTCTGAAGGAAAAGAAAGACGTGGACGAGCTTACGACCGAAGATTTCAGACCGTGGATCGATTGGGCGAAGGAAAAGGGAGTCGGAATCGATTTTAACCCGACTTTGTTTTCGCATCCGATGGTGAAAAACGGGCTTACGCTTTCGTCGCCCGACGAGAACGTTCGCAAATTCTGGATCAGACACGTCAAAGCGTGCAGAAAAATCGCGGCGGACATCGGTAAAGAACAGGGTTCGCCGTGCCTTAACAATCTCTGGATCCCCGACGGACTGAAAGACGTTCCCGGTAATCGCCTTGCGCCGCGTATGCGCCTGAAAGAAAGCCTTGACGAGATTTATGCGGTCAAGTATCCCACGGAATATATCGTCGATTCGGTCGAAAGCAAAGTATTCGGCATCGGCGTTGAAAGCTATACCGACGGTTCGAGCGAGTTCTATATGAACTACGCGGCGATGAACGGGCTGTGCTGTCTGCTCGACAACGGGCATTATCACCCGACCGAGGTCGTGTCGGATAAGATTCCGTCGATGCTCGCGTTCTTTGATAAAGTCGCGCTCCACGTTACGCGTGGCGTCAGATGGGATAGCGATCACGTCGTGCTTCTCGAGGACGAACTCAAGGAGATCGCGAAAGAAATCGTGCGCAACAACGCCGACCAAAGAGTGCTTATCGGGCTCGATTATTTCGACGCTTCGATCAATCGCACTTCGGCGTGGATCACGGGGATGAGAAACATGCAGAAAGCGCTTCTGTGGGCGCTGCTTATGCCTAACGAAGAAACGACTAAACTTCAGGACGAGGCGCGTTTTACCGAACTTATGTATCTCAACGAAAAGATGAAAACGTTCCCGTTCGGCGACGTCTGGGAAGAATATCTTAAACGCCAGAACGTCGAAGAAGATTATTTCGAAGCAGTCGAAAAATATGAAAAGGAGATTTCGGACAGAAAATGAAAAACATTCTTACCGCGCCGTTCATTAAGGAGATGATCGACGTTACCGCGAACATGTACAGACAGGGCTGGGACGAAAGAAACGGCGGAAACATAAGCTATCTGCTCGACGAAAAGGAGCTTTCCGAATATCCCGATCTTAATTCGGTTATCCGCGAGATTCCCATCGGGTTTACCGCGGAAAAACTCGTCGGCAAATATTTCCTCGTTACCGGAACGGGCAAATATTTCAAAAACGTGGCGGGTGCGCCCGCGACCAACCTCGGAATTTTCAGAATCGGGAAAGACGGGGCGACCGCGGAACTTCTGTGGGGGTATGACGACGGCGGAAAGTTTACGTCCGAACTTCCCGCGCACCTTATGACGCACATGGTGCGCCTTGAAAAAGACCCCGCGCACAGAATCGTTATGCACACTCATCCCACTTATACGATCGTGATGAGTTCTATTCTGCCCGTGGACGAGAATTTGTTCACGCACACGCTCTGGCAGTTCAATACCGAAGCGATCGTCGTGTTCCCCGACGGCGTGGGCGTTCTGCCCTGGATGGTCTGCGGGACCAACGAGATAGGCGAGGCGACCGCCGAAAAGATGAACGAACACAGGCTCGTCGTGTGGACGAATCATGGAATTTACGGAACGGGTAAGGATATGGACGAAACGTTCGGACTTATCGAAACGGTGGAAAAGACGGCGCAACTTTACGTTCTTGCCGGCGATAAAGTGGTCAACAAGATCACCGACGACGAGTTGAAGTTGCTTTGTAAGAGGTTCGATCTTACTCCGAGAAAGGGGATTATCGATTGATAGTCTGTTGGGTTTTGTAATATTTGACGAAACGGTTGTTGCGTTGGCGGTAGCCGTTTTTTTGTGCTGAAAAGTCGGTGTATAGGTCGATTATCGCGGTTTTTGATGGGTAGATTGTGTTGGGAGTGCGTGGCTTGCGCCCCTGGATCCCTCGTGAGCCCGTCAGGTGAGTAGGGCTCGGGATGACGGGAAGAGAGGAAAGCGGAAGTTAGAGAGTGTGACGAGTGCGGGGCTTGCTCCCCTGGATCCCTCGGGAGTGGGGCAAGGGGTAGGGCTCGGGATGACGGGAAGAGAATTATGATGTCGATAATCGACTTATAGCGGGGCTTTGTTGTTTTTTTGAGTTGCGCTTGAAGTAAAATTATGTTGGGAGTGCGGCGCGGGGCGCCTAGATCCCTCGTAGGTCGGTCAGGCGGGTTGGCTCGGGATGACGATTTAGCGAAGATATAACGAGTGCGGCGCGGGGCGTTTTATTGCGGGTTTTTCAAAAAAAGACGTATTTTTGGTACAAAAAAAGAAAAAACGAAATCGGCGTATATAATATGTCGAGCAGTCGGAAAAAGTCGGGCGAAAGCGAGCGTGGATTTTGGAATTATTTTCCCTTTTCCGCTTGCGGAAACGAATTTTCCGTGATATAATCAGCCCGAAAAAAAGGAAGTTTGCGGTTCGGAAAATTTCGGACGAAACGAAACGGAGGACAAAATGGATATCAACGTCGAATATAAAAATCAAGCGGGTTTTCCCGTGTTTTTTAAGAAAATCTCGGGCAAGAAAGTGGTCGTGTTGTTTGACGTGAACACGAAAAAATTTGCCGACGAGTTTATTTCTAAACTCAAAAATTATGCGGGCGAGGTGTCCGAAGTCTTTTATCCCGACGAGGAACTCGTTCCCGACGAAGCCGCCTGCAAAAAGGCGTTCGAAGGGGCGGCGGGCGTCGATTACGTTCTCGCGGTAGGAAGCGGGACACTCAACGATATGGCAAAGTCCGTTTCGACGCGGCGGGGCGTGCCTTGCGGAGTTCTTGCGACGGCGGCGAGCATGGACGGTTACTGCTCCAAGGGGGCGGCGCTTATGCGCGGCGGAATCAAGGTGACGGACGAAGTCCATGCACCGAGCGACATTCTTATCGATCTCGAGATCGTAAGGAACGCGCCGAAGATTATGACCGCCGCGGGATTCGGCGATATTATCGGAAAATATACCTGTCTTACCGACTGGAAAATGGCGAATATCGTTAAGGGCGAACCGATAAACGAAAAGGCGTATGCGCTTATGGAAAAGGCCCTTGCCGATTGCATGGACGCGTTCGACGGACTTACGCGTTACGAGGACGCCGCCGTCGCGAAACTTATGAACGCGCTCGTTACGGCGGGACTTTCGATGGCTGAATGCGGAAACTCGCGCCCGGCGAGCGGGAGCGAACACCATCAGTCGCACTTCCTCGAGATGGACTTCATTCGCCGCGGGGAGAGAGTGCCTTTGCACGGACTGAAAGTCGCGATCGGAACGCTCGTTTCCATTTCGCTTTATCGATATATTAAGGAAAATCGCGTCGAATTTAACGGCGCGGAGCGCGTTTATGAACTTATAGACCGACTTCCGACCGTCGATAAGGTGCGCGGAATGCTCGAGAAAATGGGTTGTCCGACGCGTTTTTCGGAAATCGGCGTGAGAAAAGAAACGATGGAAGAGATGATCGAAAAAGCGTATATGGTAAGGGATCGTTACACGGTTTTGACGCTCGTTCACGAACTCGGACTGACGGAAGCCGTCAAACCGATGATAATGAGAGAATTCTTTTAAAAAATGCGGAATTAAAATGCGAAAAGCCGCAGAAAAACCGTTAAAAAGCCGCGAGCGGTAAGCGATTTATCATCTTACGGTTGCGGAAATCCCAGTTGCGGTAAATCGCAAACGAAAAAATAGAAGGAGTTAAAATGAAAAACAAAAACTTCAAGACGGTAGGAATTATGCTCGACGTTTCGAGAAACGCGGTGATGAACGTTTCCGCGCTCAAAAAGTATATCTCGATAATGTCCGATCTCGGGTTCAATATGCTCCAGCTTTATATGGAGGATACGATGAAAACGGAGAATCAGCCCTATCTCGGGTATATGCGCGGCGGCTATTCGCCCGAAGAGATAAGGGAAATCGACGCGTTTTGTCGGTCGAAGGGAATCGAGCTCGTTCCCGCGGTGCAGACGCTCGCGCACTATACGAACACGAGAAAACTTTCGCATTATGCGGACATTTTCGATTTCGGGGATATCCTGCTCATCGGCTCGGAAAAAACATATAAACTGATCGACGATCTTTTTGCGACGATTTCGCACAATTTCACGTCGAAAAAGGTCAATATCGGAATGGATGAAGCCAATATGGTCGGGCTGGGAAAATATCTCGAACTGCATGGGTTTACGAACCGCAACGAACTGCTCGTTTCGCACCTTAAGAAGGTCGCGGGAATTGCCGAAAAATACGGCTTCGAGTTGCAAATGTGGAGCGATATGTTCTTCAGACTGAAGAACGGCGGCGAATATTATTCGAGAACGCCCGTCCTCGACGAGAGCGCGAAAACCGCGTTGCCGGAAAACGTCGTGCCGATATTCTGGGATTATTATCACGTCGAGGAGGAAGATTACGACGCAATGTTCGAGGCGCATAAGAAGTTCGGCAAGGAAACGTGGTTTGCGGGCGGGCTGTGGAACTGGATAGGGTTCGCGCCGAACAATCTGTTTTCCATGTCGTCGATGCGCTCGGCGTTAAAGAGTGCGCTCAGATACGGCGTCGATAACATTATGTTCACCGCTTGGGGGGACGACGGAAAAGAAGGCTCGTTCTTTGCGCTTTTGCCCGCGCTTTACGCCGTTTCGAGATATGCGGTCGGCGAGTTCGACGAAGGCGCGATCAAGGCGGGCTTCGAAAAGAAGTTCGGAATCGCGTTCGACGATTATATGACGCTCGATCTGCCGAACGAATGTTTTGACGAAAACAAACTCACGTTCCAATCGAAGCCGTTGTTTTACGCCGATCCGTTTCTCGGAATCATCGACAAAGAACTTGAAAAGAAGGGGAACGCGCCTTACGGCGAGTATGCGAAGAGAATCGCGGAAGCGGGGAAGAAGGCGGGCGAGTTCGCTTACGTGTTCGATTACGTTTCCGATTTCGCTTCGGCGCTCGAGTTGAAAGCGGATCTCGGACTGCGGGTCAGAAAGGCGTATGCGGAAAAGTCGAAAGAAGATCTTGCGAAAATCGCCGAGGATATCGGCGTGCTTATCGGGCGAGTCGAAAAGTTCTACGAATCGTTCAGGACGCTGTGGTACAAGGAAAACAAGCCGTTCGGGTTCGAGATTCAGGAGTACAGATTCGGCGGTTTGACGTTCAGGCTCAGGTCGTGCAAGGAAAGAATCGAAAAATATATTGCGGACGGTACGCCCATCGAGGAACTCGAAGAAGAGGTGCTCGAACTTAAGGGCAAGATTAACGACGTTACGTTCAGGGGCGTTATTTCACCGAGCGGGATCTGACGGGTTCTCGGGGTTGCCGTCGGGGCGTGAAGTGAAAATCATTTTGTGAAACGATAAAAAAAGCTATCGGTTTGGTTTGGACCGATAGCTTTTTTTGTGCGAAAAATCAGAGAATGTCGGGAGTGCGGGGCTTACGCCCCTAGATCCCTCGAAAGCCCGTCAGGTGAGTAAGGCTCGGGATGACGGGAGAGAGTGGCTTGGAGTGAAAAAATCGGTAGTCCTCTCTCGTCTTTTACTCGCGTTGCTCGTAAAATCCACTCCGCTTACGCGCGGCGCGCCCCTTTTGTCGCGTTGCGACATTTCCCCCGTTTGGCGGGGGAATCGCCCCGAAGGGGAAAGCTTACAATTTGAAATTGCGCAGAAGGGGAAAGCGGAAGTCAGAGATTGTGACGGGTGCGGCGCGGAACGCGCCCGGATCCCTCGAAAGTGGGGCAAGGAAGCGGGGCTCGGGATGACGAGTTAGTGTATGTTTGGGTGTCCTCATCCGTCAAATCATCGCGAAAATGCTCGATTTGCCACACTCCGCTTACGCGCGGCGCGCCCCTTTTTTTGTGCGAAAAATCAGAGAATGTCGGGAGTGCGCACCGTGTTTTTTGAAGTTGGATTGTGTTGGGAGTGCGGCGCGGAAGTTAGATTGAGGTTGGAGTGCGGGGCTTGCGCCCCTAGATCCCTCGAAAGTGGGGCAAGGAAGCGGGGCTCGGGATGACGGAAAAAATAATACACGTGGAGAGATTAGGCTTTTTGCCCTCATCCGTCGGCAGGGCCGACACCTTCCCCGAATTAGGGAAGGCTTAAAAGTAAGATTGTGTTGGGGGTGCGGCGCGGAAGTTAGATTGAGGTTGGAGTGCGGGGCTTGCGCCCCTGGATCCCTCGAAAGTGGGGCAAGGAAGCGGGGCTCGGGATGACGAGAAAGAAGCCGAGTAAATAAGCAAGGCTCGGGATGACGGAAAGGAGTGCGGGAGGTTTGCGGGTTATTTCGGGAAGGAATTGATCTGCGGGACGCCGCCGAATTTCGCGGATTTGCGCATTTCTTGCGGAGAACAGCCGTATCGCGACGAGAATAAACGCGAAAAATGTGAATATGAAGCGAAGCCGCATTTTTCGGCGATGACGGAAATCGGAAGCTTGGTTTCGCATATGTGCTGTTGTGCCATTCGGAGCCGATAACTTATGATGTATTGTTGCGGTGAAACGCCGAATGCTTTTTTGAACGCCTTAAAAAGGGTGGTGCGGTTGATATAAAGATAATCGCTTAGCTCTGCGACGCTTATGGTCGAACTGTAGTGTTCGCTGATGTAGTTGAGCGCTTTCGACAAAAGGTCGTTTCCGCTTTTGACTACCGGGCGGACGGGGAAAATACGCTGCACGAGCAGGTCGTCGAGTATTGCGTAGAAAAGAGAATAATAGCCGAACTGGTTGAGCGTGGCGCGGTATTTTTCGTCCTTCAAGAGGGCGAAAAAGGACTGAATGCGATCGAGATTTTTAAGCGTCCCGACGGGGTTCTCGAGCAGATCCATTTCGCGAAGGAAATTTTCCGAATCTTTGCCGCCGAAGCCGAACCATATATATTCCCAAGGATCGCTTGCGTCGGGGTAGTAGCTGACGGCTTCCGCCGCGGGAATCAGAAAGAAGTCGTTTTTGTTGAGTTCGTGTTTCTTTCCTCCCTGACTGAAGTATCCCTTTCCGGACAGAATTATATGCAAAGTGTTCGAGCCTCTCGTGGTTGAGTAGTTCGTGTGGGTACTGTCGCACTTGTGCCACCCGAAGTATTTAATCGTGATCTGCGGAAAGGACGAATCGCCCATTGTCACGAACAGATAGTTCTTTTCCGACAGCGGTTCCGATCTCGGCATACGTTTATCCTCCTCATTTAAATTTTTTGCATTCGGAAACGTTTAAATACGCACTAAACACGCGCTTAAAAAATTTCAGACGAAGCCACTTTATTATACTTTTTGGGTACCCGTTGTCAACAAACACGAAAAAAAAAGCCGCGAGTTGCGCTTTTTTGTAAACATAACGCAATGTTTAATCAACACGGGGGCATTTACGATAATTTGGAAAAGGGGTATACTATCTCGTGTAAAACGGATAGGCGGAGTATGCCCTTGACACGTGACTTTCGGGTCGGGCTCTTAGGGATAAGGAATGAAATCCCTATCAAACGGAGGTTTGTTTTGAATAAAAACGAGCAGAAGAAAAAAGTGAAAATAGGCGTGTTCGGCGGCGGCAGAGGTATTTCGATGATCGAATTCTGCACATTTTACGACGCCGCGGAACTCGTTGCGATATGCGATAAGAACGACGTCGTTCTGGATAGTTGCAGAAGATTTTTAAAGAAATATAACGCGGAAGAAAAAGTAACGCTTTATAAGAATTTCGACGAATTCATCGAGCACGATATGGACGCGGTGATTCTCGCCAACTATGCGACGGAGCATGCGCCGTTCGCGATTCGCTGTCTTGACAAAGGGTTGCACGTTTTAAGCGATATAGCGCCCGTGCAATGTCTTAAAGAGGCGGTAGAACTCGTCGAGGCGGTCGAAAGAAGCGGAAAGGTTTACGCTTTCGGAGAAAACTGTTGCTATTTCCCCGGCGTTATGAAATTGCGCGAAGAATACCGCGCCGGAAAATTCGGCAAACTACTTTACGCCGAGGGCGAGTATATTCACGATTGCTCGTCGATCTGGCACAAGATCACGTACGGCGAACGCGAGCATTGGAGAAACAAAATGTACGCCACGTTCTATTGCACGCATTCGATAGGTCCGATTATCCATGCGACGGGCGAAAAGCCGAAAACGGTTGCGGGGTATGAACTTCTGCCGTCGCCGAGGCTGACTAACCTCGGGTATCTCAAGGGAACGGCGGGAATCGAGATGATCACCACGCAGTCGGGAGCGGTCATTCGCTCGACGCACGGCGACATGCACAAATACGGTTTGTGGTATTCGCTTTACGGAACGATCGGCTGTGCGGAAACGGACAGAAAGGGCGACGCGGCGTATAACGTGGTCAACGAGTGGTTCGAAGAAAAGCTTACCACGACGGTTGCCGATCATACGCTCGAAGAAGCGAAGAAGATGATTGAGATGCACGGCGGCGCGGACTATTACGAAATGCGTTATTTCATAAACCGCATTACGGGCGAGGGGGACAGCGAACAACTCATCGACGTTTACGAGGCGCTCGACATGTTCCTGCCGGGGCTTATCGCGTATAAGTCGGTGTTCCAAGGCAACATCCCGCTCGAAGTACCCGATCTTCGCGATCCGAAGATGCGCGATAAATACAGAAACGACACGTTCTGCGTCGATCCCGCGGTGGCGGGCGATCAGGTCGTGCCCTCTTACTCGAAGGGCAATCCCGATATTCCCGACGAGGTTTATGAAAAAGTCGCCGCGATGTGGGCGGAAGAATGCAAAAAAGCCGCGGAAACGGACGAAGGGAAATAAAAGATGGCTTTGTTTTATCTTGCGCTCGTGTTTTCCGCGCTCATATTCTCGTCGCAGTTTCTCATAACGCGGCAATATCAGCGCCGCAACGGCACCGGGTTTATGAGCAGCGTCAGACTTTCGCTGTTCGCTTATGCGACGATAGCGCTGTTCTTTCTCGTTAAAGGTTCGATCGCTTTCGGACGGCTGAACGTCGGTTTCAGTTTTTTCACTCTCGGAATGACGCTCGGCGTGGCGGTGGTTTCGCTTTCGTGCGCGTATATGGGAATCAAAGTGCTTTCCGTGGGCGATATGAGCGTGTATTCCGTCTTTATGATGCTCGGCAGTATGGTTCTTCCGAGTCTTGCGGGAATTTTGTTCTTCGGGGAATCGATCGGGTGGCTTAAGGCGATTGCTCTTCTTCTGATGATCGCAGCGGTGATTATCTCGATCGGCGGGAAAAAGAAGATTTCGGCGAAAGCGATTGCGTATTACGTAGGAATTTTCGTGATGAACGGGCTTATCGGCGTGTTCTTCACGGTGCATCAGAACAACCCCGCGCTGACTGCGGCGGCGATCGTGGGTGCGGACGGAACGGTTACCGTCAACAACGACGTTTTTATGACCTGGTACGGCTTGTCCACCGTCATACTGTGCCTTGCAATCTATGCGGCGTATGCGATAATGCGCCTCGTAGACAAGAAAAAAGCGGGTGCTTGCGGCGCGGAAAACTTCGGCGCGGAAGCGGCTTGCGTCGAAACGGATTGCGGGAAAACTGCGGACGGCGAGGGTGCGACCGAAAAGAGTTGCGAAACGGCGGACGGCGAGGAACCCGAGAATAAAGTCCGAGGGCTTGCGATAAGCATAGGGCTTGCGGCGATATACGGAGTTTGTAACGGGCTGGGCGATTATTTCATCGCGCTGGGCACGCAACCGGGAGCGCTCGGGGCGAGCGTTTCGTTCCCCGTCGTGAACGGCGGCACGATTTTGTTCTCCACTCTGTTCGGACGGATTATTTATAAAGAAAAAATAACCGTCAATACCGTCGTCAGTCTGGTGCTTACTTTCGTTTCTACGATTATGTTTTTGTTTGTATAGGAGGTAGTGATGACTGCGGAAAAAGTTGAATTAAATCCGAAAGATAAGAAGAAAGACGCGCCGAAACGGCACGAAACCGCGTTTATCGTAAAAATGCTGTTTTTTCCGTTCGCGCAATGGCTCGTGTTCTGGCTGTACGTTAACTTAAGCTCGATCTCGCTCGCGTTCAAGGACTTGAGAACGGGCGCGTTCACGTTCGACAACTTCGTCACGTTCTGGGAAAGTCTTACGGCGCCTTACGGCGATATTAACATAGCGCTCAAAAACACGCTCATTTATTTCTCGACGACGATGTTTATCATCTCGCCGATATCCCTCCTCATCGCGTATTTCCTTTATAAGCAGATAGCGTTTTACAAGGGATTCAGGGTTATCTTTTATCTCCCCGCGATCATATCGAGCGTTGCGATGGTGGCGGTGTATTGCGCGTTTATCGATCCGAAAGGTCCGCTCGACAAAATCATATCTTTGTTCGGCGGCTCGATCCCGGGCGAGGGGTTGCTCGCAATACCGAGAACGGCGACCGCGACGATCGTCGTGTATACGATATGGACGGGCTTTTGTTCGAACGTGCTGTTGTTTTCCGGGGCGATGACGAGGATACCCGTCGAACTTCTCGAATCGGCAAGGCTCGAGGGGTGCGGCGCGATGCGTGAGTTCTTTCAGCTGATTTTCCCGCTGATCTGGCCCACGACTTCAACTCTTATCATCGTTACCTGCACGAGCGTTTTCAATTCGTCGGGGCCGATTCTGCTGTTCACCAACGGTAATTTCGAAACGACGACGCTCGCGTTCTGGATATTCAAGCAGATTTACGGCGATGGCGCGATCGGCGGCACGGGTTCGTATAACCTCGTGTCCTGCACGGGACTCGTGTTCACGCTCATCGGTATGCCGATAGTTCTGCTTTTGCGTTGGATTATGGATAAAGTTCCCACCGTGGAATATTGACGGGGGTGAAAATATGACGAACGAACAAAAAATCGCCGTTAAAAGATACGGCAGAAAGAAAATCAGAGAAACTTCCATACTTACGAAGAGAAATAAAGCCGAAAAGGTGCTTTACGGAATCATATTCGCGTTATTCGTGATTTACTCGCTTTCGCTGTTCTTTCCGTTTCTGTTCCTCTTCAACAACTCGCTCAAAGGCTCGCTCGAATATCTTAAAGATATTTCGAAGGGAACCTCGCTCGCGCTTCCCGACAAACCGCTGTTTTCGAACTATCTCGAAGCTTTCACCGGAATGAGAAAGCTCGACTCGATGGGCAACGAGATATATCTTCCGAAAATGTTTTTCAACAGTATTCTTTACTGTTTGTTCACGGTCGGCGGAGGAGTCGCAGCGAGCAGCCTTACGGCTTACGTTCTCGCAAAATACCGCTTTAAACTGCGCGCGTTCTTTTACGGTATAGCGATTTTTTCGATGACGCTGCCCATAGTAGGTTCTGCGGGCGCGAACTTCAAACTTACTTATTCGCTCGGAATCTATAACACCTGGTTCTATCCCATTCTGACGGGTTTCGGCGGGTTCGGGTTCAACTTCCTCATCCTCTACGGATTTTTCAGCAATCTGTCCTGGAGCTACGCCGAAGCGGTGTTTATCGACGGCGGCGGACACGGAACGGCGTTTCTGAGAATAATGCTCCCGCAGGCGGGACCGGCGATTCTGACGCTCGCGATTATGGCTTTCATTTCCGCCTGGAACGACTATACGACGGTGCTTATGTATTTGCCCGACTATCCCAACCTTGCCGCGGGTATTTACGGAATCAAACTTTCGTTCAAACGTAACGGCAACGTTCCTGTGTATTATGCGGGACTTATCGTTTCGATCATCCCCGTAATCGCGATCTTTATCGGGTTCTCCGACACGATTATGTCGAACTTCACGGTCGGCGGACTTAAGGGATAGTACTTTAAATTAAGGCGTGCGGCAAATCGATTAAAAAGCGTGCGCGCCGTAACGAAAATCAAGGATAAAAGTTTTCGCTCCGAAATTCGGACGGAAACAAAAAATAATTGACAGGAGTATGAATGATGTTTAAGAAAATCGCAAGTTTTGCGCTTGCCGCAACTCTCGGACTTTCGGTTGCCGCTTTCGGCGGATGTAAGCCGAAGGTTCCCGACACCGAAGAAACCCTCGAAGTTTATTGCATGAATGCAGGTTACGGCACCGAATGGTGCGAAAGTCTGCTCAAAATGTTTCAGGAGCAGGACTGGGTTAAGGAAAAATATCCCAAACTCAACGTCGTTTATTCGAGCAACGACATTCAGAACTTTGCCGAAAGCAAACTGAACTCGGGAAGAAAAGCCAACACCGTCGACCTTCTTTTCGGCGCGGCGCTTCAGTCGTTTGCGGGACCCGGCGGAGAAATCGCCGACCTTACCGACCTCGTTTACAACACGCAGGTTCCCGGGGAGAACGTAACGTTCAAGGATAAAGCTAACTCGAGTTATAACGACTCCAACCGTTATATCGACGTTACCGACCTCGAAGGCGCTCCTCACTGGTACACCGTTTCGTGGGCGGGCGGCATGAACACGTTTATCTATAACGAAACCATGCTGAACAAGTACGGAATCAAGGTTCCGAACACCACGGACGAAATGCTCGCGGCTTTCGCAACCCTCAAAAAGAACAACAAATATTCGCTTATTCAGTCGAAAGACGCCGATTATTTTTCGTATCTGTTCCCCGTTTGGTGGGCACAGTACGAAGGAATAACCGAATATCTCAACTTCTGGAACGGAATTTCCGGCAGCCGTTATTCGCGCAATATTTTCAAACAGAAGGGCAGAGAGAAATCGCTCGAAGTGTATCGCGATTTTCTGAATTATTCAAAAGGATATCTTGCTCTCAGCTCGTTTACAGGCGAGTTTATGGAACAGCAGACGCTTTTCCTTAAGGGCGAAGCGGCGTTCCACGTAAACGGCGACTGGTTTGACAACGAAATGCGTGCCATTTCCGAAGAAGTCAAGAAGGACAACGGTGGCAAGATCGACGTTTTCAAAACGATGAAAATGCCCATCGTGAGCGCTCTCGGAGAAAAACTCGGCATCACCGACGCACAGCTTTCCGCAATCATCGACTACGTTGACGGCGCGGTTGAAATAAAGCCTGAATTCGAATCCACGACGGGATATACCGAAGAAGAAGTCATCGCGGCGGTTCGCGAAGCTCGCACCATCGTAAGCACGATCGGTACGAACCACACGGCGGTTATTCCCGAATATGCAAACGGTAAAGCGGTTGCGGCGGACTTCCTCCGCTTTATGGCGACCGACGTTGCGCTCGAGGAATATATCAGAGTAACCGGCGGAGCAAGTCTCCCGTTTACTTACAATCTGAAAGAAAAGAACATTTCGCTTTACAACCGGATCGGCACTCTCCAGCAGAGCCGTCACGATTATTTCGATACGGATAAATACGAGATTTATTCTCTGCCGTCGAGCGACGCGTTCCCGCTCGCACGTTACGGCGGACTTAAAGCGTTCGTTACCGAAAACTATTACACGACTTTCTCGTCGAGAGATAACAAGAAAACCCCGCAGGATTATATGACCGAAACGCTCAACGCCTGGACCCAGAGTAAGTGGGAAAACGCTTGCTCCAAAGCGGGTATCGCACTGTAAGTATTTACCCGAAACTTCCGCACGAATCGGCATTCGTAAGTTCGGGCCGGGTGCGGAAAAAAATATAAACAAGGAGACAGAAAATCATGAAAAGAATCGGCGCAGCTATCCTTGCCGTCGCTTTGTCGATAGGCTTTGCCGCTTGCGGAAAACCTACGGACAGCGGCAGTCGGGGAAACGGCGGCGGGCTTTCCTCGGTCGAAATCTGGGGGGCGCCCGGAACGGCGAAAATCCTTCGCGACGTTCACGGAATCTACGATGACGTAAAGACGGGCGCGGCGGTGAAAGTTACCGCGGCGCGCGGTGAATACGAGGGCTCGCACGTTATCCTTACGGCGAAAGCGGACGTGTCTTACGATGCGGCTTCCTCGCAGCTCAAAGCGGCGGACGGAACGACCTTCGACGCTTCCAACGTGGAACTCTTCGTCGAAAAATACGTCAGAGTCGCAGCTAACTTCGAAAACAACGGTATGCCAGTGGGCGATTATCCCGACGCGCTCGTACCGATGGACGCTATCAAGAAAGTAGGCGAGAACGAAATCGCAAAGGGTAACAACCAAGGGATTTACGTTCGTTTCAACGTTCCCGCAGATCAGAAGCCCGGAACGTATACCGGAAGCATCGCGCTTACGGTAGGAAAGGACAAAACGAACGTGCCCGTGACTCTTAACGTCGTCGACGCGCTCGTTTCGCAGGAAAACCATATGAGGAGCGTGTTCCTGAACCAGTGGAGTTTGTATAAAGGCGAACTCGACACGACGCAGGAAATGTATGATAAATATCACGAAGCGCTTTTCGAATACAGAATGAACCCCGACACGATTATGCTCGAAACGAACCCGAGCGACGAGGGTATTCAGGAGTATACGGAAAAAGCTTACGAGTTCATGCAGAATCCCAAGTGCGCGAACATTTCTATGCCTTACGTCACGTCGTATACGAACGGCGAAACCAACATCGACGCAAAATATTTCGAAAAGATAATGAGAGCGTATGCAAAGAAGAGTTTCGAAACGGGCTTCAACATGTTCGCGAAATCTGTTTGCTACATCGGCATAATCGACGAACCGCAACAGAACGGTCTTTTTAACAGAGTTAAGGTCGTTGCAAACACCTATCGTGCGACGATTAACCTCGTTGCCGAATCGCTCGAAAAAGATTCGAGCATTACTTCGCCCATCAAAGCCGAAGTAATTCAGGGAATAAGAAATCTCCGCAACGTCGTTACGAGTTCGTATGAAAGCGCGATCGCCGACTCCGTTGACACCTGGTGCCCGCAGTTCCAGCACTACGATTCGGATATCGAACGCAGAAATTACGACAGCCAGGAAGAAAAATGGTGGTACGGCTGCGTCAGCCCCCGTGCTCCTTATCCCACGTATCACACCGACGACACGCTCCTTTCGGCAAGACTCGTCAGCTGGATGCAGGCGGAATATAACGTCAAGGGCAACCTCTTCTGGGCAACCGACGTTTACGCAAGATACAACGGAAAAGTTTACGTCGACATCGACGAATATTACGAAGGCAACGCGTCGAGATTCCCGCAGGTAAACGGCGACGGATATCTCTTCTATCCCGGCAAAAAATACGGGATCGACGGACCTATAGGTTCGCTCAGACTCGAAGCCATCCGCGACGGTATCGAAGAATACGAACTCCTTATCGCGCTCGAAGAGCAGTATGAGGAAATGAACGAAAAACTGAGTGCGGAAAACAAGATCGAAGCACAGCTTCTTTACGATTCGCTTTCCGAATTCGTTTACAGCGGAACGAAAGTCGCCGCTTCCTACGCGACGTTTGCAGCCGCACGCGAATCGCTCCTGCAACTTTCCGTTCTCGGACAGAGCGACGCGGAACTCGCGCTCGCGGGGTACAGCGACAACGGCTACGGCGTTAAGGAATATAAGTTCGTCGCAACGAAAGGCACGACGATGAAGAACAACGGCACCGCCGTTACGGGAGCGACGGAGGACGGCGATTACTTTGTCTATACCGTTTCGACCGAACTCAAAAACGATTCGAACACTCTGAATCTTACCGTCGAAAACGGCGGCAAGACCTATGAATTCACGCAAGAACTCGGCGGAAAAGTCGTCGTTCGCACCGTTTCCGAAGCGAATATCGCGGATATTACGAAAGAAACGGTTAAACCCGAAGCGACGATCGTTAGCGAAGGTTTCGAAACCGAGCACCTTAAGATCGCACTGCCGACGGTTGCCGAGGGCGAACAGTCGTTCAGGCTGGGCGGAGCTCTCGTCGCGGGCGTCAACGCTGCTACATCGAAAGTCGTTCTCCATATTTATTACGACGGAGAAGATCTGCCCGAAGTCATCGTTTCCGGTAAGTACACCGGTTCGAGAATTTACGGCGATATCGGAAGTTTCGAACTCAAAAAAGGAATGAACACGATCGAACTGTCGTTCGGCTCGAAGAACTGGGATAAACTCGGTTCGCTCGATTATCTGTGCTTCATATTCTCCGACGGCACGCAAGCGCGCACGCTGTATCTGCGCGACTGCATCGTTTACGGTAAATAGGAGGGAATGCGATGAAAAAGTTTTTGTCACTTATCCTTTCGGGGCTGGTCTTTGCGGGAGTTCTCTCGGCGACCGGCTGCAAGCCGAAAGATGAAAACAAGCAAGATAAATACGAAGAAATAGTCCTCGCGAATTTTGAACAATGGGCGCCCGATTTCCAGATTCTGCGCCTTATGGGCAGATTCGGCGCGGTCGACGTGAACACGGACGCGAATTTCGTCAAATCCGGCAAGCAGTCGGCGAAACTGTCGGTGCAGGGCGGCGTCGTCAAAAAAACCGTACCGTATATTTACGTTCAGACCGCGAGCGAATATTTCGGTTATGATTACAGCGACTTCAGCGGAGTTCAGACGATTTCCGCATGGCTTTACAATACGAAGTCCACGACCGAAAACGTCGAAGTCGGCGTTATCGCGAAAGTCAACTCCATAGATTCATGCGAAAAGGTGGTCGGCGGCGTTTATTCGCTCAACCCCGGCTGGAACAAAATCGTCTATAGACCCGACCTTGCGCTTATCAGTCTCAGTGCGGACGTTACTTCGATTCCCGGAATCTATTTCGGGTTCGAAAACGCAAACGTTTCGGAAATTAAGGACGCCCCCGTCTTTTATCTCGACGACGTGACGGTCAAGCGCGAAACCAATCCCGCGCCGATATCCGACGTAATCGAATTCGATCCGGGCGAAATTCTCGACTTCGAAAAAGATTATCAGGCATACGTGGTTACGCCCGACGTAACTTACAGCTCGGCAAGCTGCGCGCCCGATCTTTCGGTCGTCTATGCGTCCGAATACGGCTTAACCGCTCCGAGCGGCTTGAAATGCCTCAGAGTGGTTGCGCACCCCGGTACGGGCGTTGACGCATGGCCGAAATTCAGCATTTCCGAAAAAGTCATCTATAAGAGCGGGTTCAAGGACATCCCGAAGGAAGAATGGGGTAATTACAGATTCGCGTTCGAGGTTTACGCAGAAAAAGCGGACGGATTTACGTTCTATCCCGAATTATTTACTTCGAGTAACCAAAGATACGCTTTCAACTTCAGTACCAGAGCGAAACAGTGGGTTACCGTTTACGAACCGTTTACCGTTCATAATTTCGACGGCTGGAGAGACGAACACATTACTGCGCCCGGTTCATGGAAGTTTGCGTGGGCGGAGTATCCCGGCGAAGATTACGTTTTCTACTTCGATAATTTCCGCTTCGAAAAAATCAACTGATAAAAAACTTAACATGGTTTTTGCGAAAGGGTGAAACGCCTTTTCGTAGGGTTTCCGAGCGTAATTTTAAACGCTCGGTAACTCCAAAAATATAATTTTGAGGAGGTCAAAATGAACAAGAAATCATTGACGGCAGTGATTCTTGCCGTCGTGACGGGTCTGGCTCTCGGTGTGTCGGTCGCT
>CAKQKN010000086.1 GCA_934249215.1 uncultured Clostridia bacterium
CGGAATAAAAAAGGTTGAACAGGCGGGGAAAGAGTGGTATAATGCCCTTAAAGTAAGCATCGTTTTGATACTCGTTGATTATTGAGTATGGTAATTTCGGCGGGCGGAACGTTTTGAGATAACGTTGCATAGGTTCCGTGTGCGGCGGTGGTTTAAAACTGAGAAAACGACGAAAAAATCGGATAAAAAGGCGAGCGGAGCGGATGAAAGAATGATAATCTATTTGTATGACGTAACGAATCTGAAAAAAAGCGGGGTTCCGACGGAAAGATTGAGCGCGAGGGGAAAGGAAAAGTTCGAGCGACTTTTAAAAACCGCGCCGACGAAAGCCGTTCAGAGCGCGGCGGGCGATTTGCTCGTTTCCTATGCGGCGAAAAAGGCGGGAATTTCGGCGGAAATTGCCGAAACGGAGTTCGGAAAACCGTATTTTTTGAAGAGCGATCTGGTTTTTTCCGTCAGCCATTCAAAGGATATCGTCATCGTCGGCATTTCGGAGCGGGAGCACGGCGTTGACGTCGAATTGCTGCGGGAAATCGACGATAAAACGGTTCGGGCGGTTGTCAATCCGCTTGAATATCTCAAATATTTGCAAGCGGACGAAAACGAGAAAATCAAGACTTTTTTCCGCGAGTTTACCGAAAAGGAAAGTTACGTCAAAATGCTCGGCACGGGTATTCGCGAACGATTGTCGAAAATCAAGCCGACGGGCGTGTCGTTTTTGACGAAATATCTTTTCAAGGAGTCGGACGTTTACTGTCTTACCGTATGCGTGAAAGCGCAGGGCGAAAACGAAGAAAAGGAAAAGTTTTCGTTTGAGGTCGTGAAAGATTTGAATTGTTGAACGGGCGGATTGCTCTCGGGTCGGAAAGGCGAAAGTCTGAAAAAGCGGGCTATAGGTCGATTATTCGTTGGTTTGGCGCGGAGTTGTGCCGTTTTTTTGCCTTCAACACATATCTATTCGTCATCCCGAGCAAACTCACTTGACTTATTTACGAGGGATATAGAGGCGTATGCCCCGCACTTTTAAAAGTTAGAGAATGTGAGGAGTGCGGCACTTCGTGCCTAGATCCCTCGGACGTTCGGCAAGGGGTAAGGCTCGGGATGACGGAAAGAAGAAGAGTAAAAGGGCGAATGATGACGGAAAAATAGAAAAAGGACGGAAAATTTTTGCGGGTGTTTTGAAATTTACCGCGAGTTTACCGAGATTTTACGGCGTATTAACTTTCGATGAAGTATAATCGAAGCGTAAAAACAAAGGAGGCGTTGCGGAAAAACCGCGACAACCGAAAATGATCATAGATTGTTTTGCAACGGATAAATTTGCGATTAAAGAATTAGCCGAGCGCACGGGCGAAGAAATCGTCGCACTGTCAGACCTTATCAATGACGACAAAAAGGAAGTTTTTTCCGAAAGACCTTTTGTTCTCGCGATGGACTATGCGTTCTCTTTTGACTGGACGATTGTGAGCCGTTTTCTTTCGATGAAGTTCGGCGGGTCGAAGATTTTATATTGCGTTTTCATCGGCAACTGTCCGACCGAAAAAGGCATAGATTTGTCGAAGAAGATCGCTGCGAATAAAAATTTCGTGCTGTTCGGCGTCGATAATATCGATCACACGAAACTTACGAAAGAAGAGTATTTCGCGAAAATCGATATGCTCGGCGACAGCGTAAGAAACTGCGTTCCGTTCGAATCTGCTTACGGAGCGGACTTTCCATACGGCGCGAAAAAAGCTTATTTTTGAAAAGCTCGGAATAAAACTTGAATTAAAAACCGTCGATAATCGACTTATAGGTGGGGTTTTGCAAAGATAATTTTTTTCGGCGCGTAACTTGTACTATAAGTCTTTTTTTTGCGACAAAAATCGGAAAAGTGCCGATAATCGACTTATATGACGGTTTTTTGGCGAAAAAACAAGAAAAAACCGCAAAGAAAAATAAGCGTTCGGACGGCGCGAGGAAATTTGGCGAAAACCGAAGTTAAACGCTTGCAATATTGCGAAGAGTGTGATAACGTTAAAAATAAGAGGTGCATACGTTCGAAAACTTTGATTTTTTCGGCGCGTTTTTTTAGACTTTTATAATTGTTAAATCGGGAGGATTTTTCGCACATGAAAAGAGAGGACATTCACATCAGAGATCCGTTCGTCGTCGTTCAAGGCGGCAAGTATTATCTGCTCGGGACGACGGGCGACGACCCATGGGGACACGGAAGCACACTTAAACTTTACGAGTCGACAGATCTTGAGAATTTTTCGGAAAAGTGCGTTATGGTGACGGACGGTTCGCTCGACGAATATACCAATCTTTGGGCACCCGAACTTCACGAGTATAACGGAAAGTTTTATCTGATTCTTTCGGTTTTCAAAAAAGAACTCGGGCGGGGAAGCATAATTCTCTCGTCGGATAAACTTGACGGCAACTTCAAAATGCTCACGGGCGAGTACGTTACGCCCGCTGGGTGGGGGTGCCTTGACGCGACTTTGTTCGTTCACGACGGCGTGCCGTACCTCTGTTTTTCCAATGAATGGACGACGCCGATCACGGGCGACGGCGACGGAAGTCTTTTTATCGCGGAACTCGACAAGGAGTTAAAGAGTATCGTCGGGAGGCCGAAAAAGATCGTCAGCGGGAAATATAGCGGCAAGGCGGTCGAGGTCAGCGGCGAGGGCGCGGTCGGTTACGTTTGCGAGGGGCCGTGGCTTTTTGAAGAGGACGGAAATATCGTTCTTCTTTGGTCAACGTTCACGGAAACGGGCTATTCGGTGCTTAAGAGCGTGAGCAAGAACGGCGTTTTCGGCGATTACGAATGCGTCGGAAAGGTTTTTTCGAAGGACGGCGGGCATTGCATGGCGTTCCGCGATCTTCACGGGAAGCGGTTCATCACGTTGCATCAGCCGAATAGAACCCCGGACGAGAGAATGAAACTCGTCGAGTTCGATTGATTTTTTTTGTTTTAAAGAGTTTGCGAAAGGGCATAATAAAAAGCTTGCGTTTTGAGATGGCGCAGGCTTTTTTGTGGAGTTTTTCGGAAGTTAGATTGCGTAAGGAGTGCGGCTTCGCCTAGATCTCTCGGGAGCAGGGTAAGTGAGCGGGGCTCGGGATGACGAGGTAGAGGGTGTTGAGATGCCCTCATCCACCGCAAGCGGTCCCCCTTCCCCGAGTTGGGGAAGGCTTAAAAGCAAGATTGCGTAAGGAGTGCGGCACTCCGTGCCTGGATCTCTCGGGAGCAGGGTAAGTGAGCGGGGCTCGGGATGACGAGGTAGAGGGTGTTGGGATGCCCTCATCC
>CAKQKN010000087.1 GCA_934249215.1 uncultured Clostridia bacterium
GGGCATTACTTTGACGGAAAGACAAAGGATTCGGTTTGGAAAGAAATCGAAAAGCGTGCAGGCGTGGAATTTACGGTAAGCGGGGAATCTCACTCGGGAAACTACTATACAAAACTTTCGCCTTTAATGAATACGCTTGTCGACGCTCCCGACGTGGTATTTATCGTGCCCACGGCTGAAAGTATGTCGTCTGCGTTCAACGACGTGTGGTGCAATCCTAAATCGGGATTGATTTATAGTTACGACGACCTTTTGAAAGAATATCCCGCAGGAACTTTTCCGTATATCGAGAAAATACTTTACGCTTCTCAATTCAAAAACGTATTGAATAACGGTAAGCACTACATGCTTCCCAACCTGACTTCCGCCAACAGTTTCGGTATTTATTATCGCACCGACTGGTTGATAGCGGCGGGTTATTATAACGAAGTCGACGGCACAAAGGTTGCTCGTTACCCGAAGAACTTAGATGAGTTTACCGATGTTCTTGAAAAGTTTTCAAACATCGGCAAGCTTGCAAAAGATAACGGTATCACCTTGAAACAAACCGCCGACAGAACTTACGGTTTTTCGCCTGCGTCGGGCCCGCATCTCTGGATGCCTATATATCACGCATTCGGAGTGACCGACGGATGGGACATATACGGCGACGGAATCGATTATATGTATTCTAACGCAAAATACCGCAATTTCCTCGTCTGGGCTAACAGCATGTACAACAAAGGGTACATTTATCCCACATTCAACTCATTGGCGACGAACGGCGAACGTCAATTGTTTTACGACGGAAAGATAGGCGTTATGTTTACCAATGCGGAAACGCACGTCAAATATATTATGGATCGTATGACGAGTTTGGGCGTCGGCGATTGCGTAGGCTTCGGTCCCGCTATCGAGGGAACAAAAACGTACGGAGAAGAAGGATCTAAAGGTTTTTCCGACTGGGGCGGATACTGGGGCGGTTATTGTATATCAAGAACATGCAAAAACACCAAAGGTGCTCTCTCGTTATTGAACTTTTTGCTTTCACCCGAGGGCGGTATGCTGCGTACGAACGGAATAGAGGGCGTTCATTACACACTTAAAGACGGAAAAGTCGTTGTCACGCAGGAAAATATAGAAAATCGCATGATGGAAGGTTCGGCTTTCATTTCTTACGAAAACGATGACCGTGAATTGTTGCCCACGGGAGCATATGAAATGGGTTCTTCTTTCGGCAGAGTCGCAAAATGGCAGTTATTCGAAGAAACGGGGCGATTGGAAAGTTATTGTGACGCCTATACTCTCGATCAGAAATACACGAGGCTCGTGCAGGACGCACTCGATCGGATGGTGTTAAAAAGCAGTAAGCTTGTCAACTTCAACGCATATCCGAACAGTACCGTTTCGGCTATGACCGTATACGCCGACACGGCAAAAAGCTATGTGAACAGCGTTATAATCGGCTTAAACGGTTTTTCCATAACCGAATGGGATGCACTGATTGCCAAGTTGAAATCGAGCAATAAAAACGTTGCCATGTTTGCTTCGGCAAACAATACATGCCGTGAATTCGGGTTTTTACAATAGTTATGAAAACGAACAAGCTAATAACGGCGGCGATAAGTATTCTATTATTGCTTCAATCGGTATGTCTTTTTGCGTGCTCGGAAGATTTTGAAAAAAGCAGTCCGTCGGCATCCGACAGTGCGACGAAAAATGTTCAAAAAAACGATATGTTATACGGAATATGTTATCCTTATTCCGAGAGAGAGGGAGAGGGTTTTCTGCAAAAGGACATCGTTTTGATGGATAATTTAGGCGTAGGGTGCGTCCGTAATTGGATGCACATCACCGATCTTTTGCAAAGCAAATCAAAAATTAACGCGGCGGCTTGCGAAAAAATGCACGGCATACTCGCTTTGCAGAAAGAAAAAAACATGACGATTATCGGGATGAGTCATACCAACTTTAACGGCGGTGGCGCTCTTTCCGGTAAGCCGGAGCGCAATATCGAAAAGGGAAGCGAATATCTGACATGGCTTTTCAATTATTATACGTCCTGGAAAACTCTTGCTCGTGAATTTCCCGAGGTAGAATACTGGGAGATCGAGAATGAGATAAACAACGCCGATTTTATGAAGAATACGCAGGGCGAAGCCGTGTATTCGCTCAAAGAGATGGCGGATATATCAACCGATATGTTATATTATGCTTCGCGTGCGATACATTCGGTAAATCCGAAAGCGAAAACGGTTTTGGGCGGAATCACCGAACCGAGAGGACTCGGGAACGGTGAAAACACGGCGTTTTTAGAGTTATTATATCAAAATATCAAAAGCGGAGAATTTGGCTATTTTTACGGGCTTGAAGACCGCGCGACCGCCTCGGCGGATCCCGACGATTATTTTGAAATTGCCTGCTGGCACCCGTACGTCTGGACAGAGTTCGACAAATCGTTTTTTATCAACGAAAACAAAAAAATATACGACGTAATATTAAAATACGAACCGAACGGAAAGGATGTTTTTTTCACCGAAATCGGTTTTTCCAACGAAAATAAGACCGAAGAAACGACAAGCCGGTATTTAACGCTTATGTTCGAGGCGGTGAAAGAAAGCATGCCTTACGTTAAAACCGTTAACTACTTCAAGATGTTTGACGTTGCAAAAAAGACATGGACCGGAAGATTTTCGCGTTACGGCTTATTTTACGATAGCGGAAACAACGTCTATGCTCAGGCTGTGGGCGACACCGTAACTCCCTTAAAAAACGGTGCTCCCAAATTGACGGCTTATACATTTCAGCAGTTAGCCGGCGGAAAAGGCACGCTGGAACTTTATAACAGAAAAAGTTAGCTTCGTGCGCTCGGAACGCGCCGTCGGAGGAAAGAATGAAAAAATTCATCAGTGCTGTTTTATGTGTAATATCGGCGATTTGCCTTTTCGGTTGCGGTTCGAAACAAGATGAGAAACCGCTTGATTGCGAAGGCGGAATCGGCGACCGAACCAAGTTGTACGGCGTGTGCTACGAGCCATCCGTAAGGCTTGAAACGGAAGATCTGTTCAATGTGTCGAAAGATACCGAAATGCTTAAAAATTTAGGAGTCACGTCAATGCGTTTTTGGATGCAAACGACTTATCTTCTGGAAAACCCGACCACCGTTAAAGAGGATATTTGCAAAAAAATGCATAAGATAATCGCTTCTTTTCAAAAGGCGGGTATAACCGTTACGGGTATGAGTCATACCAATTTCAACTCAGGTATCACTTCTTCGGGCAAACCCGCGCGAG
Source organism: uncultured Clostridia bacterium (assembly GCA_934249215.1). Lineage (GTDB taxonomy): Bacteria > Bacillota > Clostridia > Christensenellales > Borkfalkiaceae > HGM11416. Next base: position 3,273 of record CAKQKN010000087.1, read on the forward strand.
ACGTGTCGTCTCCGACTACGGAATACGTTAAATGGTTGGAAAATTACAGGACAAGTTTTCGTACTTTGGCAAAGGAATTTCCCGAAATTACTCACTGGGAAATCGATAACGAAGTAAACAATACCGACTTTATGAAAAATCTTGCCAACGAATCCGTTTACAGTCAGGAACAAATGGCGGAAATCGCAACCGATATTCTTTGGTACGGTTCGAAAGGAATTCACGAGGGTAACGCTAAAGCCAAAACCGTTTTATCGGGCTTGGTCGGGTTATATAGCGGTCGCATAAAGACTTTTCTGGAAAAAGTATACCTTAACATCGAAAGCGGCGAATACGGCTATGATTACGCAAAAGGAGACAAAAAGTCGGCTTCGAAAAACCCCGACGATTATTTTGAAATTGCCTGCTGGCATCCGTATATCGAGGGGGCGTTCAGCCAAAAAGTATTCAAAAAATACAACGATGAGATATATCGGGTGATATTAGAGCACGAAAAAAAACACAAAAAGGTTATTTTTTCCGAAGTGGGCTTTTCAAACACGACGTATGCCGAAAAAATATCGGCGAAATACTTAACGGAAATGTTTACGGTTATCCGCGAACAGATGCCGTATGTCGAAAGTGTACATTATTATAAGCTTTTCGATTATGCGGACGCCGAAAAATACTGGACGCACACCATATCTCGGTACGGACTGTTTTACGATCCTGATCCGAGCAGAAGATATACAAACAATGAAAGCGACGGCTATGTCGTTGCCGCCGAGCCCAAACCTGCGGCTCTGGCATTTCAGCAGCTTGCCGGAGGAAGCGGCGAATTGAACATTTATAAACTATGAAAGACATTGTTATAGAACAATATTATTATGATTTCGTTGTTATCGGCGGCGGGTTGGCGGGCATGGCAACGGCAATAAGCGCGGCGAGAAACGGAAGCAAGGTTGCATTGATAAATAATCGTTCTCTTCTTGGCGGAAACGCGAGTTCCGAAATAGGTATAGATATAAACGGGGCATGTTATAATTCCCGATATTCTCCGTCGGTTTATGCGCGGGAAACGGGCATTATAGAAGAGATAAAACAGGAAATATTTCACCGTGCCGGCTATGAAGACATAAAGAGCGCATCCTATGACGGTGTGTTTTTCGACGTGATAAATCGTGAAAAAAACATTGATTTATATCTTAACACGCAGGCTATAGACGTATTTTGCCGTAATTCGGTGATTAAGCATGTCGACTGCGTGCAACTTACCACGGAAAAGAAAATACGTTTTTGCGCGCCGTTGTTTGCCGATTGTACGGGTGACGGGTTCGTCGGAGCGAGAGCCGGGGCGGATTATGACGAAGGGAGCGAGGGAAAAGATGAGTTCGGCGAGTCGCTTGCTCCCAAGCAAAGAACGAAGTTCGTGAACGGCTCGACTTTGATGTTCAAAACCATTCGTACCGGTAAACCCGAAAAGTATATTGCCCCCGATTTTGCTTACGATATTACAAAACTTGATTTTTTCAAAGATCTCGGAACAAAAAACAGGACGTTTTATCGCGGAAAAGACGGAAATTTTCAAGGTTTATGGTGGGTTGAATTCGGAGGACATCTCGATATAATAAAAGATAGCGAGATAATCGCCGAAGAGCTGCGCAAATTGGTGTATGGTATTTGGAATTACATCAAAAACAGCGGAAAATTCGAAAATGTCGATGACGCCAAACTTGTTTGGGTTGGCTCGGTATTGGGAAAACGGGAATCGCGCAGATTTTTGGGGGAATACATACTTAATCAGCGAGATATTATCAGCAAAAAACAATTTAACGACGCTTGCTATTGCGCAGGCTGGCCGATGGACGTTCATGCAAATTACGGTATTTACGACGTTGATTACGCCACGCATTGGAACTTTGTACCGGGTATGTATAACGTTCCGTTTTCCACCCTTTATTCGCGCAACATAAACAATCTTTTGTTTGCGGGAAGGCTGACAAGCTGCACGAGGGTTGCGAACGGTTCAACGAGGGTAATGGCGACTTGCGCGGTGGGAGGTCAGGCTGCGGGAACGGCTGCGGCTTTGTGTAAAAAGTACCGTTGCACCCCCAGGCAAATCCGTTTGGAACATATTTGCGAATTACAAGAGCTTCTTTTACGGCAGGATCAGACCATTGTAGGCTATAAAGAAAAACCCTTTATTGAAAACATAACGGTAAAAACATCGTCTCATAAATTGGCGGATAACGGTCGAAAGGAAAGCATGGTGGAGCTTGAAAGGGACATTGCTCTTTGCATACCTTTGTCGTCAAAAAGCTTGGACAGCGTGGATATTTACGTTAAGAACAGCGGCGGGCAAACGATTTTGAATTATGATATTTTATGGGGCGATTATCCCGAATGTTATTTGCCTTCGACAAAACAAAAAAGTCTGTCCGTTCGTATAGGAGAAAACTATGAAGGTTACGCAACGCTGCCGATTGATTGCGGCGCGGGTGCGGATGGTAAAATTTATATAGATTTTCGTTCCAATGCTACTTTGTCGATCGGAACTACTTCACGTTCTCTTGTCGGAATAAGTTCGCTTCAGTGTACCATGCGCGAACCCGACGAGCGTGATCCCAGAAGCTATTCCACAGTCCGACTGAAAGATAATATTTGTTTCAGGGATTTATCGCCGGAACAAGAGCTGTTTTGCGGCGAAAACGTCTTTTGCGGATATGGCAGACCGTACGGAGCACCGAATTGCTGGGTTAGCGAGGGTAAAGGCAACCAATGGCTTACGGCGACATTCGATTCCGCTTACGTTTCCGAAATTCATTTGGTATTCGACACGGATCTCAGAGAAGACATTATCATGAATCAGCCGCTTTCGACGATAAAAAAATATCGATTGACGGTAGAAGGCAAGAATGTGTCGAAGCGGTTTGAAATAACGGATAATTTCAGGCGTATAAACAAATTTTTCATCGGCGACGAAATAGAAAAAATTACCTTTGTTCCGGAAGAAAATTACGGCGATGAAAATTTTACGCTGTTTGCGATAAAAGTGTACAAGGATTGATTATGTTTAAGATAATAACTGATTTCGGCGGAGCAAATATACGCATAAACGACATATCGGAAAACGTCGTGCATATCGAGCAGGAAATACGCGATACCGGTGAATGGTGGTTTTGGTGGAATTTTAAAGTAAGCGTCGACCGCGTCGAAACGATTCGCTTTTGTTTCGATAACGGCGCGGTCGTTCATCCGAAAGGTCCTTGCGTACGCTATGACGGCGAGGAATTTTATTATGCTACCGATTCGAGGGTGAATGCGTCGGAGTTCCTTTTTACCTTCGATAAGGCGGGAGTCTGGCAATTCTCTTTCGCTATTCCTTATCAAACGGATGATTGGCATCGTTTCGTAAACAGTCGTCCGTACAGTCTTACTACGAAGATCGCGGGAATATCCGAACACGGAAGACCGATTGAGCTTGTTGACGCGAATGCACAAAACGAACAAATCATAGTCGTCGCATGCAGGCACCACGCATGCGAGTCGGTTGCCGCTTTTTCGATGGAGGGACTGCTTGACTATTTAATGACAAGTCCGTTTATGCAAAAGTACCGCATAATCGTAATGCCGTTTGTCGATATTGACGGGGTTGAACAGGGTGATCAAGGCAAAAGCAGGTTGCCGCACGATCATAATCGTGATTACATCGACGATTCTATTTATCGGTCGGTAAAAATATTGAAAGAGATCGCAGACACCGGGCGGGTGGTTTGTCTTTTTGACCTGCATTGTCCCGCGGCGTGGGGCGGCTCGCACGATCATTTAAGCCTGATAGGGCTTCCGGCGCCTTATGATTCGGCTCAACGCGTTTTTTCGGATATTTTACAAAGAACTACCGAACGGGAAGGCTGTCCTATCGTATATAAAAGCGAAAACGATATTTTATTCGGGCAAAGCTGGAACAAAGGCGAACAAAGCAAAAATTGCAGCACATATTTCGCAAAACGCGGAGCGCTTTTATCTTTCACGTTCGAGCATCCTTTTATAGGGGATATGTCGAAACCTTATAGTCCCGACGATTTACGCGCATTCGGGAAATGCTTCGGTAAAGCGGTTCAAACGTTTTTATCGAAATGACGCTCCGCGAAATCAGTGGCAGAGTGGCTATTGTTCGGTTCATTGTAAAAAAATACAAATCGCGCAAACAAAAAAACCGATATTTTCGTTTGGTAAAACGGATTTATCGGTTTTATCTTTTATAGGCTCAATGTCAAATGTCGAGCGTTTTTTAAATGCCGTCGCTTATTATTTATTCCGTCAGATAATCTCGATTGCTTCTTCGTCGGGGAGTACGGCCGGGCTTTCCGACGGTCGGTCGAGATAGTAATATGCAACCGACGCAATATCGTCTTGTTGCGGATGAAATCGCCCTTCGCTTCGCCAACCGAGCGACTGCAAAGTGACTTTGATGTCCTTTTCGAAATAAATCGGATCGGCGACGTGAAGTCGGTATAGGTCGAATCGCTGTTGCGAAATATATACGTTGTCCGTTTTTAGAGGGTGGAACCCGGCATAGAGTGTCGAATATTCCCGATAGGTTTTTGTTTCCCAATCCTCGAAATTATATGCGCCGAGGAAATAGTCTTCCGTACCCGTGCCGCAGATAGTGGGGAATTCTTCGTCGCCGTCGAGAAAGAATTTCATCTCGCCCTCGCCCCACCATCCGTTGTTGTTCGCGCCGTACGCGAGGTATGTTCCGACGTATTTTCCTTTGCCGAAAACGTTGTCGAGAACGGTGTAGTCTTCCTTATAGGGCAGAGGATTTTGCCGTCTGAACTGTGCGTGGAAATATCCGATATTGTTCGGCAAAGATTTCAGTTGATAATCGATCTGATAATATATTTCGCGATTTTCTTCGCCACGGTTCTCGAGCGTTACGAGCGCTCTTTTTTTGAACGGTTGCACCCAGAAACAATTGAGTCCTTTTGCGGGGTTAACGCACACGGCGGCGCTGTTCACGCGGAAAAAACTGTCCCAGCCGTTGAAAAAGAAATCGCCGAGAGGACATTCTACGGACGGGGTTTTGCAATCGTCCCAAAAAATTCTCAAAATGAGATTCCTTGAGGACGACTTCCCTGACGGAACTATCCATATATGTCTTATTTCGCCTTCGCCTTTAATGTCGGCGAGCGTTATCGTTTCGCGCTTATTGAGGCGCAGAAAGGGCTTGATCTTCCAGCCGCGCCCCAGTTCTCGTGCGGGGTGGGTGGTTTTTTCGCTCTCGGGAATGTCCGCGGCACCGCCTTTGCCTTTTTCGCCGGCGGGGTTTTCGGCGCATATGCTCCGGGATACGACGTCGTCAAGTTTGCATAATTCATCCATATTCATAAAAATTCTCCTGTCTATACGCAAGTCTTTATTGCGTCGCTTACGCTTTTATATTTTTATACATAGGTCCGTAGGCTTCGCAAGCGCGGTAGTCCTGCCCTTCGCTGTCCATACCGAAAGCATTCCACGCGGCGGGGCGATAAATATCGTCTTCGCAAACGTTGTGCATGCAAACGGGAATACGGAGCATCGAGCACATGGTGATTAAATCCGCGCCGATATGTCCGTAAGAAATCGCGCCGTGGTTTGCGCCCCAGTTGTTCATTACGTCGTAAGCGGATTTAAACGCTCCCTTGCCCGTTACGCGCGGCGTAAACCAAGTACAAGGCCACGTATAGTCCGTTCTCTTCCACAGTTTGTCGGTAACTTCGTCCGGAAGTTTTACCGTCCAACCCTCGACTATCTGCAAAACAGGTCCTAACCCCTTGATAAGGTTAAGCCTTATCATTGTAGCGGGCATTTCCGCACGCGTCACAAAACGGCTCGAATATCCGCCGCCGCGGAAATATCCGAGGTCTGCGTAAGGCCAGGTGGTTGCGCCCATCATCGTGTCGATATCTTTGTCGGTAACTTCCCACCATTTTTTCATTACGGCGTTGCCCTTTTCGTCCTTTACTTCGCCGCAAGCGTCAACGCAGCACGCGCCCGAGTTGATAAGGTGAATGAAACCGTCGGCATCTTTTGCATGGCCTTCAAGTTCGTAACCCGTAACGCGCTTGACCGATTCGCCCGACCAAAATGTACGAACGTCGGCAAACATCTGCGCTCTGCCCGTGAGCAACTTCATAAACAACATGCTCGTTGCGTTGAGCGTGTCGTTTTCCGTGCCGAGAATGTACGGTTCTCTCGCGCCGTTCCAGTC